>JBDTAR010000133.1:0-11470 GCA_039924545.1 Nakamurella sp. | reverse complement strand
CGGATCAGTGCGAAATCCGCTCCCTGCCAACAAGAGTCGCCCAGTCCACAGCAGGTCCCCTTCACCTTCATTGACGAGCGTCGGTTCCACCACGGATCCGACATGGTCGCTGAACCATTTCGTGTAGGGAGCTTCCTCCCCGGACCGCTTGTCAGTGGAGAACTTGGCGGGCACGGCTACACCGTCGACCACAGTGCCAGCGTTCGCGGCGAAGACCATGTCCGGCAGTCCGGGAGCCCCTTCACAGATCTCGACTGTGTGGCCGAGACCCCGGAAGGTGGCGACCAGGTTCTCCCACTGCCGCATTGCCAGCGCGCTATCTGTCGGTACTGCCGTGTCCATCCATGCGTTGATGGAATACACGACGTCGAAGTACGTGGGTCGCGTCACGAGGAACCGCTGCGGGCGGGGTGTGCGCATGGGTGCGACAGCCATGGCTGCAACAGCACTGGGACTGGTCGCGTCGAAAGACGTGGTTTCAACTGTGATGGTCATACTTCAACGGTAGGTTTCATGTATGACGCATCACAATACGATTCCATTGCGCATTGGTGAGCACTTTGTTGCGCATTGACGACCTAGACCGTCAGATTATTGCGCGACTAACGGATAACGCCCGCGCATCGTTTCGCGAGATCGGCTTCGACGTGGGGCTGTCCGCACCGGCGGTGAAGCGGCGCGTCGACCGACTGGTCGCGGATGGCGTCATATCTGGATTTTCGGCGCGCATCAATCCCGACGCGCTTGGCTGGCATGCCCAGGCCTGGGTATCCGTGACGTATGCCGGCAACGTCACCCCGGACACGATCCGCCGAATACTGGAGCCGATCCCGGAGGTCGTCGCCGCGTACACCGTATCGGGTGACGCTGACGTGCTCGTGCAGCTGCGCGCAGCAGACATGACGGACTTGGAGCGGTCCCTTGAGAAGCTGCGAGCGACCGGCGCCGTCGCACGGACCGAGTCGACAATCGTGCTGTCCACCTTGCTCGAACGGTCTGCCGCCAGCACGCCCCATGACGTGCAGGGCGCCGCCGCCGGGATCAGGGTAGCAGGCACCTGGCAGAATGGAGTGATATCCCCCGGAGGTCGTTGATGAAGCAGGGCGCTCTGTTCGCCATCGGCGCCTACCTGATGTGGGGCCTGTTTCCGCTGTACTGGCCACTCTTGGAGCCAGCTGGCGCTCTGGAGATCCTGGCACACCGCATGCTGTGGTCCGCCGTGGTCATGGGCATCGTTATCACGGTGGTGAGACAGTGGCGCAAGGTGCGGGCCTTGAGCGCACACACCTGGCTTTTGATCGCGCTCGCCGCGCTACTCATCTCGCTGAACTGGGGCGTGTACATCTACGCCGTCAACAACGGGCATGTGGTCGAGGCATCCCTCGGCTACTTCATCAACCCGCTAGTGTCCGTGGCGCTCGGTGTCATCGCGCTGCGAGAGAGGCTGTCACCGCTGCAGTGGATCGCGTTGGCGGTGGCGGTCGTCGGCGTGGTGTTCACCTCGCTCGGCGCGCACGGATTCCCTTACATCGCGGTGACCCTAGCGCTGAGCTTCGGCCTGTACGGACTCATCAAACGGATCATCCGAATCCCGGCGGCGATCTCCCTGCTCGGCGAATCGGCCGTCCTCATGCTGCCCGCATTGGGATTCCTCATCTGGCTGCAGATTGACGGCTCAGCGCACTTCATCGGATACGGCGGCGGCCACATGGCCGTCATAGTCGGAGCGGGGTTGGTCACCGCCGTGCCGCTGCTGCTCTTTGGCGCCGCCGCGCGCCGCCTGCCGTTGTCGATGCTCGGCTTGATCCAGTACATCAACCCACTGACTCAATTCCTGCTCGGCGTGCTGTGGGCGCACGAGGCCATGTCGACGTCCCGCTGGGCCGGCTTCGCAGTGATATGGGTGGCGCTCGTCCTGCTCTCGCTGGAGGCCGTGTTCCGGTCGAGGATCGCCCGCCGCCGTCGCAGCGCGGCCGCAACTCCAGCGTCGACACGGGGCATGAAACAATCGGGCACAGGAGGTATCGATGAGCTTGCGAGATAAGTTGCGCGGCTTGCGCGGCGGTGAAACCATCGGCACCGACGTCAGCGACGGTGCCGCGACAAGCAGCGGGATCGGGGGCAGCGATGCGAGTAGCAGCAGCAGTGCTGCTGACGAAAACAGCGGCAACAAGTATGACGCTGTCCCGGGCGTCAGCCTTTCTGGTACCTCCGAGCTCAGCGAGTTCGCACCTCGGCAGGACGGCGACTATTACTGCGCCGACCGCGGCCTACACTTGCGCTTTGCCCGCCCGGTGGTGACCGAGTCCGACACCGCCGAGATAGAGCCCGCGCGGGGTGAATTCACCACCTCGGGGCGTTTTGCCGTGCAGCGTAGGTTTAGCCGACCAATCGTCTACACAGTGCTCAGCAACACATCCGTCGGTGGGGGCACCGCCCGCTTGCGGGGGGATGACGCTGTTCTCACCGTTCGTCGTACCGACACAGAAACCCGCTCCGCCGAGCGCCTGGAGTTCGCGTTCGAGGCCGACGATTCCTGAGAATCCACGCCTGGCTGTGTCTGCCTGACCGAATCTAGCCCCGTAATCTAGCCCCGTGCGCCTAGCGGACGGGCGAAGCAGACTGGTCTATCGGGAGCGTTCCACCACGAAAGTCGTGAGTGAACCCATCGCGGAGACCTCTGGCGACGGCGGCAACATGGCAAGTTCGCGGCGCGCGGAAGCCGCGTAGTCGTCGAGCGTGGCGCGGGCTTTGGCAAGGCCAGGGGATGCCCGCAGCAGTTCGACGGCGCGATCGACTGCGGAGTCGTCGTGGATCGGGCCGGCCAACAGATCCAGCAGTTCCGGATCTGCATCGGGGTCAGCCAGCGTGTACAGCATCGGCAGGGTGCGCACGCCTTCTTTGAGATCCGTTCCGGGCGTCTTACCGGAGTCGACCGATGCAATGTCGTTAATATCGTCGGACAGCTGGAATGCGACACCGAGCGCGCGCGCATAACGCCGCAACGTGGAAGTCTGCTCGGTCGTAGCTCCGGAAAACATGCCGCCGTAACGGGCGCAGGTGTCGATCAGCGAGGCGGTCTTCTCGTTCAACACTGTCAGGTGATGAGCGATTGGATCCTCGCCCGGCCGTGGGCCAACGGTCTCCCGAATTTGGCCGGATACCAACTCCGCGAACGTGTCGGCGATGATTCGGACCGCATCCGGCCCAAGCTGAGCTACCAGCCGGGAAGCACGCGCGAAGACGAAATCTCCAGCCAGAATCGCAATGGAATTGTCCCAGCGCGCATTAGCCGAGTCAGTGCCTCGCCGGATTGCGGCCTCATCCATGACGTCATCGTGATACAGCGTCGCCAAATGGATGAGCTCCACTACAGCGCCAGCCGTCACCACATCGTCAGAGTCGCCGTGTGGACCGATTCCGGCGGCTACCAACGTGAAGAGTGGCCGAAACCGCTTTCCGCCGGCGGCGACTAGGTGCGATGACGCCTCGGTAACGAACGAGAATTCGCTGTCCAACTCGCTAGCAAGTAGCTGCTCGACCCGGTCCAGGCCGTGGGCTACACGTGCCATCAGGGTGGGGTCGACCAGCTCGAAGCCGGGCATGCCGACGGGCGCTGATGTACTCACAACGGAAAAGCCTACGACAGCAGCGGGAACACGACGCGCATGGCATCGAGAACCGGCTGCGGAACGATGCCGAGAATGACCGTGAGTAGCGCGCACAGTCCGACTGCGACAAGCGTCAGTGTGGCCGGCATGACGATATGCGGTGCCGCTACACCGTCGGCAGATACTGCGGACGGCGGATCGACGAAGTACATCATGACGATGACGCGCAGGTAGAAAAATGCCGTGACGACGGTAGCGATCATGGCGACCACCACGAGCGGCCCCATGCCTGCATTCATTGCAGCCGTGAAGATCACCAGCTTGCCAATGAATCCGCTGGTGAGCGGAATACCCGCCAACGAGAGCAGGAAGATCGTCATGGTTGCGGCCAGTAGCGGCGACTTCTTGCCGATACCCGCCCAATCCTTCACGCGGGATGCTTCCAGCTCGCCCCGGCGGACCATTAGTAGCAGATTGAAGCCACCGATGGTGGCGAAGCCGTACGTGAGCAAGTAGAACAGTGTCGCGGTGACGCCGCGCTCGGTGATGGACATGACACCTAGCAGGATGAACCCCGCGTGCGCCACGGACGAGTAGGCGAGCATGCGTTTGAGGTCCTGCTGGATGACGCCGAAGAACGCGCCGATCGCCATAGAAATGACGGCGACCACCATCAGCACTGGCTTCCACGTCCAGGCCAGTGGGCCGAGGGCTACCTGGGTGACGCGTAGCAGCGCTGCGAACGCCGCAAACTTCGTAGTCGTGGCCATAAACGCAGAGACCGGAGTCGGGGCGCCCTGGTACACGTCCGGGGTCCACATGTGGAATGGCCCGACGGAACTCTTGAAGAGCAGTCCAACGATCAATAGGCCCATGCCAGCGCTCAGCAATACATCGCTGCCCTGGCCCGACTTGATGGCCGCCGCAATGTCGACGAAGTGCACCGACCCTGCGTAGCCGTAGAGCAGTGCGATGCCATACAGCATGATCGCTGAGGTGAAAGCGCCGATCAGGAAGTACTTGACGGCTGCCTCTTGCGAGATGAGCCGCTTGCGCCGAGCCATACCGCACAGCAGGTACAGCGGCAGCGACAGTACCTCGAACGCGATGAACAGCGTCAGCAAGTCGGAAGACGCCGGGAAGACCAACATGCCACCGAGCGAGAACAGTGCCAGCGGGAAGACCTCGGTCTGCATCGGGGTCGCGACCTTGGTGGCTAGATTCGCCCGATCAGATCCGATCACTGCGGAGGCCTGCGGGGAGAACGTTCCGCCGCGCTCGACGACGCGATCGGCCATGACGGGAATTGATACCAGCGCGAGCGCCAGCAGCGACCCCCACATCACGTAGGTGGCAGAGTCCACTGCGATCGCACCCGCGAAGGTGACCACGTAGTGCCCCTTCACCCCGAGGATGACGGTTGTCACCGCGGCGGCGACGATCGCCGAAATCGTGAGCACGACCTGGGTAATGTGTCGCTGCTTCCGCGGCACCCCGGCTTCTACCAGGACTGCCACAACCGCGGCGCCCAGAATGATCAGGATCGGCAAGATGCCTACCAGGTCGATAGACGGTGCCGGGATAGCTGGCAGCTCGCCTGCCGTTGGCAGCGCGACGGCTAGTGCGGAACTCATCAGTTGCCGCCTCCATTCACAATGGTCACAGCAGTTCCGGGATCAGTGGCGCCAATGGCCGTCATCGTCGCCGCCACGGTCGGTTGGATCACGTCAAGAACCGGCTTGGGATACACGCCCAGGAAGATGATCGCCGCGATCAGCGGTGCCACGACCACAATCTCGCGCGGCTTCAGATCACCGAACTTCACCTTCGGCTTCGCGTCCTTCACAGCAACCGCAACGCCGCTGCCGGCCCCAGGCTGCGGGCTGTGGCCCGTCTCGAGGGAGGCGTCATGGTTAGATCCTGATCCATCGGACAAAGATCCATCGGACACCACAGTCGAGGAGCCGTCGTCTAACACCGCGGCCCCGCGCACGGGTCCGGTCATGGTGCGTTGGAAGATCCAGAGGATGTATACCGACGACAGGATGATGCCAGCGGTGCCGATCACCGCTACTACCGGATAGCGCTGGAATGTGCCGATGAGCACCAAGAACTCAGAAACAAACGAGTTGGTGCCGGGCAGCGCCAGAGTCGCCATGGTGGCGACCAGGAACACGCCGGCGAGCACCGGCGCAATCTTCCAGACGCCACCATAATCGGCGATATTGCGCGAACCGCCTCGAGATATCAACATGCCTATGACGATGAAGAGCAAACCCGTAGCTATGCCATGGTTGAGCATGTAGAGCACGGCGCCGGCCATCGCCTGCGTGGTGAACGCGAAGACGCCCATCGCAATGAAGCCAAAGTGCGCGATCGAGGTGAACGTCACGAATTTCTTGAGGTCGGTCTGCATGGACGCGACGATCGCTGCGTAAATAATGCCCAATAGTGCTAACACAAGGAACAACCACACCAGTTTGTGGGAGGCCGCAGGCAGCAGTGGCAGGCAGATCCGAAGGAAGCCGAAGGTGCCGACCTTATCCATCGTGGTCACCAGCATGGTGGACGCGCCCGTGGGCGCCTCGGCACCAGCCTCCGGCAGCCACGTATGGAACGGCACCAGCGGAGCCTTAATGGCGAACGCCACCGCGAAGCCCAGGAAGATCCATATCTGCGTCGACTCTGGGATCTGATGCGCGATAGAGCGCAGCGTCTCCCAATCCATCGTGCCTTCCGGCAGGACCTTGCCAGAGGCGACGTACAAGCCGATCACCGACGCCAGCATGAGCAGGCCGCCGAGTAGCGAGTACAGGAAGAACTTGGTGGCCGCGTACGCCCGGCGTGGGCCACCGAAGTAGCCGACCAGGAAATACATCGGGATCAGCATGAGTTCGAAGAAGCAGTAGAAAAGGAACACATCGGTCGCGGCAAACATGCCGATCATCGCCGACTGGAACACCAGAATCAGCGAGAAATAGCCGGTGATGGTGCGACCAGCCGGGAGCTTTTCTTCCCACGACGCGCCAAGCACGATCGGAACCAGGAAGCACGTCATAGCGATTAAGACCAGCGAAATGCCGTCTGTTCCGAGCGCGAACGAAATGTTGAAGCTGCCGATCCAGCTAACTCGAACCACTTCGCCGAACGCATCCGACGAGCCACTGCCCATGAAGGAGCGATAGTCGAACCACAGCCCGACGGCGACGACGAACTCGACGAGCGAGATCGCTAGCGCGGTCAGCTTTGCGGTGCGCACGGGTGCGCCGCCCATGCCGGCGACCACGATCGAACCGATCAGCGGGAGCAGCAGAAGGACGAGCAGGTACGGGAAGTTACTCATTGACGTCCTCGCTTCGTTCCGGGCGCCAATGAGGCACCATCCGCACTGTGTTGTCTGGTTCGCTCACTACGTTCGCTCACGAGAAGTTCACCACCATCAGTGCTACGGCAATAAGCAAGGTGCCGGAGAGCATGGACAAGGCATAGCTACGGACGTAGCCGTTCTGCCACTTTTTCCACCAGTCGGAGATGCTGACGATCGAGGTGCCGACACCGTCGACCACCCCATCCACACCACGGGCGTCTGCGTAGGCGAATGTACGCGCTAGCCAGATACCCGGACGCGCAAACAGGGACTCGTTGATCGCGTCACCGCCGACTCCTGCTCGCGCGAGCAGGATGATCGGGTTGCGGGTGACGGGTTGCGTCACCGGCACCGGCCGCATTCCGAACAGGACGTATGCGATCCCCGCACCGATCACCATCAGCGCGACGGAGCCCCACGTGATGACACCTGGTGTGAGGATTGTCGGGTGTGGCTCGACATAGGCGCCGACAGACGGCGCGAGCCAGTTCACGAGTCGGTCTCCGGAGGCGAGGATCCCACCGGCGAAAAGCGCGCCGAGAGCCAATATCAGCATCGGAACTGTCATCACCGACTTGGATTCGTGCGGATGATAGTCGGCGCCGTCTGGCGATTTCAGATTCTTCCAACGGGCATCGCCGAAGAAGGTCATGATCATCAGCCGCGTCATGTAGAACGCGGTGAGACCCGCTCCGATTGCTGCGGCCATACCCAACAACCACCCCTTGGTACCGCCCACCGCGAAGGCCGCCTCGATAATCGGATCCTTCGAGAAGAAGCCGGAGAAGTACGGGAAGCCGATAATCGCAAGATAGCCGGCAGTCATGGTGACGAAGGTGAGCGGCATCCGCTTGGCAAGGCCGCCGAAGTGACGCATATTCACCTGTTCGTTCATGCCGTGCAAGATCGAGCCGGAAGCAAGGAACAGTCCGGCCTTGAAGAAGCCGTGCGTCAGCAGGTGCAGGATCGCGAGCCCGTAGACTCCGGTGCCGAGGCCGGCAGCCAGAAACATGTAGCCGATCTGCGAGACAGTGGAGTAAGCGAGAACCTTTTTGATGTCGTCCTTGCCGCAGCCTGCTATAGCGCCGACCATGATCGTGACTGCGCCAACGATGGTCACGACCAGTTGGCCGGTGTCGGTCAGGTTGTAGATCTCGGCAGAACGGGTGATCAGGTACACGCCTGCGGTGACCATGGTGGCCGCGTGGATCAAGGCGGAGACCGGGGTCGGACCTTCCATCGCGTCCGGCAGCCACGCCTGTAGCGGCACCTGGCCGGACTTTGCACATGCGCCGAGCAGCAGACACAGCGACATCACAGTGACCGCGCCCGGATGCACCTTGGCGACCTCACCGATGTTGGCGAACACACCGGTGAAGGACGTGGTGCCCATTTCGGTGAACATGATGAAGATGCCAATAACGAAGCCGAAGTCACCGACGCGGTTCATCACGAACGACTTCTTAGCGGCGCTACCGGCAGACGGCTTGTATGACCAGAATCCGATGAGCAGATACGACGCTAGACCTACGCCTTCCCACCCGGCATAGGTGGCGAGAAACGAGTTACCCATGACGAGCAACAGCATCGCCGCGACGAACAGGTTCATGTACGCGAAGAATCGCTGCCGATTTTCGTCGTGCTGCATGTACCCAATCGAGTAGATATGGATGAGCGCGCCGACGCCGGTAATGAGCAGCATGAACGTGAGCGATAGCGGATCAATGCGCATACCGAACTCGACCTGCAGCGACTCCACGGGCATCCACGACCAGAGGGAGATTTCGCTGACCCTGCTGGCCGCGTCCATGCCGATAGTGCTGATGAAGATAGAGATGGCAAGGACGAATGCCACCACCACCGAGAGGCAGCCGATGAGCGGGGCGACGCGCTTCACGGTGCGCCCGCCGACCATCAGCACAACCGCACCGATGAGCGGAAGCAACAGCACCAACGGCGCCAGCGACGTCACGCCGCTTGCCGCCGGCGGTGCTGCCGCCGTCACTACCTGTAAGGCCTGGATCACAGTCCTCCCCCGTTCAGTACTTCAAAAGATTCGCGTCATCGACGGAAGCACTGCGTCGAGAACGGAAGATGGACATGATGATGGCGAGGCCGACCACGACTTCGGCGGCGGCGACCACCATCACGAACAGCGCGATGACTATGCCGTCGATCTGTCCACTCATGCGGGCGAAGGTCACGAACGTGAGGTTCACTGCGTTCAGCATCAGTTCGATGCACATAAAGACAACGATTGCATTGCGGCGGATCAGGACGCCGACGGCGCCGATCCCGAACAGCAGTGCGCCAAGAACCAGGTAGTGGGTGGGGTTCACTTCTCGCTCCCCTCGGTCGATTTCGAGCGTGCTGCTGAGTCTGCGGACGCGATGGCATCGGCGATCGGCGCAGCATGCGTCGGGCCGGTTACTGCGGCGGTGCGCGGACGGTAGGGATGTTGAGGCCCAGAAATCGGCACTAGCAGGTCACCACTCGCGAGCCTGTCCCGGTAGTTCTGCGCCACTCGCTCGGTGACAGCAAATTCCACCTGTTCGGACACGGAACCGGGGGCGATGGACCCGTCCGGCAGCATCCCTGGCGTGGCGTTGGAATGGGACGTCGCGTGTACGCCCGGGCCCGGCAGCGGTGACATTCGGTCGGACTTCATCCGGTGCAGCACGGTCGCGCGTTGGCTGGACTTTTGGTGCCGTTTGCGCTCGACATGCGCCAACACCATGGCGCCAATGGCGGCCGTGATCAGCAGCGCCGAGGTGAGTTCAAATGGGAACAAGTAGTCAGTGAAGATCGTCGCCGCTAGAGAGCCGACCGCTCCGCGCTCGGCCAGGGCCCCGCCGAGGCCCACCGACGTGGTCGACTTGAAGGCGCCCACCAGGATCGTGACGAGCAGCGCGACAAGCGCGAGGCCGACGAGGCCCGCCGCGACGCGTTGGCCCCTGAGCACTTCGATGACGGAATCGCCCGCGTCACGCCCCGTGAGCATGAGCACGAACAGGAACAGCATCATGATCGCGCCGGTGTACACGATGATCTGGGCAAAGCCGAGGAACTCGGCCTGTTGGAGGATGTACAAAATACCCAGGCAGAGCATCGTGACTACCAACCACAGTGCCGAGTGCACGGCGCCGCGCGAGAAGAGCATGCCGACTGCCCCGATGAGTGCCAGCGGCGCCACGATCCAGAACACGATCTGCTCGGCTCCGCCAGCGCTACCGGCCGCAGACGCCGCGTCACTGGTCGCCGCAGACGCATGAGCCCCGGCCGCAGTGAGCGCAGCGGTCAGTGATGCGATCACGATTCTTCCTCTCGGGGCTTGGATTTCTTGACCCGCTCCGCAGACTCGCCCGTGGCAACCCCGATGGGCGGCAGCGGTGGCGGCTGCGGAATCTTGTCGCCGGCTGCGTGCCGAGCCTCGTTGAACTCCTTGAGCAGTTCCGGGCCCTTGACGTAGTAGTCCTTCTCGCTGCCCAGGCGCTGCGGATGCGGCGGCTGCTCCATACCAGGCAGCAGCGGGGACAGCAGCATGTCCTTGGTGTAGATCAGGTCCTGTCGGTTGTCGTTGGCCAGCTCGTATTCACCGAACATCGTGAGCGAACGCGTCGGGCAGGCCTCGACGCACATGCCGCAGCCGATGCACCGCAAGTAGTTGATCTGGTAATCCTTCGCGTACCGCTCACCGGGCGAGAATCGCTCGTCACCTGTGTTGGAACCGCCCTCGACGTAGATGGCATCTGCCGGGCACGCCCAAGCGCACAGCTCGCAGCCGATGCATTTCTCCAGGCCATCCGGGTGCCGGTTGAGGCGGTGCCGCATGCGGTAACGCGGTGCGACCGGGGCCGGGTTGACGGGGTAGTCCTCGGTGACCACGCCGCGGAACATAGTTCCGAACGTGACTCCGAAGCCCTTGATCGGATCAAGAATCGACATGAGTCGATCCTCCCTTCTCGCTGACTGCCGCACCGGTGCCAACTGGCACCCGACGCTTCGGTATTGCAGGTATGACGAGGTCCATGGGCGGCACCGGGAATGACGCTAGCGACGGACCGACTACACCTGCCTCACCGTGGTGGGACGGGACTACAGCGGGGATTCCGTCATACTCGTCGTCATCACTGCCCGGGTCGTAATCGCCGCTATCCTCGTCCTCGTCTTTAGCAGGCCAGAACGCGACGACGAGCAGTAGCACAACGAGCGGAATGCCCATCCACAGCAGCACTTCGGTGGTGGTGAGTGTGGTCGCGGTGTTGAGCACCCGTGCCACGCCGACCAGCAGGATCCACGCCAGGGATACCGGGACGAGGACCTTCCAGCCCATGTGCATGAACTGGTCGTACCGGAGGCGCGGCAGCGTGCCGCGAAGCCAGACGAACACGAACATGAAGATGAGCACCTTGATGAAGAACCACAGCAGCGTCCAGTAGCCGGTGTTGGCTTCCTTCCACAGGGATAGCGGCCAGGGTGCGCGCCAGCCGCC
>JBDTAR010000132.1:0-15182 GCA_039924545.1 Nakamurella sp. | reverse complement strand
AATTCGAGCTACAGGACGCTGTTGTTAGCAGCAGCGCCAGAACGCCAATATAAGTGGTCGTTGCCCTTGCGTTCATTTTCATGAGGACTCCAAGTCTCTATCGGAAACGTGAGCTGACTCGCGCCAATCAAGGCTGTCGATCTGCGCAAATGGTCTACACCAGTGCCGGATTGCGACGTGACGGCACTGTTCTGATTCATGGTCGCTGCGTAGGGGACCTGTATGGCGTTCGCACCTCCAGGTGTGTCGGTCTCACAATCTCGCAGATTTAGGTCGAGTTCGATAGCTGCCGTAATTCGGGCATCGATGGCCTCCTCGGATATGAACAGAACTCTGCGGCGCTGAAGCCTCGGCAGTGCCGCAGGCGGAGTGAGACCAGCGCCACACTCAGCTTCGGTTATGCAGACGATATCGCGCTCGTAACAAACACGCAATACTCTACGGATTGAGGTCTCGGGCATGCGTAGATGTGAGTTTCTTCAGGTGAGAGGTGCTCCGGCAGCGTCTTCGACATTCGGGATGTGGCGCACCGGTGAGTCAAACCGTTACTGCCGTGTCACTTCGTGCTCGACGTCGCGGCCGAACATGCGCTAAGACACCGCTGATGACGGGGTTCCGCCGCATTCCACCATCGCGGCGATGAAAGCCCTTCCGCGGTCGCGGTAGTCGCGATAGAGATCGAAGCTAGGCGCCGCCGGAGAAAGCAACACCACGCCATCCGGCTCGGCCCACTGGGCCGCGATCTTGACGGCATCGTCGAGCGATTCGGCGTCAACAATCGCCACTGCCTCGCCTGGGCCGGCGTCGGCGACCTGCGCGTGGATATCGCGCCCGTTCGTCGGCATCGTCACCATGAGGCATGGCGTTTTCCTCGTGCGGAGCCCGACACCGAGTGCGCCGTAGTCGATCCCGCGGCTCTTGCCACCCACGAGTAGGGCTACTCGGCGGCCTTTGAAGGCGTCGACAGCGGCCAGTACCGGCAGCACGTTGGTGGATAAGCCATCATCAACGAATATCACGCCGCCGCGATGGCCGACCGTCTGCAATCGGCTAGGAAGACCGATGAACCCTCGGGCCGCCGCAGCAAGCGCGGCCTCATCGTCTGCCTGCCCGATACCCATTGATTGCAGGGCGCGGCGGGCAATCATCGCGTTGCGTCGATTGTGTGTCCCGAGGAGACCCAGTTCGTCCAGCCACTGGGCGTCGGCAGAGTCGGCAGAGTCGGTCAGGTCGGCACCGTCGGTGGCGTGCACCCACTCGATGTGCGGTCCAAGGAGCCCAGCGTGTGCGCGCAAGAGCGGGCTGTCTCCGTCAGCGACTGTTACGTGAGCGCCAGGCTGCGACGTCGCGGATAGCTTGTCACGGTAATAGGTTTCGACGTCACCGTTATGCCACGGTAGGTGATCCGGACTGAGCGACGTTACCGCCGTAACGAAGGGGGACACGGCCAGGTCCGTTGCTTGGTAACTCGAGATCTCGACCACCCAGTAATCGACGTCGTGGTCAACCTCTGGGTCGTAGGGCGGCACCCCGATATTGCCGCCGATCAGCACCCGGTACCCGAACCCGGTCAGCAGGTGCCCGGCAATGGCTGTTGTCGTTGATTTTCCCTTGCTTCCGGTAATCAGCAAGACCCGGCTCAGGTCCGCTCCCGCGAGCCATAGGCCAGTACCGCCGACAACGGCAACTCCGCCGGCCTGCAACTCGTGGATAACCGAGCCGTAGCGGGTGATTCCCGGGGATTTGATCACGATGTCGCAGTCCAGCAGCGCAGCTAGCCCGCCGTCGCGAGTTCTTCGAACCAGGGGGCTGTCTCCCGACGAGGCGTCGCGGGTGTCGGCTCCGTTGTCCCCGGATACTGACTGAGGATTGTCGTCAACGACCACCGGGTCGACTCCGAGCGCACGGCAAGCACGCAGACTCGCGTGGCCCTCGACGCCGAGCCCGTACAAACCCACCCGCCGACCCGGCAGATCAGCCCAGGACAGCGTGGAACGTGGCAGTGAGAAAGGCGCAATGTGCGGCACTGAGGTCAGCCGAGCATCTCGTCCGGCAAATACCACGCCGGGATGTAGTGTTCGCCGACCGGGCGTAGCAGCGCGTCGGCAGCGATTCGTGGGTCTGCCCACGTATCGCGATCCGGGCCCGACACGTGCACTACCAACTCCTGCACCAGGTGCGTGCGTGCACGATCGGGCCGCAGCGCGGTCAGTTGCAGTGCAACCCGGCATTCGTCCACATCGCCGACGCATTCCCACGGCTTCGCATCGGGTATGAGGCCGAGCAGCGTTCCGAAGCTGCCGACCATGGTGGGGTTCTCGAGCGGTTCGTGGCCGCCGGTGGCGAATACGTCTCGCAGTACCGTGGCGTCCACGAACGGCGCGAGGATCAGGTCAATGAATGCGCATTTGTCGCACACCCCACACCAGTGGTCAAGCCGCTTGGCGTGATCGATATGAAAGGCGCGGTTGCAACTACGGAACGTTCCGAAATACTGCGACAGCGCGGAAAAGCGCTGGGCAATCCACAGTTCAGTGAATGGGCGCAGCATCGAAAAATATTCCAGCTCCGGTCCGATCGCATCCGAAAGCCATTGCCGCAGGCCGACTTCAAAAGCCAGGGACTTCGAGTATTGATGGTTGATGGAGCGCCCTTCTAGCTGCACGGTGCCGACGGAGGCCGACCACTCGTTGCTCATCACCACCGCATCGTGTCCGCCGACTGCCGCCGCCAAGACGCCGATTGCTGAAATGACGCCGGTCACCGGCACGTGGCCGTTCCGGAATCCCAATTCCCGTGAGCGCAGGATTTTTGGGTCCAGCACTCGCTCGGCGCGTACTGTTGGCAAACCGGTGACGACGGAAGGCTTTTCGATCGCTTCGAATCGGTCTCCGGGGCGGTTGACGACGAACAGCGAGGCTTCGGGAGCCTTGTCCCGCAAAAGCTCCACCGTCACAATCGAGTCCACGCCGCCGCCGAATGGGATCAGCGGCGTGCTGAGTCTCGGTGAAAAGCCCACGGGCGCCGCACGTTCCAGGCGCGGCCCGCGGATTTCGAGGCCGGACAGGTCCAGTCGCGGTGTCGAACGGTAGGCGAATTCGCCGAGCCCGTCGATATAGAACTGTCGCAGGAAATCCCGCTCAGTGTCGGTGACGGCGTGCGTACCCAGGTCAATTACCGGCGGCGCCCCAGCCTTGTAATAGGACACGCCAGCCAGGAGGAATACCAGCCGCGCGGCCTCTACGGCCGCAGGGGTCGACCAATCCCCACCGCCGGGCAAGGCCACTGTCTCGGTGAACTGCCAATCGTCGAGCTGGTACTGGCAAATGAGCTGGTTGGATGCGGCATCAATCCGAAACGAGTCGTACACGAAACGTGCTGCTTTCAAAGGGGTGTCGTGTACAGGGCTGTTCATGCCGCGGCCTTTCCGGAGAGCTGCGCGAGGAGGGCGAACCGGCCGGTAGGGCCCTCGAAACGATGGCTGAAGAAATCAGTGCCCGGCCCCGTGGTCTGTCCGGAGTCGAAAATACTTGCCACTTTGAGCCCCGCATCGACGAGCTGGATGTGGGCCGCGCCGACCAGATCGAAGACGTATCGGCCGGTGCCGTCCGGGCGGAGGACTTCGCCCACGCGCGGGCCGAACGCGCTCAGTGCGGCCTGGGCGACATCGTCGCCCACCTGGTAGGTCCCGGCCGAAACCGCAGGTGCGATCGCCGTAACAATGCGGTCTGGCTTTGCGCCGCATTCCAGCATGGCGCGCACCGCCGCCGGAATCGCCCCGTTGACCGTCCCCGGCCAACCGGCATGCACCAGTGCCAGGGCAGGCGCGGCGGGATCGTGCATCGCGATGAGCATGCAGTCTGCGGCCATTAACGCCAACACTGGGCCTGGCTCGGTGGTGACCAGTCCGTCGGCCTGCGGGAGGGCGTCTGCCTTGCTGCGTGCGCCGCGGCCGCGTTCCGGGTCGCCCACGCGAGTGATGCGCGTGCCGGCGACCTGTTCGGCGAATATGCAATCGTCCAGGTCGACCCCGAAGGCTTCGGCTGTGCGAATGCGATTGGTGAGGACATCGTCATACTCGTCGCCCACGTGGAATCCGATATTGAGCGATGCAAAGCTCCCCGTCGATACCCCGCCGCGTCTGGTCGTTATCGCAACCCGCAGCGTCGCCGGATCGAAACACGGAAACGACCACAGCGGGAGCAGGCTAGAAGTGACGGGATGCACGCCATCAGCGTATCGGCCGTGCTGCCTGCGGGATCGCGAGCGCCTGACCGGTGCTACCTCCCGGATGGTGGCGGATCGTATTCCCCACTACTTCGATGGATTAGCGAATACGTAACTGGGTACTGCGTTAATAGGTGCCCGCGATGGAGACGTTCCTGGCCTACATCGCTGCTCGGCTGCGAGTCGCAGAGTCGTGCGCATGGACCGCACCGAGAAAGGGATATTTCGATGATCGAATCGCATCCTGCGCTACACCGCCACAAACGAGGTGCGCGGAAGGCTGGCGCCGCCGGGCGCGCGGCGGTGGACAGTGAGGCATTCGGCGCGTTGATCATGGTCGGCCTTGTCGCCTACGGCGTGGTGCACCTGCTGATGGCGTGGATAGTGCTGACGATCGCCTGGGGTGGTGGCGGTAGTCAAGCGTCGGCGCAGGGCGCGTTCACAGAGCTGGCATCTACGGGGGTCGGAGCTGCGCTGCTGTGGGTAACAGCGGTAGGGCTGCTCGTACTCGGGGTATGGCAACTGGCGGAAGCTCTCCTAGGGCACCGTGGGAAGGAAAACGAGCGTTCGCGTCTTTTCGCCCGGCTGGGCTCCGCAGGTAAAGCGATCGTCTATGTCGTGCTTGCGATCAGCGCGGCGACAACGGCTGCCGGGTCTGCCTCCGGAGGCGACAGTGAGAAAACGTGGACCGCGCGGCTGATGTCTGTTCCGGCGGGCCGGGTACTGGTGGTGGTTATCGGACTCGGCATTCTGGCTATTGCTATAGGGATAGCAATTCGAGGCGTGACAAAGGCGTTTACCAACAATCTTGCTGGATCCGTGCGGACTGGATTGATTCGTCTCGGTCAAATCGGTTATGTGACAAAGGGTTTCGCATACAGCATTGTCGGAGTGCTGTTTGTGGTCTCCGCTATTACTTACGACCCGCAGAAGGCGGGCGGCCTCGACGACGCCATTCGAATCCTTCGTCAGCAGGTGTACGGCCCGGCCCTGCTCACGATTGTTGCCCTCGGACTGGCTTCGTTCGGTGTCTACTGCTTCTCCTGGTCTCGGCATGCTGCTCGCTTATGACGGTCTGAATCAACAGTCTCAATCAATAGCCGGAACGCCGCCGGATCGTCGGCAACTTTTGCCCAAGGGTTCGGCTCAGCGGGTTCTTAGGCTCAAAGCGTGACGCCGCCTACTGCTCCCGACTCCGCCCGCGCCCAATCCGACGTACCTGGCCGGTGGGCCCACCGCATTTTGGTGGCGCTGGGCGGTAACGCTATGTCTGCGCCGGATGGGTCCGCGACAGAGCACGATCAGATCGCGGCGCTCGGAACAGCCGCTCAGCACATCGCCGACCTTGTCGGCGCCGGATTCGACGTCGCGATCACGCACGGCAACGGCCCACAGGTCGGCAACCTGCTGGTGAAAAACGAGATCGCCGCCGGAATCGTGCCGCCGGTTTCGCTGGACTGGTGCGGTGCTAACACCCAGGGCACCATCGGCTTTGTCATGCAAAACGCATTGGCCGCCGCTTTCGTCGAGCGCGGCATCGACCGCCCTACCGCCGCGTTGATCACCCGCACACTCGTTGACGCAGCCGACCCCGCGTTCGAAAACCCCGATAAGCCAGTGGGTCGCTTCCGCTCGCACGACGAGGCGCAGCCGCTGATCGACGCCGGTCAGGATTGGCGCGATTTCGGCGACCGCGGCTGGCGGCGAGTCGTCCCTTCGCCGAAGCCGGTGCGCGTCTTGGACGCCCCGACTGGCAAGGCATTAGCCGACATTGGCTACATCATCGTCCTGTCCGGCGGCGGTGGAATCCCCGTCGTGCAGCGCGATGGGGGCTTGGTCGGAGTAGAAGCAGTGATCGACAAAGATCGGGCCGCAGCCATTCTCGCCCCCGACCTCGGTGCCGACACTCTCGTCATCGCTACCGACGTGCCCGCCGCGGTGATCGGCTTCGGCACCCCCGACGCCAGGCCGCTCGGCCACGTCTCCCTCGAGGAGATGCGCGAATACTCTGCCGCCGGATACTTCGGCGCCGGCTCGATGGGGCCGAAAGTAGAGGCCGCCTGCGCCTTCGTCGCGGACGGCGGCGGAGCATCAGTAATCACCAGCCTGGAACGCCTCGGAGATGTCTTTACCTCGCCTTTGGGCGCAGTCGGAACTGTGATCACCGCCGACGGCCCGCAAGAGCACTGACACACGTACACAGACACACTTACATACGGACCTGCAAGCACCTGCCGCAATAACGAACGACCACGAAGGAGAAACCACATGGCTGACGCCATTGAGGTACGTAAGGTACCGCTGCACAATGTTTCGGATGCGTCCGGACTCGCCAAGCTCATCGATGACGGTGTGTTCGAAGCAGACCGCGTCGTCGCTGTGGTCGGCAAGACTGAAGGCAACGGTGGCGTTAACGACTACACCCGCATCATCGCCGACCGCGCTTTCCGCGAAGTACTGATGGAAAAGGGCACCCGCGACTACGACGCCGTTCACCAGGTGCCGATCGTGTGGTCCGGCGGCACCGACGGCATCATCTCGCCGCACGCCACGATCTTCGCGACCGTGCCTGCGGACAAGGCCGTGCACACCGACGAGCCGCGGCTCACGGTCGGCTACGCCATGAGCGAGAAGCTGCTGCCGGAGGAAATCGGCTACGTCTCGATGATCAAGAAGGTCGCCGACGGTGTGAAGGTCGCGATGGAACGCGCCGGGATCACCGATCCCAAGGACGTTCACTATGTGCAGACCAAGACGCCGCTGCTGACCATCGATTCGATCCGCGAAGCACATTCGCGCGGCAAAGACGTGTGGACCACCGACACTCTCAAGTCGATGGAGCTGTCCAATGGGACCGCTGGCCTGGGGATCGCGGTGGGGCTCGGCGAGATCGAGATGCCGACCGATGCAGATGTGCTGAAAAACTTCGACCTGTTCTCGTCCGTGGCCTCCTGCTCATCGGGTGTGGAACTCGACCGGGCGCAGATCGTGGTGGTGGGCAACGCTCGTGGCGTCGGCGGACGCTACAAGATCGGCCACTCGGTCATGAAGGACGCGCTGGACGCCGACGGCATTTGGGACGCGATCAAGAACGCCGGCCTCGACCTGCCGGAGCGCCCGCACTGGACGGACATCAAGGGCCGCCTGGTCAACGTGTTCCTGAAGTGTGAGGCGTCGAAGGATGGCATGGTCCGCGGACGTCGCAACGCCATGCTCGACGACTCCGACGTGAGCTGGCACCGGCAGATCAAGGCTACCGTCGGCGGCGTCACGGCGGCCGTCACCGGTGACCCCGCGGTATTCGTGTCCATCGCAGCGGATCACCAGGGACCCGAGGGTGGCGGCACCGTTGCCGCGATCATCGACCTGGGTGACGAGCCGACCGGCTACCCGCAGCCGTAGCCTCGACACATCAATCGGCCCCGGACGCATTCGTTGCGTTCGGGGCCGATCTGTCTGCGGGCTGGTCGAGCTCGCGAATCAGACCCGCTACTGGAACCTTTCCCAGTCCGGGCAGCCATTGGTGACAAAGGTTATTGCCTCGCGGATGTCGGTGAGGAACACGTATTGGCCCTGGTTTTCGAAGGCGGCTTTGCCGTCTTCATCCTGGATGGACCACGTGCACCCCGACGGCTGCTCGTCCAGTTCGCCATGCAATACGTAGCCGCCCAAAGGCGCCTGGGTACCGATCGCGTACCTTCCAGTACCCTTCAGCACGACGGGATCGAACCCCTCGTCACTGCTCTCTCCCGGGCTGCTTTCAGCTGAACTGGAATCGTCTGAACTGCTTTCTGCTGAACTGCTCGCGTTACTTGCGCCCGTCGAGTTGCCTGAGTTGTCGGGGCTAGCCGAGCCGCTTGCTGCGGAACCCGATGAGCATGCGGTGAGCACGGCAGCCGCGAGCAGGGCGGCGCCCGCGAACGACATGGCGCGCGAGCGACGACGCGGAGTGCGACGCATTGCAGCCTCCTTGGTGCCTGGGATCCTTGGGGAACGACCTCTCACGGTAGTGCCGAGTCTTCGCTAGGAGTATGGGGGTTTCGACGTATTCCTCGGCTGCTTCCGGCTACGCCGCGCAGTTCAGGCTACGCGGAATTACCCTGAACTCGTGGATCGGGAGGCGAGTCTTGATCGGGTGCTACGGCAGCTGATGAACGGAGGCGAAGGGCCAGATACTAGGTCCTGCCTGCCGTCGGAAAACGACGCTTTTGACCTGGCGCTCGCGAGTCTGCTTAGGATCTGGAACAGCGAATTTGCGGTGGCGGCCGAGCTTGCCGGCCGGGCGCTCGCTGCTTCTATCGATCCTGATGCCCGCGCTCTGTCTCGCGCCGCGGCTGGTCTGGCCCTCGGAGTTTGGCCCGCGGCGATCGATGAAATAGCACTACGAGATCCGCGAACTGGCGGGGATCCCATCGAAGCTGCACTGAACGATGCCGAGCCGGTCTCGATATCCATGCGCGTTCCGCTGCATGCCCTGCTTGCCGAGGCCGCGCTCGCCAACGCCCGCGTCGATATCGCGGCGAAATTCCTCGAGCGCTATGGATCACCGCCTGACGTTCTCTTGGGTGGGCCGCATCCCTTCCTTACCTTTGTAAGGGCCCTCGCGGCACGGGTTGCGACGTTTCAGGCCGACATCACTCGAGCGGAGGGGCTCGTCGATGACGCTATCCGCGGAGCCACGAGTCCCGTTGAGGCACTGCTCGCCCTCGCGTGCTCAGCCCTCGTGCGAGGAAACGCCGACCAGAGGAGGGCGACTCGGCTCCTCGTCGACCGGATCTCCGTCGCACCCGCCCCCGTAGATGCGATCACACGGGGATGTTTCGTGCTTGCCGCTTATGGAGCTGTCGCGCTCGGTGATGCGGTCCTCGGTGCGCAGCTGATCCTTATCGCTGGTGGGGACGCCGACCTCAGTCAGCTTCGAATCATCGACCGGGCACTCGGGCTGGAAGTGCTCGCGGCTGTTGCCGTCGCAGAGAATGACGCAGATTCGGCGGAAGCTTGGCTTGCCCGGCTCGCGCCGCTGTCCCACCATCCGATCGCGGCGCCCACAGTGGACCGCGTGCGCAGCCGCATCAGTCTGCTCGCCGGGGATGCTGGCGCCGCGTTGGCGTCCGCGGAAAAGGCGCTTTTCCACGCGAAAAGGGATGGTCGCGCGATCGAGGTGGCCGAGGCGGAGATCTTGCGTGCTCGCGCTCAGATCGCGCAACATCGGGGCGGAGCGGCAACTCGGGATCTTGCCTCGCTCGTCTCGGCGTCCGGCATGCGCGGCCATTTCGCGGTACGACGTTCGGCAGCTCGAGAACTCCGTCAAGCGGGGCGGCGGTTGCCGCCTGCGGTTTCCAGTGGCTGGGAAGGGCTGTCTGGCCGCGAGCGCGAAGTGGCCCTGCTGGTTGCGAAGGGGCGATCGAATACTGGACTTGCGCAGGACCTGTTCCTGTCCGAGCACACCGTGCGCATGCACGTCTCGCGGGTGCTGCAGGCTTTCGGAGTGGCAACTCGGACCGGCGTGGCGGTAGCACTCTCGCCCGCGGGCGGGCGCGCGGTCTCGGCAGCGCTCACTTCCCGGCAGCTAGAGGTCGTCACTCGGATTACGGCAGGAGCGACGAACCGGCAGATCGCCGCCGATATGGGCATCGGAGTCACCACTGTTGAGAAGCACGTCAATGCGATCTTGCGCCGTTGGGATGTTCGTTCACGCGCCGAGATCGCGCATCTCGCGTCGAATTCCGATGCTCAATGAAAGCCGCGGCTTATGCAGTGCATCGACTCATGGCCACATTCCACTACCGGCCAGGTGCGGCAAATAAGCCAGACATCCATGGCAAGGTGAGATCGGGCCCGTCGCGCTAAGTCCGCTTCATGACATTTCACTGCAGTTCTTGAGGGGAACACCAGCAACTGAGGGATGATGGCGGGATGCATGACGAGTTGTCGACTATCGATCTCAATGCGGACCTCGGCGAGTCTTATGGCCGGTGGAGCCTTGGCGACGATGACGCGACACTCGACTTGGTCAGTAGCGCTAATGTGGCCTGCGGATTCCATGCAGGCGATCCCGCGACGCTGCTGCGCACGGTGCGGGCAGCAGCCGAGCGCGGTGTGACGATCGGCGCGCATGTCGGATATCCCGACCTCGCCGGCTTTGGGCGGCGCTTCATCGACATGGCGCCGGGGGATCTCACCGCTGCCGTGCTCTATCAGATCGGCGCCCTGGACGGCCTGTGTCGCGCGGCAGGAACCAGCGTCGCCTACGTGAAACCGCATGGGGCGCTTTACCACTCCGTCGTAAAGCACGAGGGACAGGCCGCCGCGGTGATTGCCGCTGTCGTTGAGTACAGCGCGCCCGCGAGTAGTAGACGAACCGCCACGTATGACGCTTCCCTCGCCGTTCTCGGTCTGCCAGGATCGGCCCTGCTGCGCCGCGCCACCGAGGCTGGCCTGACCGCGATACCCGAGGCGTTCGTCGACCGCGGCTATACCCCGGAAGGGGCACTGGTGCCGCGCGACCAGAGCGGAGCGCTGCTGGACGACGCTGAAGTCGTCGCTCATCGGGCCGTGCAGATGGTGCGGAAGCGAACCGTCGCCGCCGTGGACGGCACCAGCGTGACGGTTGAAGCGAGATCCCTCTGCGTGCACGGAGATTCACCCGGCGCCACCCAGATGGCCAGGGCGATCCGGCAGGCCCTTGCGGAGGCTGGCATCGACGTGCGGTCGTTCGTCGAGGGGCCAGCACGGTGAGTGAGGCATCGCTCGTCGCAGCGGATACATGGGTGTAGCTGTGCGGGTAGCGGCGATGGGGGAGCTCGCTGTGCTGGTGACTCCACCCCAGCCTGAGCAGGTGCTGATGCTCTATGCCGGCTTTCTGCAGACCCCGATTGACGGGCAGGTCGATGTAGTGCCCGGCGCCGAATCCGTACTGATCGTCTTCGACGGACGTGAGCGAATCCGTTCGGCGTGCGGGATGGTGCGCGTGCGAGCTCTGGAAGCGCTCGCGCGGCCATTCGACCTCGACACCGTCGTCAGTGCAGCGATTGTCCGGATCGACGCGGTGTACGACGGGACAGACCTTGACGAGGTCGCGTGCCTCACCGGGCTCAGCCGGGAGGCGGTGATAGCGGCACACACTTCGATGGACTGGCAGGTCTCGTTCATCGGTTTCGCGCCCGGATTCGGCTATCTCTCTGGCGGTGACAAGAGGCTCCGGGTGCCGCGGCGAAGCTCACCTCGGACCGAAGTCCCTTCGGGTGCCATCGGACTCGCTGGCGAATATTCCGGCATCTACCCGCGGGCATCGCCGGGTGGCTGGCAGCTCATCGGCCATAGCGACACGCCACTGTGGGGTATACATCGCGATCCGCCGGCGCTGCTCCGGCCGGGAATGCGAGTTCGATTCCGAGCCACACGTGCTAAGGCTGTGACTACGCACGAGACGCGTGGTGGAGCGTCGCGTACGGCAACGCGAACGCTGTCTGGCGAATCTGCTTCGGTCGGAACGGTCACAGTGATCCGGCCCGGAACGCTGTGCCTAGTGCAGGATCTCGGACGGGCTGGCCGCGCATCGCTGGGAGTAAGTCCCTCCGGCGCGGCCGATCACGGCGCGGCTCGCAGTGCCAATCACCTGGTTGGCAATAGCCCGGGAGCTGCTGAGCTGGAAATCCTGTTGGGCGGAGCTGTGTTTCGCATCGACGCGGATGCCACCATCGCCGTCACCGGAGCCGAGGTGCCAGTCACCATCAACACTGGCGCAGACCGCGACAGCGAAGGCCGGATCAGTGCGGACCAGTTCAGTGCGGACCGGGGCAGCGCAGACCGGCACGGCGGAAAGCGGACCGTGCCGAACAATATTGCCGTGCGGGTTCCTGCCGGGTCGACAATCAGGCTCGGCAGACCCACGCATGGACTCCGCAGTTACCTCGCTGTGCGCGGCGGAATCGATGTGACCCCAGTGCTCGGATCCCGATCGGCGGACCTACTCGCAGGTCTCGGCCTAGCACCGCTCCGCGCGGACGATGTCCTGCTCATCGGGCGGTCCTACGAGGCCGACCTGCCGGCGGTCGAACTGTCGGCAATCGAAGGGCCCACCGGTAGCGAGATCCATGCCTCAGCAATAAGGTTCGGCCCGGTTGAACTTGCGATCCTGTCAGGCCCGCAACAAGACTGCCTCACGCCGGCCGCCCTAGCAGAGCTCACCAGCGCCGAGTGGACAGTGAGCCCGAAATCGAACCGAGTCGGCATTCGCCTGGATGGGCCGAGGCTGGTGGAAAACGTCATACCCGAAATACCGAGCCAGCCAGTGGTGCGCGGCGCAATTCAGCTGACGCCCTCCGGTGAACTCGTCGCATTTCTCGCCGACTATCCCGTCACGGGCGGCTATCCCGTCATCGCGGTGCTCACCGAGGCATCCGCCGACCTGACAGCGCAGCTTCGACCAGGCAGCACCGCGCGGTTCCATCGAGTACTGTGACGCTACGTGACGACTTGCCCGCCGACGTGGACCGACAGGCCCGCGACCTGCTGAAAGGGCCACCGCTGTGGGGCTATTCAGGCGCAATCGCGACGCGCAAGGCTTCTACCGGGGAGACGCGCCGGTCAGCGCGCCCGGGATGGATGGAGCGGCGCCGAGCGCCTACTCCGGGCAGGCATTTGACGACCATGAGTCGCACGCGCCCACGGCGACTGACGCGGCGGACGCGGGGACGTGGTCACCGGGATCTGTGGGCTCGGTGGGTGCGTCGGGTTGGGCGCCGACCGATGTGCCAGACGGTGGCTATTCCGCAGGGCGCTTCGGCCAGCCGAGCGCGCCGCCCGGGAGTCCGTCATACATAGCACCCGGTATGCAGCCGCGCACGATGCCGCCGGGCATGCCGGGCATGCCGGGTATGCCGGGTATGCCTCCACCGACCATGTCAAACATGTTCACATCGAGCGCGTACACATCGAGCTCAGGAATGACACCGCAGGCACAGGCCGCGATTCGGATGGCATTGAACCAGAGACCGAGGGCCGCGCGGGCTGGCGGAATCATCATCGTGGCGGTGCTGCTGTTCGTGCTAATCCCGGTGGGTATTGCGGTCTACTTCGGGATGCAGGCTGCGACGTCGGCCATATCTGGCGTGGAAGGACTCCAGGACCTCCAGCCTGACGTGGTGCCAGACGCACGGCACCAGGGCGTCACTACGGCTGGCGAGCCGGTGGCTGTCAGCTTCGACGGCGCAAATTTCGAAGTCACAGTGTTCGGGGCGACCAGCCAGCCGGGAGACGGGTGGGGCTATGCGCGGGCGGGTTCAGACCCGATGCTGGTGGTTGATGCGCAGATCAGCCGGACCGATGCGGGCACCGATCCGGTGCGGTTCCTCGGCTGGAACTGGTCCGTCGTGGGGTCGAAGGGCGAACGGGTCATGGGGGACATCATCACGAACTACCTACCGGACCTCGACGGACCGAAGCTGGTGGGCGGGCAGACCCTGCGCGGCTTCGTCACCTTCAGCACGGCCGTCACCCACACGTCTCTGACTGTCGCCAGCGGCCCGGCCAGCGCGGGCCTGGCCACGTGGCAGCTCAGCGCAGCCACGCCGAAGGCTGTCGATGGCGTCATCGGTGAACCCGCGCAGCCTGAAATTTCTCGGCCTGGATTCACCGTGACAATCGGGGAGCCAGGGATTGCGCTGAAGAAAGATAAGCGCATTGGCTACTACCCGAAATCGGGTCGATACCTTGTGCTCCCGGTGAAATTCACTGGGGTAGCGGGTACCCAGGGCCATATCGGAAATGTCGACAGCAAGGCGTTCGTCTTCACTCCGGCAGGCGCGCCCGCACTGTTTCCCACCTTCGGCGGAGTCACCGACGCGTTCTCGTTCGTTTCCATCGATGCCTCCACGCCGGAGACCGGCTTCCTCGCGTTCGATACGACCGCCACCTCGGGCACGCTACAGCTCCGTGATGGCGCAGACCGACTCGTCGTCAACTGGCAGATCAGCGCCGGGTGACGAGCAGGCTTAGCGCCGAGTTCACGACGCCGCTTAGCGTCGGGTTCACGACGCCGCTTAGCGTCGGGTGACGTGCAGGTCGAAGATCGCGCGATCCGCACCAATCCCTCGTTTCTCAAAACGAGTTTCAGGCCGGAACGGCGCCCGCGGGGCCCACCCGCCCTCGGCCGCGTGCGGGTTCTCCAGTACGTCGCAATCCGACACCACTCGCAGCATCTGCTTGGCGTAGTGCTCCCAGTCGGTGGCCATGTACCAGGACCCGCCGGGCTCCAAACAGGATGTCGCCAACTCGGCGAACTCGGGAGTCACGATGCGCCGCTTATGGTGCTTGCGTTTGCGCCACGGGTCGGGAAAAAATAGCCACAATTCCGCCAGTGATTCAGGTATGACGACATTCCGCAGCACTTCGGCTGCATCGGCTCGCAACACCCGAACATTGTCGACACCGGCCCGCGACAAATGCGAGAACGTCTGCGCGATACCCGGTTTGTACACCTCGATCGCGAGCAGATTGATCTCCGGACGTGCCTTAGCCATGGCTGCTGTGGCGTCGCCCATGCCTGGCCCGATCTCAATCACCAACGGCGCGACACGGCCGAATAGCGCGATCTGGTTGATGCCCGGGCGCCACCATGGCTTTGCTGGGTCTGGCGAAGTTCCGGGATCCGGTACCGGGCCAAACGCGTCCCGCTCGATGAGCAATTGATCAGCGTGTGCTGCCCACGAGCGCTTTTGCACATCGTTCATGCGCCCGCCTCGCGGTTGGAAACTGACGATCGGCCGGTATCCGGCATTGCCGCGTGCACTTGTTATGTCGTCTTCGCTCATCGGTGCACCGCCCTTTTCCCTCGTCGTGATGCCAAGCGCGGGATATGCGCCTCGCTAGGTAACACGAGCGGAATAGAGGCACTCATGCGTCTCGCCTATTCATTACGTATGCCGCCACCAGCCACAGCACCACCGCCACCG
>JBDTAR010000131.1:0-7282 GCA_039924545.1 Nakamurella sp. | reverse complement strand
CCAGGAAGACGTCATGTATGTCGTCTATGTGGTGTCATGGCGTACACTGACTTCCGTGACGACCCCTGCTCAGGTACCCGACCCTGATCGAATCCGCGCTTCCGATGCTGACCGGGAGCGTGTCGCGGCTGCCCTGCACCACGCGATGGGCGACGGCCGACTGACCCTCACCGAAGTCGACGAGCGGCTCAAAGATGTCTACGCCGCGAAGACTTTCGGAGAGCTCCGTCCGATTGTCGCTGATCTTCCCGGGCACGAATTGGCACTGCCTAGTCCGCATGAGGTGGCAGCCCATCAGTCCAGTGCTTCGGCGCCTGCGGTGACTAGTCGCATCGTCAGCGGCAAGGCCAGCGGGTCGGCCGTTGCCGTGCTGAGTGGCGCAGAACGCAGCGGCGTGTGGGTCGTGCCGCAGAAATTGCACGTCGTCGCCGTCATGGGAGGAGTGGAACTCGACCTCACGGAGGCCGTGTTCGCGGCTTCCGAAGTGACGATTCAGGTCTTCGCGCTAATGGGCGGGGTCGAGATCACCGTGCCCGACGATGTGACGGTGATCTCGGAGGCGATTGGAGTATTGGGTGGCGTCGAGAACCGTTCGCGAGCCGTGGCGCCGCCCGGCTCACCCGTAGTGCGGATCACGGGCATAGCGGTGATGGGTGGCGTCGAAATCAAACCGCCGAAACGCGGTCGGCTCGATCGGCGTGCGTGACCTGCCCGTTTCCCACCTATCCGCCTGGGAACGATACGTATGACGCTGTCCATGTGCCACGCCCGAGCCGAAAATCCTCGACCCGTGCGCAAGACCGGTCTGCAATCGGTTATCCTAGTGAGGCACACTCGCACACAGTGCGGGAGCCGGTCCTCCGTAGCTCAATTGGCAGAGCATCCGACTGTTAATCGGACGGTTGTTGGTTCGAGTCCAACCGGGGGAGCGCACCGGAGATCCCGTGAGACTTTCTTTCGCGGGATTTCGCCTTTTCAGGAGCGTTTCAACACTGCGACGGTAGAAGGCAGTCAGGTTGCGCACCCACTACATCTGACTGGGTGCACCGGGGCGGTAGCTCAGTTGGTTAGAGCAGCGGACTCATAACCCGCCAGCCGCGGGTTCGAGCCCCGCCCGCCCCACAGTTCGTCAGGCTTCAGCGAAGGCGCCCAGACACTAGCGCAACATGGGCCTCACAGTGCACAATGGTCACAACACGACAACAATTTCATAGACGCGTGCATCAGCACGCGCACCGGCATTGAGTAGGGCAGTAGAACCTGCCGTCAGCCGCGCCACGTTGGGGAAGACGACGGAGCGGCAACGGGAATAGGGGTGACTGCGGTGCTCGCAAATGGTGTTATCTACGTTCACTCTGCGCCACCGGCGATATGTCCGCACGTGGAGTGGGCGCTATCGAGCGTGCTCGGCACTCGGGTCTCGCTGCAGTGGACCGAACAAAGCGCAGCGCCAGGTCAGTTGTGCGCGCGCACTGTGTGGAGCGGCAATCCTGGCTCAGGCGGACGGATTGCGGCGGCGCTGCGGAAATGGAACATGCTGCGGTTCGAGGTCACCGAGGAAGCGACCCCGGGTGCCGATGGTGAGCGAATCTGTTATTTGCCCGGTCGGGGGGTCTGGCATGCGGTGATGTCCGCTAACGGCGACATTTTGGTCGGTGAATCGCAGGTGGCAGACCTTGTCAGACAGGCGACCTGCCTGGATGATTTGCGCGCCAAACTTGCCACTGCGCTCGGTGCGGATGTTGATGCCGAACTCGAACCGTTTCGACGGGCTGCCGACGGTACCGCGATCACGTGGCTGCATCAGGTGGGCTAGTACTGTTGGACAGTGATGGCTCCCTATGGTCGCAGGCTGACGCTCGCACTCATTGTCGCGCTCGTCGTCGTGGTGCTATCCGGCGGCGGGTTGGCGTACCTTGCTGGTCATCATCGCGGCGTTGCGGGTAAAGGCATCGCTGCTGCTCATACAGAGCCACCAGACGCCGCGGTGGCGGACACTGTCGATGGTCAGCCGACGGATGTCGCCGCAACCACAGGAACCGATGCGCTATCGCCGGTTGGGCCGGTCAATGTTGCGCTGTCACCCAGCGCTGAGAACGCGCCGGACGCTCGCGATGTTGCCGACTTGGTCGCTCGGTACTTCAGCGCTATCAACCGTCGCGACTACGACGCCTGGCTCACGACCGTGACAACCGCGCAAGCCCTTCGTGATCGGGATAGCTGGAACATCGACTACAGCACTACGCGCGACTCAGACGTGTACATCTCGGACATCATGCCGGGCCACCCGCTCACGCTTCGAATGCAGTTCGTTTCGCGCCAGGCGTTGGAGTTCGCGCCGACAGATTTTCCTGCGGAATGTGTGCGATGGGATGTCACCTATCAGGTCCTCGACGAAGGAGTTGGGTTACGCGTGGGAACGTCAGCGAAGAAGCCCGCGATGGCCTCGTGTTAAAAAGACCCGTGACCGAGTCACGGCGTGCCCTATTCGCCACCGTGGTGCTGACGATCGCGCTAGTGATAGCCGCATGCGGAGGTTCAGTTGGCGGCGTAAGTGATTCGGTGCCCATGCCATGAAGCATGACGACATCCGTGCAGAATCGCCCCGAAGTTGATGCTGCCGGCGTCGCCGCTACGTCCCCTTCGAGCACGTTAGTTCTGCAGACCCCGACCACGGCAACCGATGGTCCCTCGGTGGGCAGCACGTCAAGCGGCACGCCGTCGCAGGTTGCCGCTGCCGCCGCGCACGAGGAGTTGGCAGTCGGAGTGACGGTCGATGTCGCGCCCGTTTTTGGCGTGTTGCCCAGTGACGGTGGCCCATCAGCAATTGGTCAGTACGGCCGCTCTTACGGAGCGGATCCGCAGCGAGTGGCGCGCCTTGTCGCTGCGGCTGTCACCGGCTACCAAAGTGGTGGTGTCGTCGCCAGCATGAAGCATTTTTCCGGGTTAACGCGAATTGGCGCCGACTCCCATGTCACATTGCCGACACTTCCGGTGAGCTGCGCCGACTGGAATGCGCATGAGGCGATCCCGGCTGAGGCCGGCGTTGACGCCGGAGCGTTGATGGTGATGACTGCGCACATGCTGTTTCCCGCCGCAGACGACGTAAAGGCGCCGGCCAGTATCTCCCCGCGGATCATTCAGAAACTTTTGCACGGCGACGGCGTCGCCGGGTGCAACGGCATGAACTTCGGCGCTGTCACCGTGACCGACTCGATGCAGATGGAACCGATAGCCGGTCATTACAGCGTGGGCTCAGCCGCCGTTGCTGCGCTGAACGCAGGGGAGGACCTGCTCCTCATGCCGACGAGCCCGACGAAGGCGCACCGAAAACTCGCCCGCGAAGCCGCAGCAGCGCTCGACTAAACCCTGGGCAGGGACTCGACACACTTGTGCTAGCGGCGCGCCTCGCGATAGCGGTGGGGCAGTCTGGGAGGCACGAGCTACAGCGGGATATTCCCGTGAGAGCCGCGGCCCGCAGGTGCCGATGCTAACGCTTCGGCGACGCGTCGCCGAGTCTCGGCCGGGCTGATGATCTCGTCGACCACGCCCAACTCGACGGCGCGAGCAACTCCGCCAGCGATCTTCTCGTGTTCGGCGGCGAGCTGTTCGTGCAGGGCTTCGCGCTCCGGGCCTTCCGGCACCGCAGCGAGTTTGCGACGATGCAGGATCGATACGGCAGCCTTCGCCCCCATGACGGCAATCTCGGCGCCCGGCCAGGCAAACACGGCGGTCGCGCCGAGCGACTTGGAGTTCATGGCGATGTAGGCACCGCCGTAGGCCTTATGGGTCACCACCGTTACTCGTGGCACGTTGGACTCGGCGAAGGCGTGCAGCAGCTTTGCGCCACGTCGCACTACGCCTTCCCACTCCTGGCCCACACCCGGCAGATAACCCGGAACGTCGACCAGCACCAACAGTGGGATGCCGAACGAGTCACATAGCCGGACGAAGCGGCCGGCCTTCTCCGCCGACGTTGAATCCAGGCAGCCACCCAGGCGCAGCGGATTGTTCGCCACGACGCCGACCGATCGGCCAGCCAGCCGCCCCAGCCCGATCACGATATTCGGCGCCCAGCGGGCTTGTAGCTCCTCCATCGGCTCGTCCAAGAGTCGGTCAATGAGCGGCTTGACGTTGTACGCGCGCTGCTTCTCCTTCGGAAGGAGAGATCCCAAATCCGGGTCGTCGGGAAGGCCCGCCACACCCGCGATACCGGGCCGGGTGAAGAGCAGTGTCACCCGTCGGGCTCGCACATACGCGTCTGCCTCCGAATCGGCGACGATGTGCACCACACCGGACTTGCGGCCGTGCGTGCCCGGGCCGCCTAGAGATTCCATGTCAATCTGCTCGCCGGTGACAGACCGGACGACATCCGGGCCGGTCACGAATAGTCGACCTTCGGGCGCCATGATCACCACGTCGGTGAGGGCGGGGCCATACGCAGCGCCACCCGCAGCTGGGCCGAGAACAACGGAGATTTGCGGGACCCGGCCGGACGCTCGCACCATCGCAGCGAACATGTTTCCGATCCCGTCCAACGATGCGGCGCCTTCCTGCAGGCGTGCGCCACCGGAATGGAACAGGCCGATGACCGGGACTCGCTCGCGGATCGCGACGTCGATCGCGTTGACCACCCGCTGGCAGCCCTCCCAGCCCATCGCGCCGCCCTGGCGGGTTGCATCGGTGCAGTAGACGATCACCTTGGCGCCGTCGATACGACCACGCACTGCCTCCACCCCGGAGGTGTCGCGCGGGTGCAGCGGCACCACGCTGCCCTTGTCCAGGAGCGCCGCAAAGCGCACTTCTGGCTCCCGCGGGTCAAGCTTCCGTGGGCCCAACTCTGTGGCAGGCGCATCGGATGCGGCACTCGTATCGGGCGTGGGTTGCGTCATACCTGTCAGCATCTGCGGCATCAGACTTTCGTGAAGACGAGCGCGACATTGTGGCCGCCGAAACCGAACGAGTCATTAACCGCCGCATCGATGTTGACGTAACGATTTTCCGTCGCCACATCGAGATCGATCTCGGGGTCCAGATTTTCTATATTGCGAGTGCCGGGTATGACGCTGTTCTTGATCGCCAGCAGCGTCGCAATCGATTCGACCGCGCCAGCAGCGCCGAGCAGGTGGCCTGTCATCGACTTGGTCGCTGTCACCACAGGATGATTGCCCAATGCGCGATGAATCGTCTTCGACTCTGCAAGGTCGCCGACCTGTGTGGACGTGGCGTGCGCGTTGACGTGCGTAATATCGCTCGCGGCCAGTCCCGCGCACCGCAGCGCTTTTTCGATAGCCTGCGCGCCGCCGCGGCCTTCCGGCTCGCCAGCGGTGATGTGGTACGCGTCGTTGGACATGCCCACCCCGGCAAGTACCCCGTAGATTGTCGCGCCACGGGCTTTGGCAAACTCCTCGCGTTCCAGCACTAACATGCCGGCACCTTCACCGAGGATGAAGCCGTCTCGATCAGTGTCGAATGGCCGGGATGCATGCTCGGGGTCGTCGTTGCGCGTTGACATCGCGCGCATTTGCGAGAAACCAGCCACCGGCAGCGCGGCGATACAAGCCTCAGTGCCACCCGCGATTGCCACGTCGATATCCCCGGCTGTGATGAGCTTGTAGGCCCAGGCGAGCGCCTCGGCGCCGGATGCGCACGCCGACACCGGCGCGTGTACCCCGCCACGTGCTTTCGCCCAGAGTCCCACCGCTGCGGCCGGGCCATTGGGCATCAGCATGGGAATGGTGAGCACCGCGACCTTGCGGAGCCCGTCTTTCTCCAAGAGGTCGTCTTGGCCCAGCAAGGTGAGGGCCCCGCCGATACCGGTGCCGACGACCACGCCCATCCGCTCCGGTTCGATCTCCGGGCTTCCGGCATCCGCCCATGCTTCACGGGCGGCGACCATCGCGACCTGTTGGCAGCGGTCGAGGCGTCTGGCTTCGATCCGCGGCAGTATCTCGGTCGGTTCGACGACGAGGGGTGCATGGATACGAACCGGCAGGTGGTACTCGTCGACCCATGCTGCGGTCAGCGCGGTGACCCCGATGCGGCCATCGATCATTCCCTGCCACGTTTCGGGGGCAGTGCCACCGAGCGGAGTGGTGGCTCCGATTCCGGTCACTACGACGCGGGATTGTGTCGTCATGTTTTTGCCTGCTTTTCGAAAAAACGGTAGTGGGTGGTACCGATCGGTTCGGTCACAGCGCGCGGTTAAGGCGCCGGGGCGGCACGGTCCCGCCCGTCGCGACGTCTTCGCCGCCCGGGAGGGGCCGTGCAAGCCTCAGCAGTGCGCTAGGGCTTAGGCCTGATTCCGATCGATGTAGCTGACCGCGTCTGCGACGGTCTTCAGGTTTGCCAGCTCGTCGTCGGGGATCTTGACGCCGAACTTGTCTTCCGCCTGCACTGCGATCTCCACCATCGACAGGGAGTCGATGTCTAGATCGTCAGTGAAGGACTTATCTGCGGTGACGTCGGCGGCGGTGACGCCGGCAACTTCTTCTACGATCTCGGCGAGGCCGGCGAGGATCTCCTCAGAGCTGCTCACGGTCAACGGTTCCTTTCGGTACGTTCCGCCGCGGCCCTACGCCGGACGGTGGGGAAGCCCCGGCCCTGATTCTGCCTTAGTGCTGGGCGGTTTGGATTCATTACGGGCATACGCGGTGTCGCTACGGGCATACAAATACCTGGCTGGCGTAGGTCAAACCGGCGCCGAAACCAATCGCCAGTACCAGATCGCCCTTCTTTGCCTGGCCTGCGGCCCGCAAACGGTCCAGGGCGATAGGGATCGATGCCGAAGAGGTGTTGCCGGTGGTGATGATGTCTCGGGCTACCACCATGTCCTCGCGCGCGCCAGCGGCGATAATCTTCTTCGCGATGGCGTCGACGATGCGCAGATTGGCTTGATGCGACACGAATACGTCGATGTCGGACAAGGCCAATCCGGCCTGCTCGACGGCGCGGATCGCGACTGGAGCGATTGCGGTGGTCGCCCATCGGTAGACCGATTGCCCCTCCTGGAACACGAATGACGTGCGATCCTTGATGTAGATCGTCTCGGTGAGGGTTTCATCACTACCCCACGCGACCGGGCCGATTTCTTGTACGTCGGAACCGGTGACGACTGCGGCGCCCGCGCCATCGCCAAAAATGATCGAATTCGCACGGTCTTGCGGATCCACCCAGTGAGTGAGTTGCTCGGAACCGATGACCAGCACGTTGCGCGCATTGCCGGTGCGGATCGAATCCGAGGCAACTGCAAGCCCGTAGCAGAAGCCGGCGCATGCGCCGT
>JBDTAR010000130.1:0-5285 GCA_039924545.1 Nakamurella sp. | reverse complement strand
GGTATCTGCCATTAAGAGATCGGCATGATCCGTTTCGGCTGGTCGGAACCTTTGTCGGGAGGAACCCGGTCAGATGGATTGGGCGTAGCTAAAGTATTCGTGGTCCTCGTGATAGCCGCCGAAGTCGCTGCCTAGCGCCATCGCCGGTTCGGTGACCACGGAATTCGTGGCTCGCCCAACTGCGCAATTCTGGCGGGGTACCTGCCGTCTACGGCCGGGCGCGCCCGGCTGACTCGTCCGCTGCGTGATGCGGCAAACGGCCATGCTGGCCGCACCTGGATGGTGCTCAGCGCATTCGTCGGGATACGCCCCGGTCGGTCCACTGGGTCAACTTCACCAATCGCCAGAAGATGCACGTCGGCGCCCACCGGAAAGACATCCAGGGAGATGAGTGAGGCGCCTTCATTCACGCTGTAGCAGACGACCACGATGAACGTCGGACCGCCTACGGACGCGAATCGTATGGCAACGGGGGCTCCGTAGTAGTCGCAGCTGCGGCGACCAGCCAAGGCGGACGGGAAAGCCACCCACAGGGCGAGGGGACTAGGCGATCGAGGATGTCAATCAGAATCGAAAGGTACGCGACATCCGGAACGCTGAAACGATGTTAGGCGCTCTGCGTGAACACGGCAGGATCACGCTTCGAATTAGTTGCGTCGTGAACGACACTGCACGCGCAGTGTGTGCTGTCAGCGGGTCTCGATGTGAGACGTAGTGTGCCACGGGCCGCGTGGTCAAGTTTTTACCGCGGTATCCGCCGAATATGAGGCCGCATGCCGCGTGCGCGGACAGAGCCCTGCCCGCTTGCCGCGTGCGCGGACAGAGCCCTGCCCTCGATGCTCGGTGAGCCAGCGGACGGGGAGCACATCACAGCCGCGACCACGGCGACACTGCGAGCTCGGTCGGTCGGTTCGAGGCGATGACCGGTAATCACCCAGCGACGCCCCGACCGAATCTCGTCTACAAACTCCCGCATGGCGTGGTTGGCTGGGAGACACGAATGGTTCAACCGGGCAACGATCAGCCGGATGGCAGATACCAGGCGGGAGGCGCCCGATGACGCCAGATATCGAGCCCGGCCGCGGCCTGGTAACGCCTACCAGCGCGTACTCCTACCAGGAGACTGTCGAGCTCCTGCTCGGAGAGATCCACCGGCGGAGTCAGCAAGGCCGGGTCAGCAACCAAACGAAGCTGGGCGGTTCGTGATCGCGCATCGGCCTGGCTACGAAACGATTCGTGGTGAACTTCGCAAGCTACCGGTCGACAGGTGCCTGGGCTCCGACGGTGACGAAACCGATCGTCTACGCAGTCGACGCGTAGGCTTACAGGCGGCTGAGTAAACAGCCAGCCTGGATCCCGCGGAAAACCATTTGGCCGCTGCGGTGAGCGAATGCTCGCAACCAGGCAAACCTGGTCGCTATTGCCATTAAGGCAGCGCCGTTCTCGGCTCGTTGGTCGCCGCGACACTACCGCTAAACCTGCTGTTCGGTGTGGGCGGAGCACGCAGCTCCGGCCCCACGTACCTATCACTCGCGCTGACAGGCGATTGCACCATCACGCTCGCACCAGTAGTGCATCCAAGCCGAATCGAGCAAACTCATGGCCATCCTCATCGTCCTTGTCATCCTCTGGACGCCCTACCTGATGTTGACGCTGGTGCGTGCTACGAACCCACGCACGCCCACTGCAGCCCACCCGCAATGGTCGAGCGAGGAAGTACCGAATAGAGCGCTTGCCGGTACCGGCAGTCCGAACGGGTCTGCGTGGACCGCGCTCGATGAGCGCCAGCTAACCCGACTCCTGACCGACGCCGCCCGGCGAACCAACACCGAATAGAACCGTCACATGACAAGAAGCCAAATTTCTGCAATCGCCCCCATGGAGCTCGAACACCCTTCGAGGTCTGGTTTGAGCCAGCGGTGGAGGGCCAGCGGGTGGCGTGTTTAGTGGTCTGTCGTCGGGCCCGGCTCGCGGTATGCGTGCTTTCCATGGGCCGGTGCGGTAGGCGTATCGGGCAGCGGCGTGGCGATCCAGGCGGCTACGGACAGGGTGACCAGGGCCACCAGGTTGAAAAATATCAATAATCCGATAACCGGGCCGAATACCCTGGCTGCAGTGGACCGAAGCAACAGCGGAAGCACCAGTGTCAGCCCGAGTTTCAAAATCTCGAATGCGAGCGCCGCGGCAATCGAACCGCGGATGACGACCCCGCGCGGCGCCATGCCGCGCCGGGGAGCAAGCACCGAATAGATCCAGAAGAAAACCCCGACATCCCCTACCACTGCGAGCAGTATCGGCCCGACCGTAAAAACCGGCGAAAGCCACGTCACGGTGTCCAGACCTATCCATCGCAGCACCAGATCCTGCGCCCAAGATCCCGCCGTCGTCAGAACCAGCGAGGCGAGAATCGCCAAGCCCAGAAACGTCAGATAGCGCAGGCTCTTCACGTAATAGCCGAGCAGGCTTTCCGCGGCGATCTCCTGATCGGTATCGAAATCCGGGCGCCACAACGCTTGGATAGCGCTGCGCAGGTTTCCCATCCAACTGATGCCGGAATACAGCGCCACCGCAAGCCCAATGAGGCCAAGGGCCAGCGGAGCATTGATCGCGGTTGTCAAGATTCCGTCAATAGTGTCCGCCAGCGCGCCGGGAACCTGTTCGGCCGTGTCCGCGCGGAGCGTCGCGAGCAGGTCAGGCTGTGACGAAAGCACGAAACCAGCGATGGAGAACGCGACCATCAAGATCGGCACTATCGCCAGGAACGAAAAGTATGTTAGAGCCGCGGCGAACTGGTAGCCCAGCCGCTCGTTAAACCGATTCGTCGCCCGGACGACATGCCGGACCGACTCGCGTTCGGCCAGCCGCTTCACGCGACCGGCAAAACGGCCGCCCGTCTTCGACCGCCCGTTCGGCTCAGTCGTATCAGTCACCATGCTCCACTCCACCACTCAGCTGCCTGCACTGTCGCTGTGCTGTCGGCGATGTGAAGGGCGTGAGTTACTCGGGCGTTCGAGGAATCGGCACGACGCGCTTCTTTCCTCCGTCGCCCCGGGTGATGCGGATTCGGCAGGAGCTTGATCAGCGTCCTGACACTGGCGCTAGTGGTGAGCGGAATAATGTCACCGCCGGATTTCTCTGGACAAAGTCGCTGCCCTCTCGCGCGCCCAGCTCACCGTGTCGCCGGGCGCACCTGCACTGCCAATGTAGTGTCCCGACCTGGTCAATCCGTTAATCGTACCGTCCATGCGCCATGTGCCACTGCTGCGGACTGGAGCACGTTCACCGGCTTAAGGCGCCGAGTCCCAGTCGTCGGTGTGCGGTGCTGTTCGGCCAGCGCGGTCAGGCCACACAATGTCACCGGTTCACGTTCGCCGATTTCAGGTAGTCGTTGCATGAAGTCGGAGTTGCGAACCAACTTGGTCACACGACGTTCCTCACCGCGCGGCGCATATCGCTCCATTGGGTACAGTCTTCAACGGGCTCGGCGTTCGCCGGCACCCAGGAGCTTCCGGGCTCCACTCGCTCCGCAGCGCTCGCGGGTCAGGCGACTAGCCACTCTGCAACTTCGTACGACGGCACGGTCAAGAACGCGGCCCCGCCAGTGAACCTTCGACAGGAGCCGGACGTGCTACAGCAGTTTTTTACCCCAACGGGAGTGCGGCTACGGGCCATTCGCGCCAATCCGGGACAACTGGACTGGCTTTTTTTACCAGGTGGTCCGGGCATCGGGTCCGAGAGCGTGGCCGAATTGGTCGCCGCCGTTGATGTGCCCGGCACGAGCTGGCTAGTTGACCTACCGGGAGACGGATCGAATGTCGATGCGCCCGGCGCGCCTGCCAATCCCTACGAGGTGTGGCCCCACGTCTTCCTGGAAGCCGTTGCCGCCGTCGAACACCCCGTGTGCGTCGGGCACTCAACCGGAGGCGAGTATCTACTCTCGATCCCGGAACTCGAACATCGCATCCACGGACTAGCGCTAGTGAGTTCGGCTCCAAATGCCGGATGGATGCCGGTCTTCGAGGCGATGACACAGGCGAATCCGCTTCCCGGCGTCGACGCCGCGGCTGGAGTTTTCGAACACGATCCGACGAATCTCAACCTCGCCCAGATCACGATGGAAGCGGCGCCCTGGAACTTCACGGCCGAGAGTGTCGTTACCGGGCGCAATTTACTAGCCCGCATGCCCTACAACAAGGATGCCGTCGACTGGTCGGATCGGAACTTCGACCGCACGTACGTGGCCGCCTGGTGGCCGGCGACACTACCCACACTGGTCGTCAGCGGTAGCGCCGATCGCATCGTCACCCAGCAGCTCTGGGACGACCCGAGCTACAGCGGGCCGAATATCCGGCGCCGGATCATCGACGGCGGCGCGCACTTCTGCTGGATCGAACGACCGGATGCTGTCCGTACCGCGTTCGCTGACCTGACCGCCGACATCCTCGACAACGCGAAACCCGCCGTCAACCCACACTGACCGGGCCGATAATGTGCGCGTCGCGACGAAATCCGCAGCACAAAAATGACGACTGTTCCGGGTGGAAAAACCCTTAACTACCCTACGTATGACGCTGCCCTGTGCGGGACTAGTACCGCTCGAGTGAGTCGCCCACGGCTCGCGCACCGGTGATGATCGAGACGCCCGCCGACGTTCCGACAAGGTCCGCGCCCGCTGCCACGAGCTCGCGGACCTGCTGGGCTGTTCGAATGCCACCCGATGCCTTGACTCCCACCGACGCAGGCACGCGACGCCGCAGATACGAAATTGTCGCGGCGTCCGCAATGCCGACCGCACCACGCGACGCGTTCTTCACATAAGCGGCGCCGGCCTCGACCGCCGTATTCACGACGAAATCACACTGCGCCGCGTCCAACAGCGGCAACTCCAACATGAACTTCACTGGAACCGGAGAAGCGGCCAGCACAATTGCGCGAAGATCCGCCACGAAATCCGCCCGTCGGCCGGACAGCATCAAGCCGATATTGACGGTGGAATCGATTTGCTCCACACCCTCCGCCACCATCGCTGCCGCTCCGGCGACCCGCGCTACCGTGCTCGACGAACCGTACGGGAAGTCGAGAATCGCACCAAGGCCGACGTGGCGCCGCGCGGCTTCCCGACCCTGAGTATCCGGACCCTGAGTATCCGAACGCTGTGTACCCGGACCCTGAGCCTTGGCGAGCAGCCCCTTCGCGTACCCGACCCAACAACCGGGAACCGTGATCGCGTCGAACCCATACTCAATTGCGCTCGCCACGTGGGCTTCGACCTGCGCGGCTGTCAC
>JBDTAR010000129.1:0-21081 GCA_039924545.1 Nakamurella sp. | reverse complement strand
ACGCGCTTCACGCTCGCGGGCTGGTGACACCAGCAGGAGAAGCCGCAATGGGGAGCCCGCACGGCAAAGATCCGGCCAACGATCGCGCTATCGCCGACGGTGGTGTGGTCGCCCGGGAACATCGTCGTTTTATATGGAGACTCGACGGAAGCTAGAGTCACGACTCAATCGTGCGGGGTGCGCGATCCTGCGGGTTTGCGCGCAACCACAGGCAATTGTGAGCACGCGACGCCATCTGTGTGATTGACGTCGCCCAATACCGCATGCGCCGGCACACGCTGTGGTCGGTTCGTCTTGACGGCGCTACTACCGTGCGAATCATGTGCGGAATTGTGGGGTACGTGGGTACGCGCTCGGCGCTACCGATCGTGATGGGTGGATTGTCCAGGCTGGAGTACCGCGGCTACGACTCTGCGGGAGTGGCTGTCGTTGACGCGGACAAGGGGTTAGCCGTCGTGAAAGCGGCCGGCGACCTGCAGCAGCTTCGCGACGAGATCGGCGATGGCGCAAGGCTTGTCGGCCGCACTGGTATCGGACACACGCGCTGGGCCACGCATGGTGGCCCCAGTGAGCGCAACGCGCACCCGCACTGCGACGCCAGCGGATCGATCGCCCTCGTACACAACGGAATCATCGAAAACGCGACGGCACTGCGCGCCGAAATTGAGGCAGCAGGCATTGAACCGGTCAGCGATACGGATAGCGAGATCGCCGTGCAGCTCCTTGGTCTAGCGTATGCCGCCGGCCCCACGGCGGGCGATCTGGCAGCGAGTATGCGCGCTGTGTGTAAGCGCCTGGAAGGAACCTTCACCCTTGTCGCCGTGCATACCAGTCGGCCGGGCGAGATAGTGGCGGCTCGGCGTGCGTCGCCGCTGGTGTTGGGTGTCGGCGACGGCGAAATGTTTTTGGCCAGCGATGTGTCAGCGTTCCTGGAACACACCCGCTCCGCGATCGAACCGGGTGACGACCGGGTCATCGTCATTACGGCGGCCGGCGCGGTAGAAACCGACTTCGACGGAAAGCCGCAGGAGTCCAAGCGATTTCATATTGATTGGGATATATCCGAGGCCGAGCGCGGCGGCTACCCGACGTTCATGGACAAGGAAATCGCCGAGCAGCCGGAGGCTTTGGTCGCCACTCTCTCCAACCACTTCGACGGCCGCCGTATCCTTTTGGACGAACAGCGACTAGACGATGACGACCTTCGCGGTATCGATAAGGTGTTCGTTGTTGCGTGCGGGTCGGCATACCACTCGGGACTGGTCGCTAAGTATGCGATCGAACACTGGGCCAGGCTGCCCGTCGAGGTGGAGCTCGCCAGCGAGTTCCGTTACCGCGACCCGATTCTGGACCGCAGCACACTGGTGATTGCGGTGTCCCAGTCCGGCGAGACGATGGATACCCTCGAGGCGTTGCGGCATGCGCGCCGGCAGAAGGCGACCGTGCTCGCGGTCTGCAACACCAACGGTGCGCAGATCCCCCGGGAGTCCGATGCCGTGCTGTACACGCATGCCGGACCTGAGATTGGTGTGGCGTCGACGAAGGCATTCCTGTCGCAGGTGGCCGCCAACTACCTGGTGGGCCTAGCGCTGGCCCAGGCGCGCGGAACCATGTATCCGGCGGAGGTGGCCGCCGAATTTGATCGGCTCGCCGCCATTCCGGATGCCGTGCGAAAGACGCTGTCAATGATGGATCCGGTTCGAGAACTGGGCCGGGAGCTTGCCGATGCGCGCGCGGTGCTGTTCCTGGGCCGGCATGTCGGCTATCCGGTGGCTTTGGAAGGTGCACTGAAGCTGAAGGAACTCGCCTACATGCATGCGGAAGGCTTTGCCGCCGGCGAGTTGAAGCATGGGCCGATCGCGCTGGTCGAGGACGGATTGCCGATCGTCATCGTCATCCCGTCCGCGTCGCTCAATCCGGCACTGCACCGCAAGATGATCTCAAATATTCGCGAAGTCCAAGCGCGAGGCGCCCGCGCTATCGTCATCGCCGAAGAGGGCGACGAGGTTGCCGCAGCGGTCGCGGACACCGTCATATCTGTTCCGGCGGTTCCCGGACTCTTGCAACCGCTGGTGGCAACGGTGCCGCTGCAGATTTTGGCCGCGGAAATCGCGCGCGCCCGCGGGTGCAACATCGACAAGCCCCGTAACCTGGCGAAGTCGGTGACTGTCGAGTAGAGGAGGGCTTCGCGTGATGCTGCCTCATGGTGCGCCGGATAGGTATGACGTTGTTCGCGGCGAAGCCGCCCTGCCCAACCTCCACGCTGTGGCCGCAGATGCCGCACTTCCCGGTGCCGTTGCAGCAGGTGCAGTAGTGGCAGTCGGTGTTGATGTGGTTTCGGTGAGTCGATTCGGAGCCGCGCTGAAGCGGACCCCTGCGTTGGCGGGACGGTTAATGACGGCTGCCGAACAGGTGACTAATACCGGTCGCCCTCGGACCACAGCGTCGCTCGCGGCTCGATTTGCCGCCAAGGAAGCCGTGTCTAAGGCGCTTGGCGCGCCTCGCGGACTGGACTGGCACGATTGCGTCATCGAGTCCGGCGACGCGGGCCGACCCGCGGTCGCGCTTTCCGGCACGGTCGCAGCTGCGGCTGTCGCCCAGGGCATTACACGCTTCGAGCTTTCACTGACACACGACGCAGGGATAGCGGCCGCCATCGTTGTCGCGGTGCGTTAATGCTGGCCGCGTCACTGATGGTGGGCGTGTCACAGCCTGCGCGTGTCACAGTGGGGGAGTGACGCACATATACAGCCGCAGCTACACCACAGCGCAGATCCGGTCTGCCGAACGGTATTGGCTGTCCAGCACCGCGGGTGCAACAGCGACATTGGCGGGAGCCGACGCGAAGGCCGTCGTAGCGCAGCCATCAGCGCCGGGAACCTTGATGCGCCGCGCCGCATGGGCACTCGCCGAGACGGTGATCGCCCGGATGCCGTCTCCGGTGCCGGGCCGCTTGGCAGTCTTGTTGGTGGGCGCGGGTAATAATGGCGGCGACGCGCTGTTTGCCGGCGCCATCCTGCGCCGGCGTGGGATGGCGGTGACGGCAATCCTCGCCGACCCCCACCGCGCGCACCTGGCGGGACTTGCGGCGCTACGCCGCGCCGGTGGCCGCATCGTAAGCGGAGATTCCGTCAGTAGTGACCCGATCGCAGCGTTACTTGGTCGGGCAGATGTAATCCTCGACGGTCTAGTTGGCCTCGGCGCCGTACCGCCACTGCGTAGGTCGGCCGAGGCGCTGGTTGTCGCTGCGAACGCGGCAGCCGGGTGGCGCATCGCCATCGATCTACCGTCCGGGATCGAGCCGGATACCGGGCGTGAGATCGGCGCCGTGTTCCACGCGGACATTACGGTCACGTTCGGCGGTATGAAGACCGGTCTACTATTCGCGCAATCCGCTGGTGACGTGCACGTCGCGGACATCGGCATGGCTCCGGAGCAGTGCCAGCCATCGATTCCCTACGATACTTCCGTGATGACGGACGCCGACGTTGGCTGGCTCCTGCCACAACCAGGCCCCACGGACAACAAATTCTCGCTAGGCGTGACCGGCATCGTCGCCGGATCCGCGCGCTACCCCGGAGCAGCACTGCTCGCGGTGGGCGGCGCGGTCAGCGCCCGGCCGGGGCTTGTCCGCTACGTTGGAACGCACGCTGCGGAAGTGGTGCAGCGGTGGCCCGAAGTTGTTGCCGCGCAAGATGTGCCGGCGGCCGGCCGAGTACAGGCATGGGTGGTAGGGCCCGGTATCGGCATCGATGGCGCTGCGGCGGCTCTGATGCGGGATGTGCTCGCTGCAGATGTGCCGGTACTCGTCGATGCCGACGGACTCACTGTGCTGGCACAGATACCGTCACTACTTGCTGATCGTGTGCGCCGAGGTATGACGACGGTGCTGACCCCGCACGACGGCGAATTCGCGCGGCTGTTCCCCGACATCGATCCGGCAGGTCCAGCCGGGCGGCTCGGCGTGGTGCGGGCGGCGGCCAACCGGTCGGGCGCCGTCGTACTGCTCAAAGGTCATCGAACAGTTATTGCGGATCCGGGCGGGCGCGCGTTCGTCAACACCGCTGGTTCGCCGTATCTGGCGACGGCTGGATCCGGCGACGTGCTGTCCGGGCTGACTGGCGCGCTGCTGTCCGCTGGCATGGGTGGTCTGGAGGCTGCGGCACTTGCCGCCCATATGCACGGGCAGGCGGGCCAGCGCGCCGCAGCCGCGAAGCGCGCAGGAGCGTCCGCGCTACTCGACTTCCTAATCTGAGTGCATCTCGGGGTCCAGGTGCCAGAGGTGGCTCGAATGTGGTTCCATCGATCTGTGACGATGCCTGTTCCACACGCAGAAGCGGTTGTTGACCTACAAGCGATAACGGCGAATGCTCGCCGACTCAAAAAGGCCGCCGGCGCGGCCGAGCTGATGGCCGTGGTGAAGGCCGATGGCTACGGCCACGGCGCAGCACCGGCCGCGCGCGCGGCACTTGCCGGGGGCGCGACGGTTGTCGGTGTCGCGACTCTGCCGGAAGCCATCGCTATTCGCGCGGCAGGAATCGACGCCCCGCTGGTCGCATGGTTGTGGGCGCCCGGTGAAGACGTCCGATCAGCGATCGCGGTCGGCACCCAAGTCACAGTATCGAGTCGGCAGCAGTTGCGAGCAGTGATCGATGCGGCAGATTCGGCGCCGTTCGTGCCACCCGCTGACGGGGCGCCGGAACTGAAGCCCGGGTGCGTGGCAATCCATGTCAAAGTGGATACGGGCATGGCACGGAACGGCGTCATGCCTGAGGACCTGCCGGCTCTGCTCGCCGACATTTCGGCGGCGCAGCACGACGGCACGGTGCGAATGGTGGGTCTGATGAGCCACCTCGCCTGCGCGGATGTCCCCAGTGATCCATCAGTCGAAGTGCAAATTCGCGCGTTCCGTACAGCAATTGATGCGACCGAAGCCGCCGGGTTGCGGCCCCGGTGGCGCCATCTCGCCAATACCGCGGCCACTCTTGCCGTTCCGGCGGCTCACTTCGATATGGTGCGCTGCGGAATTGGTTTGTACGGGTTGTCCCCGCTCGCCGACCGATACGATTTGTTGCCTGCCATGACGATGCGCACCCACGTGGCGCTGACCAAACGCGTCGAGTCCGGCCAAGGCGTCGGCTACGGGCTGACCTATCACACGGACACTCCCACCCTCCTAGCTTTAGTTCCGGTCGGATACGGCGACGGGATTCCCCGCGGCTCGGGTAACCGCGGCGAGGTTTTTCTCGCCGGTCGCCGCAGGCGCATCGTAGGCCGGGTGTCGATGGATCAGATTGTCGTGGACTGCGGCGATGGCGCAGTCCACGCCGGCGACGAAGTGCTCTTGTTCGGCTCGGGCACTCGCGGTGAGCCCACGGCGGACGATTGGGCAGGCTACTGCGACACGATCAACTATGAAGTCGTTACTCGAATCTCGCCCCGCGTCACCCGCCGTTACGTCGGCGGCCCCGAATTCTAAAATACGAACCTGGTCCCTGCCGCGCAGCGCAGACCTTCCACCGCCGCCCTGCCAACGAGACGTACTCCGCCGAGAAAGACTTTCGATGACAGAACTTGTCCTGCCTACCGCTGACGACACGCATGCGCTGGGCGAAGCAATCGGTCGGGTGCTTCGCGCCGGGGATCTCGTCATACTTGATGGCGCTCTCGGAGCTGGCAAAACTGTCCTGACGAAGGGCATCGCCGTCGGTATGGGCGTGACGGACTTGGTCACGTCGCCGACATTCGTGATCGCTCGGGTTCACCAATCGGCGGCGCGAGACGGAGTGACTCTCGTGCATGTCGATGCTTACCGGCTCGGTGGTGCGCTGGAATTGGACGATCTGGACTTGGACACGGACTTGGAACATGCCGCCGTCGTCATTGAGTGGGGTGGCGGCAGGGCCGAGCAGCTCGCGGATGATCATCTCTTGGTTCGGCTCACCAGGCACCCGGACGACACTCGTACCGCGGTGCTTTCCGGAACGGGTCCGCGCTGGTCAACATTATCTGCGGAGTTGTCGGATGCGAGCTTCGTCTCGAGAAATCGTTGAGTGCGAAAGGAAAGATCGACAACTAGATATCGGCCAGCTACTGAACGAATTGACTGTGTGCGACGGCGATTGATGCCTTTTCGTGACCTGAAAAGCGCGACGTGGGTCAGCAAAATGTCCTAGGGTTTGGACCATCACCCTGCCAACCGGGACTGACATGGTCCTTGAGGCGTGGTGCTAGAGGTCTGGGATTCACCCGTGAGGCCGTTTGGGTGTCGCGTCGTGGGGTCAGACCACCTACCAAAGCGCGACAGGCGCTCGCTTTATGCCCTTGTCAGCCGCACTACCAGGAGGTATTTGTGCACAAGTCCGCCAAACTGACACTCATCACCGCAGTGGGGGTGACTGCTGCGATGGTGCTTGCCGCGTGTGGCGCAGGCCGCACTGACAACCCCAGCTCGAGCGCAGCGCCCGCCAGCTCCAACTCGCAGCCAGCCGGAAGTAGCGTCCCGGAAAGCTCCGGCGAGAGCAGCGCGCCGGAAAGCTCCAGCGATGCAGGTAACTCCGGCGCGACCATCGCTATCGGCACCACCGACAAGGTCGTCTCCCTCGACCCAGCCGGTTCGTACGACAACGGTTCGCTGATGCTGGAAGTCCAGCTTTACCAGTTCCTGATGTCGATCCCGGCCGGCGAGAAGGCCCCGGTGCCGGATGCCGCAGAAAAGTGCGACTTCACCGATAGCGGCGCCACGTACACGTGCACCATGAAGCCGGGCCTCAAGTTTTCGAACGGTGATCCGTTGACGGCGAAGGACGTGGCGTTCTCGTTTAAGCGTGTGGTAGCTATCAACGACGCGAACGGTCCGTCCTCGCTGCTCGGCAACATGAAGTCGGTGGCCGCGCCAGACGACTCGACCGTGGTGTTCACGCTTAACAACGCTAACGACCAGACCTGGCCGTTCGTCCTGGGCACCTCAGCCGGCCCGATCGTCGATTCGAAGGTATTCGCCGCGGACAAGCTGCTTGCGGACGAGAAGGTCATCGGCTCCGGCCCGTACAAGATCGATTCGTACTCGAAGAATCAGCTGGTTGCATTGGTGCCGAATACTGACTACAACGGCAACGGTGGCAAGGTTGAGAACGCTGGGGTGACCCTGCAGTACTTCACGGCCGCTTCCAACCTCAAGCTTGCCGTGCAACAGGGCGACGTCGACGTGGCGTGGCGTACGTTGGACGCGCAGTCCATCTCTGATCTGCGTAAGAACGACAAGGTCAAGGTGCTGGACGGCCCCGGTGGTGAAGACCGCTATCTGGTGTTCAATCTGAAGACCATGCCGGGCGACAACGATGCGCAGAAGCGTGCGATCCGTCGCGCGGTTGCGTATTCGATCGATCGTCAGTTAGTGGCGACCCAGGTCTACCAGGACCTGTACACCCCTGCCTACTCGATGGTGCCGGACGGTTTCCCGGGGCATGTGGACGCATTCAAGACGGAATTCGGTGCTACTCCGAACCTGGACGCCGCGAAGAAGGAACTGACGGATGCTGGCGTGAAGACGCCGGTGACCCTGCCGATCCAGTACAACCCGGATCACTACGGTTCGGCCTCCGACCTTGAATACAACGAGTACAAGCGTCAACTCGAAGCAACCGGCCTGTTCAAGGTTAGTCTGCAGTCCACGGAGTGGACCACCTACTCCAAGGAGCGCACGCAGGACGCCTACCCGATCTACCAGCTCGGCTGGTACCCGGATTTCCCGGATGCGGACAACTACATCACGCCGTTCCAGATCCCGAACAACTTCGTTCAGGCACACTATTGCGATGACAAGGCACCCGTGGGTAGCCGGCCGTGCGACAAGGATGGTGTGCTTCCGCTGATCACCACCGAGCAGACGAAGACCGGCCAGGAGCGTATCGACGCGATCGAGAAGATCCAGCAGATCTCCGCGAGCGGTGAAATGCCGACCCTGCCGCTCTTGCAAGGCAAGCAGATCGCGGTGACCGGAACAAAGGTCACCGGAGTTCAGGACACGTTGGACTCGACGTTCCTGTTCCGCTTCTGGAAGATCGGCAAGAGCTCCTGATCTTTTCGTGAAAAGCGTGGGGGTAGGTGCGTCGTCCTACCCCCACGCTTGTTTCGCCCGGTAGGAAGCCGATTCTTTCGATGGCTAGGACACTATGAGCACTACGACCGCGCGTGCAGGCTCCTTGCCGCGCTACATGTTGACTCGCTTGGCGCTGGTCATCCCCATGATCTGGATCCTGATCACAATGGTCTTTTTCCTGATGCGCGGCATCGGAGACCCGATCGAAGCGATGCTTGGCGGCAGGCTGCCCGCGGATCAGATCGCCGAGCGCCGGCATGCGGCCGGATATGACCGTCCCATCATCGTGCAATACGGCGACTATCTCTGGCAGCTGGTGCACGGCAATCTCGGCACCACGCTCACCGACAATCGGCCGGTGACCGAGGTTCTCAGGGTGAACGGCGCCGCCACGCTGGAACTTGCGTTCTGGGCGTTTGTGATTGCCCTTGCCATCGGAATCCCGCTCGGGCGCGTTGCTGCGCGGCATCGCGATAAGGCGCAGGACGTCGTGCTGCGAATCTCCGGAGTGTTGTTCTACGCGGCGCCAGTGTTCTTCGTTGGCCTGCTCGGTAAGCTGATTTTCTCGGTGTGGCTGGATTGGTTGCCAGTCTCCGGCCGCGCCGACCCGGCGACAATCATCGCTATCAGCCACGTCTCGCCGAGGACGGGCATCTATCTGATCGACGCAATCTTGTACGGACAGTGGTCGTACATTTGGGATGTGCTGTGGCACACGATCATGCCGGCTATCACGTTGGGCCTGTTGGTCGGCGGTATTTTCCTCCGTTTGGTGCGCACCAACTTGCTGCAAACGATGAAGGATGATTACGTCGAAGCAGCCCGAGCTCGCGGCATCAAGGAAGGTCGGATCAACCGCAAGCACGCGTTCAAAAACGCGATGGTGCCGGTGGTGACCGTGATGGGCTTGCAGGCGGCCTTGCTGCTCGGCGGAGCGATCCTCACGGAGGAGACATTCGAATGGCAGGGGCTGGGTTATATGTTGGCCCAGTACCTGACGAAGCGTGATTTCGTCGCGGTACAAGGCATCGTCACGGTAATGGCTATCATCGTCGTCTTCGCCAGCTTCCTGATCGACATCATCACCGCTTTGATCGATCCAAGGGTGCGATACAAGTGAGCGCAGAACTCGTTTTGGAGATCCCCAGCGGTGGAATCGGCAAGCCGGGGGCGTTTAAACGCGGCTTTGCCATGCTGCGGCAGGCCGGCGGCGTACAGATGGGTATGCTCGGCACCGGCGCGTTCATCGTGCTGCTTTTCACCGTGCTGGCGGTGTTCGCTCCGTGGTTGTCCCCGTACGGCTTCAACGACAACTCCGCCGGCGGCGTTTCGTTCCCGGTACAGTCTCCGCCGAACGCCGCGCATTGGTTCGGCACGACCACCGGCGGCGGAGTGGATGTGCTCTCGCAGGTCATCTATGGATCTCGCACTGCGCTCGAAGTGGTGGTGCTATCGGTAGTGTTGGCCATTATCGTCGGCGTGCCGCTGGGACTTATCTCCGGTTATGTCGGCGGCTGGATCGACCGAGTGCTGGTGCTCATCACCGACGCGCTGTTCGCGTTCCCGTCGCTGCTGCTCGCGATCGTCGTGTCGATCGCCGTGGTCGGTGGTAACTCCAGCCAGGGCGGTGGCATTCTCGCCGCGGCCGTCTCTATCACCGTCGTCTATATACCGCAGTATTTTCGCGTCGTCCGAAACGCGACAGTTTCGGTACGAGAGAGACCGTTCGTTGAAGCGGCCAGGGCGCTTGGCGCGAAACCGGGTGCGGTCATGCGCCGCTATGTGTTCGGCAACGTGGTCCAATCCGTGCCGATCATTGCCACCATCAACGGCGCCGACGCGATCCTGACCCTCGCCGGGCTCGGTTTCCTCGGCTTTGGTATCGAACCGTCGGCGGCCGCCGAGTGGGGGTACCAGCTCAACAAGGCGCTGCCAGATATGGCGTCTGGTATCTGGTGGACCGCCATCTTCCCCGGCACCGCGATCGTGCTACTGGTGCTCGGCCTGTCATTGATCGGCGAATCGCTCAACGACGTGATCGACCCGCTGCTTCGATCCCGACGGCTCAAAAACGTGCTCCTGCCGGCCCGCGGATTGGTGGACGCGGTGAGCGCGGGTACGACAACAACGGGTATGACGTTTCCCACCGCTGTAGCCGCGACTGAAACGAATCGGCCGCACGGAGGCGAGCCCGACGAGGACACCGTCTTATCCGTCAAGGATCTGCGGGTCTGGTACGCCGGCACCGGCGCCCCGATCAAGGCAGTGGACGGCGTCTCGTTCGAGCTCAAAAAGGGCCAGGTACTGGGCCTGGTCGGCGAATCCGGCTGCGGGAAGTCCACGCTCGGTCGCGCAATGCTGGGATTGACCCCGCCGACGGCCGGTATCGATGGACGACTCGAATTCCAGGGCAAGAACCTGCTGGAAAATTCCCCACGGGCCTGGCAAAAGGTACGCGGCTCGGGGCTGGGCATGATCTTCCAGGAGCCAATGACTCGACTCAATCCGTTGATGCGGGTGTCGGAACATTTCCGGGAGGCAATCCGCGCCCACGAGAGAATCTCGAAGAGGAAAGCGGACGTGCGGGCACTGAACGCGCTGCGGTCCCTGGGCATTCCGCCGTCCCGATACAAGAACTATCCGCATGAATTCTCCGGCGGTATGCGTCAGCGCATCATGATCGCGCTGGCATTGTCCATGCGGCCTTCGTTCGTGGTGGCCGACGAGCCCACTACCGCGCTGGACGTCCTGGTCGAGGCCCAGATCATTGAGGTGCTCGCGAAGATTCGTGACACGCTGCACCCCGCGATGATGCTCATTACCCACAATCTGGGCATTATCGGGCGTGTATGCGACAACGTGGCGGTGATGTACGCCGGTCGGATTGTCGAACAAGGCTCCGTCGAAGAGGTGTTCGGTAACCCGAAGCACCCGTACACCCAGGCGCTGCTCGGCGCGACCATCTCGATGGATACGACCGAACTTAAATCGATCCCCGGAGCGCCGCCGGACCTGGGCGACCTGCCGCCCGGATGTCGGTTTGCCGAGCGCTGCCCGTTCGCCATGGAGGTCTGCCTGACGACTCAGCCGCGACGGCTCGTCGTCGAAGGCCGTGAGGTCGAATGCCACCTGTACGACACCACGCTCACCGCAGCAGACCGCATTCCGTTGGTGCGAGCCGAACTTGAGGTTGCAGATGAAGCCTGATCCCATGGATTTCTCCGCAGTGGGCACCGACGCTACTGGCGTAGCTGGGCGACTTTCGACGGCAGCGCCACATGTGTCTGCTGCGACGCCCATTTCGGGCAGGGCCGCCAGGACTCCGATGAAACCGGGAACGAAGCCCATCATTAGCCTCCGCGACGTCGAGGTACATTACCCGCTGGGTGGATCGTCCGTGGGGCGGCTTCTCGGCCGGTCACGCGGCGTGGTGAAGGCGCTGGACGGGGTCAATCTCGATGTGCTGCCAGGCGAGATCGTGGGTCTAGTGGGCGAATCCGGCTCCGGGAAGTCGACGCTCGGCCGGGCGATGCTCGGTATGGCGCCGGTGACCAGCGGGACCGTAACGTACCGGGACACCGTCATATCTGGGTTGTCCGACGAGCATTTCCGGCCGTACCGCAAGAAGATGCAGATGATCTTCCAGGATCCGGCGGCGGCGCTGAACCCGACCATGACGATCGGCGACGCCATCAACGATGCGCTTCGGATTCACGATATTCCAGAGGCGGAGCGGCCCGGTCGAATCACGGAGTCACTAGAGCGTGTCGGGCTAGCTCCGGCTAGCCGGTTCATCCCAAAATACCCGTCGGAGCTCTCCGGTGGGCAGAAGCAGCGGGCCATTATCGCCCGGTCTATCTGCCTGGGCCCAGAAATGCTGATCGCCGACGAGCCGATTTCCATGCTGGATATGTCGGTGCGGGCCAAGATGCTTGACCTCATGGAAGGCTTGCGCGAGGACCTCAACATTGCGTTTCTGTACATCACCCACGATCTCGCCTCGGCCCGGTTCTTCTGCGACCGGATCGCGATCATGTACCTGGGACGAATTGTCGAAATCGGGCCCGCACAAGAGGTCTTCGAGAGGCGCCAACACCCGTACACGCAGGCGCTGATGCGTGCGATTCCGGACATCAAACACCGCAAGGACACGGCGATCGAACTGCCTCGCGGTGAGATCCCCGACGCGTCCCGTCCGCCCATGGGCTGCCCGTTCCACCCGCGCTGCCCGCTGGCGTTCGCCTCGTGTGGTTGGGAAGGTCGCGACCTCAAAATGCTGCTGGAGGATCGCTGGACACGTGTCGACCTGGAGACCTATCGCAAGGAATCGTCTCTGGTCAAGGGCATCGAGTCGGTGGAGACGACGGTGACGGACACTGGCGCAACCTCGTTTATCCCCAGCTCAGATCCAGTGCGTCTGATGGAAATCGTCGAAGAGATCAAGGTGGAGACTCCGAAGGAGCCATTCTTCACTGCGTTGCGCGCAATGCACGCGGAGCGCGGCGGACTGCGGCTGGATCTTGTGCCGTTTCGGCGGCCGTTCCTGACCCCGCAGGTGGGCCGGGTTGGCGAAGTCTCGTGCCACTTGTATCCAAGCGACGGTGTGGGCTCACACGACGGCCGCGCGGCCTCGGCTGGCCTCGTCGACGGAAACTAGCGACGGCCACGTCTGCGGAAGTCTCGCAGGATCCGACCATTGCGGGCGTGCCTACTGACTGAAATGGGAGTCATATTTCGCTGGCAGCGACGAGCCCTTCAAGGACAGCTTCTTCGACGGTACGTGGAGCGCGGCAGTCGCCAATGTCCGTCGCTGGGATGCCAGCTTCCCGTAGGCCACGGAGTAGATCAATATCGGATTGATGGCCGTACGCGAGAACCAGGCTCGTGGCGCCAGTGATTTCGACAGGTTCTCCGGTGAGCACGTGCTGGAGGTACACGGTGTCCGGGTCCGCGCCATAAGGGCGGACCAACGGCAGTACTGTGACCTTTGCCGTGGCGAGCGCTGCCAGAGCCGTGTCGCGCACATACTGCTGCATGCCGTGCCCGGCGCCGTATCCGTTCACTGCGAGAGTGACGTGGTGTTTTTGCGCAAGCATCTGCGCGACACCGATGCCTACCCAGTCGCCGCGCCAGTCAGCGACGACGACGTGCCCCTTCGGCAATTGGGCGCCTCGCACGATCGCCCATGCGTCGGTGACTATCGGTTCGTCTATCAGTTCCAACGGTGGGCGGTACGGCACTGCGCCGGTTGCGACGATCACCACGTCGGCTTTGAGCGCGCGCACGGCGTCAGTATTCATCCGGGTGTTGAGTTGAACATCGACGCCCGCGCGTTCCACTTCCCGCGCGAGATTTGTTGCAGCCCCGCCGAACTCGGCCCGGCCCGGCAGCTTCTCCGCGAGCAGTACCTGCCCGCCAAGTCGGTGGGATGCTTCGCACAGCGTTACGTCATGCCCGCATTCTGCGGCAACCGCGGCAGCCTTCATTCCGGCGGGCCCGCCGCCGATCACCAGCACCTTCTTCGGCGCCTTGGTGCGGATCCGGCGGCCATAGGTCAGCTCACGCCCGGTTTCCGGGTGTTGGATACACGAGATCGGATGTCCGGTATGAAAATGCCCGATGCACGCCTGGTTGCAGCCGATGCAGGCCCGAATATCGTCTAATTTTCCGGCCATGGCAAGGTTCGGCATTGTCGGGTCGGAGATTAGAGCGCGGGTCATGACGCACGCGTCGACGTCCCCGCCGGCGATGAACCGTTCGGCTTCCTGCGGCTGGTTGATTCGCCCCGCGACGAACACTGGCAGATTCCCTACCTGGCGCTTGACCAGGCGTGCTTCGGGTACGACGTAGCCGTTGGCCCAATGCATGTCGGGGACGATATGGTCCGATCCCGCCAGGGAAGCAGACGTGCCGGTGGTGATGCTGATGTAGTCGATCAAGTGCTCAGCCGCGAGAGTCGCGCACACCTGTAGCGCGATCCCCTTATCCAGGCCTGCAGGATCCCGCTCATCGATCGAAATGCGCACACCGACCGCGATTCGAGTGCCGACATTTCCGCGGATTGCGCGGGCTACTTCAACGACGAACCGCATGCGGTTTTCTGGTGACCCGCCGTAGTGGTCGGTGCGCGTGTTCACGTGCGGGTTTAAGAACTGGGCGGGCAAATAGCCATGACTGGCCACGATCTCTACGCCGTCCAGGCCGCCTTGCTCCAGCCGGGCGGCCGCTGAACCGTAGCTCGCAACGATCTCGGTCACCTCGGCAATCGTGAGCGCACGCGGAATCACGTGGAACCGTTCCTGCGGCGTTGCAGACGGTGCGACCGCTACCTGGGTCGAGCCGTCATCCGCCAGGTCCATGACTTCCCGGCCGGGGTGGAATAGCTGGCCGAACAGCTTCGTGCCGAACGGATGCACCGCATCCGCAAGGCGCTGATAGCCAGCGATACACGCATCGTTCGAGGCCATCAGGACATGGCTGGTGTATCGGGCGGTCTCATGTACCCCGGCTGCCTGGACGATGATCAACGCCGCCCCACCCGCAGCGCGCGCCTGGTGGTACGCCACCAACTGATCCGAGACCTGGCCGCGGTCCGTCATCACGGTGTCATGTGCCGACGACACAATCCGGTTCTGCAAGGTAACTGGCCCGACCGTGAGCGGCGAAAACAGATGCGGAAAATGTGGCTGCGGTGCCATAGCTGTGCGGCTTCCTGTCATCTTCAATGCGTCTGAGTCGGCGTTGCTAGCTGGCGTTGCCGGCGAGCGTGGGCGTCATAGCTCCGCCACAGCCTCTCGGATTGCGTCGGCGAGCTGTTGGCACGACCAGCGGAACAATTCCGGCTCCATCGTCAGCGCTGGTTGCATGCGGTACACGGATTTCGAGGGTTCGCTGATCGCGAGCACCCCGCGTCGGAGCGCGCCGAGGTGGACGGCATGTTGCAATTCTGGCGCGGGGGTCAGAGTTCCGCGCTCCGCAACGAATTCCACGCAGACCCACGCGCCGACGGTTCGTACGTCACCGACCTGTGGAATTTCATCGATCAGGGGCATGAGTTCTTCCCGGGCGACCTTCTCGAGCTCACGAGCGTTCGCCAGGATGGTCCCGTCCGCGAGCATGTCGAGCCCGGCGATCGATGCGGCACACGCCGAGGGCTCCCACGCATACGTCCCGCCGACGTGAACCGACGAATCGGCCATCATGCGTTCGGTCCCCAAGATTCCGGCCATGGCCTGACCGCCTGCCGCAAGACCCTTACCGATCAGCAGCAGGTCTGGTTCGACCCCCCACAGGTTGGCTGCGAAAACGGTGCCGCATCGGCCAAGGCAGGTCTGTACCTCGTCGAGGATCAGCACCCACCCGAATTCATGGCACATGGCGGTGAGTCGATCCCAGAAGGCCTGGGATGGGGCAAGAATGCCAGCCTCGCCTGCGACGGGTTCGATGAGAACGCCGGCGATCTGATCCGGCTCTACCTGGTAGCGCAGGATCCAGTCTCGTAGGTAATCGAGAACCAGAGTGTCGTCATAGGGTCCCGGGCCGTCGTGGAACGGCGCGCGGAACGACTGCGGGTACGGCAGCAGTAGGAGCCCGGAGACGAACTGGGCGGACCCGCGCGTGTTTTCTGGCAAGTCTGTCGATGAGCTGGCCGTGAGATAGGTGGACTCGCCGTGGTACTGCCCGAGGAAACCCAAGATGATGGGCCGCCCGGTTGCTTCTCGAGCGAGCTTCACCGCACCTTCTACCGCTTCGGTACCGGTGACCGTCGGCGCTACCCGAGTGATGCCGGGTGGTGCCAGAGCCACTAATCGCTCCGCCAGAGCGATCGTCGGCTCGGTGCTGATGTACTGGGAAATCTCCATGCCGAAGCGATCCCAAGCGGTGATCATGGCATCTCGCACCAGCGGTGGCTGTGCCCCATATGGTGCGGCCCCCCACGCGGAGACGTGATCGGCGAATACATTGCCGTCGACGTCGGTGAGGAAGTGCCCGGACTTGCTAGAAATCACGACGGGGATGTTTTCGCCGCTCCGTAGCGGCCCTTCGAACACGGCGTTCTTGCGGTCGAGCAGCTCGCGGCTGCGTGGACCGGGAAGGTCGGTGATCACCCGCGGCCATACCTCGGAGCCGATAGGCATGAAATCTGCGTGTGACATTCACCTATATTGAACCACCGTTCAACACTTGGCAAGGATGATGTCCCGGACCCTAGAATTGGAGAAGGCTGTCGGCGGATCAGGCCGCTAGCGCGTGAGCATGACGTCGCAGAACTCATCGGCTAGCGACACGGCCTGCTCGCTGGTGACCGTTGCATCGGCCAACGCCACCTGGACCCCGAGTCCATCGAGCAACGCAGTGAATCCCTGGGCGAATCGATCAGCATCCACGGGACCGATCTCACCGGCCGCTCGGCCCGCTCGCACAATGTCAGCGATGACTACCCGCCACTGCTCGTCGAGCAGCGCCCGATCGCGGGCCGCTTGCGGGTGGCGCATCGCCTGCGGCCACAGCTCGAACCACAGGGCCCATCCGGCGGGTAGGCCCATTGTCGGTTCAGGTGAACATGTGACTCGGACGATCGCCCGTAGCTTTTCGCGTGCGCCGGGCAGGTCCTTTACGTGGGCGAAAACGGCTGCATAGAAGCAGCTCTCGGAATACCGAAGTGCCTCCATCAACAGTGAGTGGCGGCTCTTGAAGTAGTACACGATGAGAGCTGGGCTGATACCCAACTCCTGCGCGACGTCGGCCAGTCTCGTCTCGGCCACACCTCGCTCGCTGAGCACCTTCGCGGTAGCCGCAAGTAGCTGCTCGCGGCGTAATGCGCTGCTCGCCCGCGGTGCCATCGGTCTCCTTTAGAGGTGGGGCAGCGCTCTATGCAGGTCTGCCGTCAAGACGTCACATGTTACTGCTGCCGGCGTCGGTGGTGAGTCAACTGCCGGGGTTACTGCCGGGGTGCTGTCGCGCACCGCGACGTCGCCGCGCACCACAGCGGCGACTGCGTCTTCGGAGTCGGAGTCGGCCAACGCGAGATTTAGTGCCGCACGGCCAATCTCAACGAGTGGCAGTCGAACCGTGGTCAGTGCTGGTTCAATATCGCGAAGTGTTGGGATTCCGTCGAAACCGGCGAGCGCCACATCGCGGCCCACCCGGTAACCCTGTTCACGCAGGGCTGCCATCGCACCTACCGCCATGATGTCGTTCACGGCGAATATGCAGTCCGCAGATAGGCCCTGATCGAGGAGCTCTCGCATAGCGACGTAGCCGCCGTCGCGGGTGAATTGGGCGGCAAGAATATTCTCAGGTGCCAGCTCGGCTCCGCTCTCGGCGAGGCCTTCGCGGAATCCGGCGAGCCGCTCCTCGCAGGTTGCCAGTTGTTCCGGGCCAGCCAGAACGGCGAAGCGTTGGTAGCCCAGCGAACATAGCGTGGAGGCGAGGCGTCGTGCGCCGCCGCTGTTGTCGATCGACACGGTGCGCACCCCGAGGAGATCCTGTCCGATTGCTGCGACTCGGCCGCCAGCTGCGGCGATGGCGGCTGCGATGTCGTGCGTGGCGGTGGTGGCCTCCGCGTCGGTAAACCGCGATCCGGCCAAGATCACGGCTCGGGCTCGCTGCTGCAGCAGCGCCCGCATGTGGCGTAATTCCAGCTCTGGATCCGACGCTGTCGAGGAGATTGACACGATCAGATCGCGCTCGGCGGCCGCTGCCATCACGCCCGACGCGATCGACGCGGCGTACGGGTCTGCGATATCGTGCACCACCAGTCCCACCGTGGTCGTGGCCCCTCGGGCCATGGCTTGGGCGTGCGCATTGACCGAATATCCGAGATTGGCAGCTGCGACCGTCACTTTCGCCGCCAACTCCGCACGCACCGTACGTCCCGGCGAGCCGTTCAGCGCTCGGGATGCGGTGGCCAGCGAGACTCCCGCAGCACGCGCCACATCCGCGAGTGTCACTTGACCCGGCATGGGGCTCCCTTCCAGCGGACAGTTCCAGCGGTCAGTTCCAGCGGTCAGCGATCGGTCGATACTGACCCTAACGCCAGGCCGTAATATGAGTACCTGTGCTGGTTCTCGCGATTGATACGTCGACCCCCGTCATTACCGTTGGGGTGGTGAACCTTAAGCGGCCGCACGAGATTGCAGCGGAGCTGGAAAGGGCTGGCCACATTACGGACCAGGTGAATCAGACAGGTGAGTTCGCGTTCCTGCCGCAGAGCGATGTCTACGCAGTGCTGGCCGAGAAAGTGCGCACCGACGCGTTCGGCCACGTCGAGCATCTGATGCCGATGGTGACCGACACTCTGGCCGAAACTGGTCATGTCGTAGGCGATCTCGAGGCCGTCGTGGTGGGAATCGGCCCCGGTCCGTTTACCGGCCTGCGCGTCGGCATGGTCACTGCCGCAGCCCTGGGTGACGCGCTGAACATTCCGGTACACGGTGCGCCCAGCCACGATGCGGTCGCCAGGCAATCGTGCTGGGCTGGCGACTTCCTGGTGGTGACGGACGCACGCCGCAAAGAGGTCTACGTGACGGCCTATGCCGAATCCGCTGTCGCCGTGCACGGACCGGTTGCTCTGGCACCGGCCGCAGTGCTCGGATGGTGCGCCGAGAACGGTTTCACGCCGGAATGGATCGCCGGGGCAGGTGCTCACCTCGCTGCGGAAGCGACGGGCCTTGACGTGCGCAAAGTCACGGCTCCGCTGTCCGAGAGCCTAGTTGCGTGTGCGACGGGCGCACTTCTGACCGGCGCGATTCCGGGGCCGCTGACCCCGCTGTATTTGCGCAGGCCCGACGCAACCGAACCACACGCGCCGAAACCGGCGCTGCCGAAGAGCTGAGCGACCCAAGTATGACGTTGTCCTCGGCCGTAGCTCCCGACGAAAGATCCTGGCGTATCGAGCCGATGCGCTGGTGGCATATTCCGCGGGCGGCGGAGCTCGAGACCGTGCTATTTCCCGTGGACTCGCCCTGGACTGCTGCCATGTTCTGGGCCGAGCTCGCCGCCGGGCATCACTACATAGTGGCAAGTCGGGCAATAGCACGTCGAGCAGTGGCACGTGGCGTGGCGGCGGACGGCTCCGGGCCCGATGGGCCAGCAGAGTCCACCGAGCAGGACAGCGTCATACTCGGATACGCAGGCCTAGCAGTCGGCCTCGACGATGCCGATGTGCAAACGATCGGGGTCGCGCCTGCGGCGCAGAGCCGGGGGATCGGGCGGGCACTATTCAACGAGTTACTGCGGGCCGCAGGTGGCCAGCCGGTGCACCTAGAGGTGCGTACGGACAACGCCGCCGCGATCGCGCTCTACGAATCCGAAGGCTTCCAGCGAATCGGGCTGCGCCGCCGGTACTACCAGCCGTCGGGTGCCGATGCTTACTTGATGCTTCGACCAGCACAGTGACGCTTCGGACAACGCTGCGACACTGGTGTCTAGAACGGTAGTGGGCGGCCGTATGCGCAGGGTATTCGGCGGACCGGGATAATGACTGGGTGAATGTGGCAGCAGCGGATACAGCGACAATGGGTACTGAAGCTACGGAGACCGTGAGACTGGGCCCCGGATCGATCGTCATGGGGATCGAATCCTCGTGCGATGAGACCGGGGTCGGATTTGTGCGGATCACTGACGCCGGGATCGAGTTGGTAGGGCAGGCGCTTGCGTCGAGCGCAGACGAACACGCCCGGTTCGGCGGCGTGGTCCCGGAAATCGCCTCCCGCGCGCACCTGCAGGCACTACTGCCGACAGTGCATCGAGCCTTCGTTGCTGCTGGTCTTTCGCCCAGTGATGTCGATGCGATAGCAGTCACTGCTGGTCCAGGCCTCGCCGGCTCGCTGATGGTGGGCTTGGCCGGTGCGAAGGCCTACGCCGCGGCGTGGGGTGTGCCGCTCATCGGCGTCAACCATCTAGCCGGGCACGTTGCGGCGGACACTCTCGAACACGGTCCGCTGCCGACGCCGACACTGGCGCTCCTGGTATCCGGCGGACACACCCAGCTGCTCAAGATCACTAGCCTGGCCGGTGGCGGTATCGGGGGTGACGCCGACGCGATCACGCTGATCGGCACCACCATCGACGATGCCGCTGGCGAGGCTTACGACAAAGTCGCGCGATTACTGGGACTTGGCTACCCCGGTGGCCCGGTCATCGACAAGCTGGCCAGGGACGGAAACTCGACGGCGGTCGACTTCCCGCGGGGTCTGACCGGCGCTAAGGATGCCGACAAGCATCGCTATGACTTCTCGTTCTCTGGGCTGAAGACGTCGGTCGCCCGGTATGTGGAATCGCTACGCCGCGATGGCAAGGACGTTCCGATCAATGACATTTGCGCATCGTTTCAGGAAGCCGTGGCCGATGTGCTCACTGCGAAAACAGTCCGAGCCGCAACGGATCTCGGCATCGGGACGGTAGTGATCGCCGGGGGAGTCGCCGCCAATGGTCGGTTGCGCTCGCTGGCGGCCGAACGGTGCGCCGAAGCCGGGCTCATGCTGCGGATCCCGCGGATCGGGTTGTGTACCGACAACGGATCGATGATCGCCGCAGTCGGGGCGCATGTGGCTCAGGCAGGAGCGGCTGCCACCAACTCGCACGTGAGCGCGAACCCGGGCCTGCCCGTCGAAGTCGTTCACGTGTTGTAAGGCGCACTGCCGGTGGGCGCACTGCCGGTGCGGGCTATGCACGAGGCGGCAGCGTCGGTACGGGCGCTGCACGAGGGATACGTCATACCCGATTGTGAAGTGAATGGTCACGGGAGGTTGAGAATTAGCACTCTCGCTACTAGAGTGCTAGTTGTCTGAAGTATTCAAGGTTCGACCCCGCGACGGCGGACCTTGCATGCAGCAGACATTGCACCGAATCCATATGAAGTAGCGAACCCCAGAAGGGGAGGTCACACCGTGGCGAGCGTGAACATCCAGCCGCTCGAGGACAAGATCCTCGTCCAGGCCAACGAGGCCGAGACGACGACAGCTTCCGGCATTGTC
>JBDTAR010000128.1:0-24779 GCA_039924545.1 Nakamurella sp. | reverse complement strand
AGGCAGAGGCCATTGCCGCCGCCCGGCGCCATTCGCTGGGCCCGCCGATCCAGCTGGCATCCGCGTTGCACACGTCGATTGCTCCGGAGGTGATTAGGTCGCGAATACCGGCGCGGGAACTTTCGCTCTGACCGGCGGCCACTGACAAACCGGTGGTCAAGCGCACGTCGCGCATCGACAGGTGATCGTTCAGCCAACGCACAGGCTCCTCGAACCATCGCAAATTCAGATCTTCGGTCAACTGTGCGTACCGGATGGCTTCGCGTCGCGTGAAGCCCTGGTTCGCATCTACCATCAGTATGAAGTCGTCGCCGCCGGCCTCGCGCGCGAGTTTGGTGCGATGCGCATCGTCCTCCGGGGACAGCCTGCCGACCTTGAATTTGCAACCTGCGAAGCCCAGACTCTTGTAATCGTCGATCTGTCGGCCGACATCTGCCAGGTCGTCACTGTAGTAGCCGCCGATCGCGATGGCTTGCAGCGTATCCCGATAACCGCCCCACAGCTGATACAGCGGCATCCCCGCGGCCTTACCGACCAAGTCCCACAGTGCGGAATCAATGCAGGCGATGGCCTGCAATGCCAACGACCGATCGCGAAGAATATCGTAGGTCGGCGGCAGCATTGCCTGCCAGCATCCTTCTGTGTTGACGGCATTCATTCCGATCAGCTGTGGCACAATCTCGTTTCGAATAATTCCTACGATCACGTCTTGTTCGGCATCGGTGTCTCCGTTATAGACCTCGCTGACCAGCCCGTCCGAGGTATAGACCCGCGTCACTATGGTGCAGCGAGTGTTCATCGAATAATGACTTCCTTGGAACAGTCTTTCCAAGGGCACCCGCATAGGGATCACTTCGATGCGTTCGATCGTCAAGTTCTTCGCTATTGCTGACGTCGGTAGTTCGGTTGCTTGCATTGCCTGCTCCTTTGTGACGATCGTGGTCCGGATCGCAGGTCGGCGATGTCGTTCCGCGGTGCTTAATTACTCTGTTAAATCTTTGCGAGGCGGATATGCATTGCTTTCGTCTCGTAGTATTGTTCGAGTCCCTCGCGGCCTAATTCCCGTCCTAGTCCGCTGCTCTTGTAGCCGCCCATCGGCATCGCGAACGGCAGTCCGGCGTCGTAGTACGAATTAATCCAAACGGTTCCCGACCGAATGCGTTTGCCTGTATTGATCGCCGTGTCCAGGTTCGAACTCCACACTCCGGCTGCCAGCCCGAACGGGGAATCGTTTGCGAGCTTCACCGCCTCTTCGGCCGTGTCGAAAGCTGTCACGGTCAGCACTGGTCCAAAGATCTCTTCGCGGAAGATTGAGGCCTGGGTGGTGACGTCATCAAAGATGGTGGGTTGCACGTAGATCCCGTTGGCGAGGGGCCCGCCCATCTTCTGGCCACCGGTCGCCAGCACCGCACCGCTGTCGACACCCTGCTGTATGTACCCCATCACCGTATTGAATTGGGTCTCGTCAACCAGTGGCCCGATCATGGTGTGTTCGTCTAGCGGATCGCCGACTCGGCTGGTCTTTGCCATTTCCACGAGCGCCGCTAGGAATTCGTCATGAATGTCACGCTGCACCAGCAACCGGCTGCCGGCCTGGCAGGCTTGGCCCGTGTTCAGGAACACTCCCCAGTAGGCGTTGCGCACCGCGAGCTTCATATCGGCGTCGCCGAAGACGATGTTGGGAGACTTGCCGCCCAACTCCAGGCTGACCTTCTTCATGTTGATTGCTGCGGCGGCCATCACGGTACGGCCTACTTCGGTAGAGCCGGTGAAGGCGACCTTATCCACTCCCAGGTGCTGCACCAGCGCCATGCCCACTTCAGCGCCGCCGCCGGTAAGCACGTTGTAGACGCCGGCCGGCACGCCCGCATCATGCATCACGTTTGCCAACTCCAGTGCGCCGCCTGGCGTTAAGGTCGCTGGCTTGGCGATCATGGTGCATCCGGCAGCCATGGCTGGCGCGACTTTCCAGGACAGCAACAGCAGCGGGAAGTTCCACGGAGTGATCATGGCGACCACTCCGACCGGTTCCTTGAGTACCAGCCCTAGCGCACGCGGCGAATGCCGGGAGATCAGGTCGCTGCGCTGATCCAATGCGAGTGCCGCGTAGTATTCGAACACTTCTGCGGTAAGTGTCACCTCGCTTCGAGCCAGCGAGATAGGTTTACCCAGTTCTAGGCTGATACGCCGGCCGATCGAGTCCGCCCGCTCGATCAGCAGTGCCGCGATCCTGCGCATCATTGCTGCCCGCTCCCGCGCTGGCAGATCGGGCCAGGACGTTCCGTCGAAGGCTTGTCGAGCTGCGGCGACGGCGCTTTCCACGTCGGATTGCTCGGCGCGCACATACCGTCCAATCAGCCGTCCATCGGATGGGCTAGTCCGCTCCGTGGTCCGGCCGCTGGCGGATGCCCGCCACTCATCGTCGATGAACAGTTCGTAGTCGACGAGGTCGTCGGCAGCAGTTTCTGTTGTCATGAGATCTTCTCTTTTCGGCTGGAGGGGTCCGGGTTGCGGGGCGGCGCATAGCACTCCAGCAAGGTGCAACCATCGGCTCCGGCGAGCGCAGAATGCGGAACATCACCGGGAATCAGGAAGGCTCCGCCGGGTTCGAGGTGCGTCGTCTTGTCGGCGACGGTGATGCTGAGTGATCCGTCGATAACCTGGCCGAACTCTTCGTTCGGATGGTGATGCAGCGGAACTACCGCGCCCGGGTCGAGACGAAACAGGGTTGCAGACATTTGCTGCCCCATTCGCACCGCAGCACGCACGCCGGGAAGCAAAGGCGCGCTTTCGAGGGCCCGCCAGTTAATGACCGCCGATGATGACATCTGCATGATTTTGTGTCCGTCAACTTTGCGACTTCGGCGGCAACAGTTCGGTCACCTGGACCACAACGTTGTCTGGGTCCTTGATCAGGCAAACTTTCCAGCCGCCCTCGGAGGTCTGAACGGACTGTGGCTTCGTCAGGAACTCGACGCCCTGCGCGGACAGTTCGTCATAAACGTGTTGGGTGTCGTCGGTGAGAACGGAGAATCGGGTCAGACCCTGTCGGTGTTGCGACACCGGGGTTTCCGCCGAGTCCTCGGTGGGCGGGTCGTACCACTGGACCATGTCCAGCACCGTTGCTTGTTCGTTGTCGCCAATTCGCATATGAGCCATTCGGAAATATCCGGTCGGCACCAGGAAGGCGGTCTTGACGACGTCGTTTTGAACCTCGCGATCCACCAACAGGGTGAAGCCGAGCTTTTGGTAAAACTCTATGGACCGAGTGAGGTCTTTCGTGTTGATGGCGATGTGGAACAGTCGGCTAATATGCATCAGGAAGTCCTTTCTCAGTCCGCGAACGGCATCAGTTGATCGGCGAGTTTTGACACTTCGTCCAGCACTCCCTGCAGTGTGTCGTGCGCAAATGATGTGTCGGCGACCAGTAGTTTCACGCCCATCGACGCGTATCGGTCGATAGTGCTGCGGTCCAGCGTCGCCTGCGTGACAGGCCGGGCCGATAGGCTGATGTCATCAAGGCTCCGGCCATTTTCGGCGAGATAGCCGGATAGCTCGCGAAGTTTTACTTCGAGTTCGTCGGGGCCGATGTACAGCGGATGCCAGCCGTCAGCTACCGCGGCTACCCGTTTGAGTACCCCGGTGCTCTTGCCGCCGCACCATAGCGGAATGGACGGCTTCGAGATCGGCTTCGGGTAGAACTTGAAGCCCGAGTAGTGGAAGAACTCGCCTTGGAAGTCGATGACGTCTTCCGTCCACAGGTGTCGTAATAGCTTCATGAATTCGGTGGTGCGGGCGCCGCGATCCTTGAACGGCGCGCCCAGGATCTCGAACTGCTCCTTCATCCACCCAGCGCCGATAGCGCAAACAGTGCGGCCGCCATTCAAGTTGTCCAGGGTCGCCAGCGCCTTCGCGGTGGTGACCGGACTATGCCAACCGGCGATCAAGACCGAAGTGCCGACACGGATGTGTTCGGTCGCCGCAGCTGCCCAGGTCAGGGTGAGAATGCTGTCGTAGTAGGGAGTTTCAGGAGGCCAAAAGAACTTGCCATCTTCCCTGTAGGGGTACTTCGACTCGATGTCGATCGGTAGCGCAATATGGTCAGTCATCCACAGCGAGTCGAAGCCGAGCTCTTCTGCCTTAGCAGCAAACGCGCTGATGGCATGGGGACTCGCGTACGGCCCGGCGCCAGGCAACCGCAATCCGAACTTCATTTTTTTTGCCTTTCCTGTTTGTCTTGAACTCGTGCGACACCAGGGTCGCCGCGGTTACTTGCCCCGGCGGTTTTTGAGCCGGTCAATGTCTTCCTGGAAACGTTCGAAACTGAGATGAGCCATCACTAGTCGTTGCGCCTGGATCACATTGCGGGAGCACATCGAGGCAAGGATCGCACGATGCTCGCTCTGCCATTCGTGGTGCCGGCCGACGCTGGTGCGCAGTCCGTCCGATAGCCCGCGCCAAGCGTCGCGGAGCATAATCTCGACGTCGTAGAGCCAGGTATTACCGGTCGATTCGATGATTGCGATCTCGAAGCTGAGCGGCTCCCAGTTGAAATTGGGGTTCTCGGCCAGTTCACGTTCCTGGTCGTCAAGTAGATGTTGCAGTCCGAGCAAGTCTTCGTCGGTCGCTCGATGGATGGCGGCTGTGACTGCGGAGATTTCAATACCGATTCGCGTCTCGACAAGATTCCGCAGCGCGTATTCCTCGGTCGAATCGAATAGCGCAGCCGGCGCGGCACTGAGCATCTCGCGGGTCGCCGCGACGAACATGCCGTCGCCATGCCGCACGTCGATGGCGCCGATCGTGGCGAGCACGCGAAGTGCCTCACGCAATGAAGAGCGACTGACGTTCAATCGGTCGATGAATACCCTTTCCGGTGGCAGTCGGTCGCCGGGGGTGAGGCCGTTGGATTCGATATACGAGCTGATTTCATCAACGACGCGATCAGTCACGCCCTGCAGGCGGCCTACGGCGTGCCGCGGTGGCAATTGGTATTCGGGGGCTGGGCGCAGACGTGTTGAAATACCAGTCGCTAAGTCGCCGCCGGCGACGATGGCCTGGGGTTCTGTCTCGGTGTCGTTGGTCATAACGACGCAAGATTACGGTCAGACATCCGACAAGTCAAGGCTTGACAAGCCAAATATGGGCGGGTTGTATGACGTCTGATAGATCGAAGCGACAGGAGGCCAGTAATGGCCAGATGTAAGCCTCAACAGCACGGCAGCGAGCACTTGCCGGACCAATCCGCCTGGTTCTCGGCTTGGCGGTGGTCGGACCACTTAACGGCGCACCTATCGCCGGCTCACGAGACGGCTGCTAGTGCCATGCTGCATGCGACGGTCGCATCATGACTGCAAGACTCGGTGTGCAGATGACGCCGTGGATTAATTCGCGGGACCTGGTCCACTTCGGGCAGAAGCTAGCTGGCGGTTTCGATACTGTGTGGGTCCAGGACCAAATGCTGGCCAGGAACGTGTATGTGCTGCTCGGGGCACTCGCGCAGGCTGGGTGCGGAATCGGCACAAATGTCACCTACCCGATCGGGCGCAATCCCATTGAGATGGCCTCCGCATTGGCATCCGTGGGCGAGCTTCTGCCGAATGGGCGGGAACTGGTCGTGGGGATGGGCACCGGGGGCGCCCTAGTCAACAGCCTGTTCGACAAGAATCGGCCGGTTACCGTAGTGCGGGAATCCATTTCTCTGATGCGCGGTCTGTGGGCTGGAGACGCGGTCGAACTCGACGAATTTCCGGTGCTTGGCGCAGCGTTGGGATTCCGTTCCGGGGCAGTTGCGAAACTTGCCTTCGAGGTCTCTAAGCATCCGGACATTCTGCTGGCTGGTGTCGGTCCGCTCATTTTGAGCGCCGCAGCCACCCATGCTGATGGGCTCATCTCGGCCAGCAATTTGCCGACTCTTTCGCGGGCGGCATTCGATACGGGACGATTTGACGAGATTTCCGGCCTCGACCTGGTTCGCAGCAAGCGACCGTCGGACGCGCGGCCGCTCCGGCTGGTCTACGGCATTAATGTGTCGGTGTCCGCAGATCGGGAGAGGGCTCGGGCTTTCGCTCGTCGGCAGGTGGCCCTCACCGCCGGAAATCCGCGGCTGTGGCCTGCCCTCGCTGCGGTCGGTCTCGACGTCGGCTCGGCCGAAGCAGTTAAGAAGGCGTTCGACGACGGACTCGGCATCGAAGGCGCCGCGGCCCAATGTTCCGAGGCTTTGGCCGATGCGCTAATCGTGTCTGGGACGCCGGCTGATTGTATTCAGCCGATCATCGAATTGCGGGATTTGGCCGCCGCGCATGGCTACAACGAGTTTTATGTGGGTGCGCCGCTCGGCCCGGATCCGGTCGAAGCGGCCGAGCTGTTGATGAGCGTGGTGGTGCCTCAGGTGTGGCCGGATCGGGTGAAATGATGGCTGAACTGGAACGCGTCGACCGAGAGCATGTTGCCTGGTTGCAGCTGAGCCGGCCGGCCCGCGGAAACGCATTGACCACACATCTGCTCGAATCACTGCGGGAACAACTGAGATCTATCGCCGAAGGTCGCGGAATCAAGGTGGTAGTCCTGTCCGGAGCCGGTGACGTGTTCTGTTCAGGGGCCGATTTGGCTGAGTTCAAGTCGGGGTTGGACCCGCAGGGAAGCCTCAACCGGGTGCGGCTGGTCAGTGAAATCTTGACGCAAATCCGTCGACTGGAGCAACCCACCATCGCCGCCGTCAACGGAGCTGCCATCGGTGCCGGTTGGGGTCTGGCAATGGTCTGTGATCTGTGTTTCACGGTGGTGGATGCCAAGTTTTGCATTCCTGAAATCGCCAAGGGTTTCCGTCTTCCTGGGATCATCGTGCGCCGGCTAGTGGGCGTCGTTGGCTCGACGCGTGCTGCCGAGATCGTTATGGGCGGCGCCAGCTACGACGCCGAGCGAGCTGTCGATTGGGGTTGGGCGAGCCGGATCTTCGGCGACCGCAGTGCGTTATCCGACGGCACCTGGCAGGTGGCGACCGAGTGGGCCAGCCGACCCCGCCGAGCGTTGGCTGCGGCCGTGACACCGCTGCGGCAGGGCCCTGATCGTGACCCATCGCCGTTGCCTGAATATGTCTGGGATGAGGAGTAGTTGATGTCGGTTTTGGTGGGCGCAATTGACGAGACTCGTGGTCTTCTTCGCGAGTCCGTCCGGAAACTTGTGCAAAACGAGTGTGATGAGTGGCGGTGTTTGGCGTGGGATGCCGCGAAAACCTACCCGAAGGCAGTCTTCGACCGCATTGCGACGCTCGGGTGGTACGGCATCGGTATCCTCGAAAGTGACGGCGGATCCGGCGGGTCGCAAAGTGACTTGCTCGTCGTTGCGGAGGAACTAGGCCGTGGCAGCACCGACCTAGTCGCCTGCTTCAGCCTGACCGCCTCGGGGCTGCGCACCATCATTGCAAACGGATCGGCCGAGCTAAAGGCACGGGTGGTACCCGCCTTGATGGCGGGGAAGCAACGACTCTCCATAGGTGTCACGGAGCCTGGCGCCGGTTCAGATGCCGCTTCTTTGACCACCGAAGCCCGGCGCGTCGGCGACGTTTTCGTGGTTAACGGCCAGAAAACATTCTGCGAGGCTGCAGGACTGCCCGACACTCTCATCCAGCTATACGTGCGGACCGATCGCGAAGCGAAAAAGAAGCAGCATGGCATCAGCATGATGCTGCTCGATCCGCAGACAACCGGTGTCACACTTCGACGGCTGCCGACGATGGGTCGAAACATTACCGGTGTGTATGAGGTGTTCCTGGATGACGTCAAGATCCCGGCCGAGGATTTGGTGGGCCGCTTCAACGGTGGCTGGACGGAACTTGGTGCGGAACTTCCATTGGAGCGCCTTATCATTAGCGCCGGCTTTATCGGTGCCACGCTCCAGGTGCTCGACGACACGCTGCGATTCGTTAAGGAACGCGAACAGTTCGGTCGGCCCATCGGCACGTTCCAGGCCGTGGCGCACCTGCTGGTGGACCTATTCACCCGCGCCGAGTCGACGCGCTGGCTCATTTATCACGCCGGTGAGTTGGCCGATGCTGGGATGCCTTTCGTCAAGGAAGCATCCATGGCAAAGATCGCATCGGCGGAGCTTTACGCGGACGTTGCACGGTACTGCATGCAATTACACGGCGGCTACAGCTATATCAACGAACATCCGCTGACGATGCACTACGCGGACTCCGTCATCGCGACGGTAGCTGGCGGCACTTCACAAATCCAACGTGACATCGTCGCCGGTCAACTCGGCCTTCGGCCACGGTAAGGCGGTGTCTATGAGGGCCTTGGATGGGGTTCACGTGCTGGATGCGGCATCGATGATGGCCGGTCCGTATTGCGCGACGTTGCTCGGCGACTTGGGTGCGGACGTCATCAAACTCGAGCCGCCCAACGGCGACGAAACCCGCCGTATCGGACCGCGGAGGGGCACCGAGAGCGGCGTCTTTGTGGGCGTCAATCGTAACAAGCGCAGTGTCGCGATCGATCTGCACACCTCGGAAGGCAAGGCCGTGCTGGCCCGTCTAGTGCAGTGGGCCGATGTCGTCGTTGACAATCTCCGCCCAACAGCCCGGCGCCGACTTGGCCTTGACTACGGCGCTCTCAGTGCACAAAATCCTCGCCTCGTTTCGGTATCGCTGTCCTCATTCGGAGCAGATGGCCCGTACGCTGGCCGACCCGGCATCGATCCGGTAGCGCAGGCGCTCACCGGTTTCATGGCTGTCACTGGCCCCAGCGGCGGCGGTCCGGTCAAGGCCGGACCACCCGTGGGCGACGCCGTCGCGTCACTATTGGCAGCATTCGGCGCAATGTCCGCCTTGTGGGCTCGCCAGCACACCGGCCGTGGCCAGCAGGTCGATGTATCGCTCATTGACGGGCTGATCCATATCCAGGCGCCCTACACCGGCCAGTTCTTCTTGCTCGGGACACAGCAGCCGCGCACGGGCAACAGCATCGGCTGGTACGCCCCGTACAACGCCTTCGAGTGCGCGGACGGCTCCTATATTCACGTGGCCTGCTACAACGACAAGTTCTTCGGCCATCTATGCACAGCTATGGGCCGCCCGGAACTTGTCGACGATCCACGCTTCGACACCAACGACAACCGCGTTTCCCACCGCGACACGCTGGACGCCTTAATCGCCGAATTCGTGAGTACTCGCACGAGACCAGAGGTCTTGGAGCTCTTGTGGTCGCACGATGTCATCGTCGGCCCCGTGAACGGATACGAAGAAGTATTCGCGGATCCACAAGTGCTGCACAACGAAATGGTCGTTGAGGTTGAGCACCACACCGGGCCGCTGCGAGTGACCGGGGTTCCGGTGCACCTGTCTGATACGCCCGGTGCCGTCCGGCTGCCGCCGCCCGGTCTGGGTGAACATACCGAAGAGATCCTCACCGAGTTCGGCTTTCCAGCCGAGTTCATCGCGCGAGTACAAAAAGAGGGCACAGAATGATCGGCCTTTCTGACCTCGCCAGTTCGCACACCCATTCATGGGCTGCAGCCCAGGAGGCATTCGACTGGCCGACCGTCGAGAATTACAACATCGCCGCCGATTGCCTTTCCGCGGACCCCGCGAAGACCGCACTGATCGAAGTGAACGAAACTTCACGACGGGAGCTGACATTTCGCCAGTTGAACGAACAGTCCGCTGCGTTCGGCGCTGGGCTCGTCGGTCTTGGCGTCCAGCCCGGGGATCGTGTCGCAATCAAACTGTCGCAGAGCGCGCAGATGGCGATAGCGGTACTCGCCGTGCTGCGTATCGGCGGGATTGTCGTACCGATCTCGAACGTGCTCGGTGAGGACGCCCTGCGGCATCGCTTCGAGGACAGTGCACCTCGCGTCGTCGTCTCGGCTGGGTCCCCCGCGGAGTTGGTGCTCACCGCTGAAGTCGACGCAATCGCGGTCACCACGACCGACTCGCCGGGCGAATGCACAATGCAGCAGCTCATCGAGGCCGCGCCGGTCGATTCGGAGACATTCGCCCCGACCGAGGCAAACACGCCCGCCCTACTCCTGTTCACCTCGGGCACCACCGGGAACTCGAAAGGTGTGCTGCACGGGCACCGGGTCTTACTGGGACATCATGCGATCGACCTAGCGTTAGATCACGTCAGAGACGACGACGTCGCCTACAGCCCCGTCGACTGGGCATGGGCCGGCGGACTACTTCTCGGACTCTTGGTGCCGCTGGCACGCGGACTTACGGTCGTCGCCTATCGCGACACCCACTTCAGTGCGGAACGTACGATCGACGTACTGCGGACCACCGGCGTCTCCGTGGGCTTATTCCCGCCTACCGCATTGCGGATACTCCGGCGGTCAGGAAATCTCACCAAAGCGGTCCTCGCGACTCTGCGGCTGCGCAGCCTCGTCTTGGGCGCGGAGGCGGTCGAGCCGGAATTGACCGACTGGGCCCGCGATGAGCTCGGCATCAGCGTCAACAACGCCTACGGGCAGACCGAGGCGAATTCGCTGATCGGCCATGCTACGGTGCTCGGCCCGCTAGATCGGGACTGCCTTGGCCGTGCCTACCCGGGCCATACCATCGCAATCCTCGACGCCGATCTCAACGAGTGCAATGCCGGGGACACCGGAGAAATCGCGGTTCGCGCAGACGACCCAGTCTGTATGTTGCGCTACTGGAACGCTCCCGAAGCGACAGCCAAGAAAATCCGCAGCGGCTGGCTGCTCACGGGCGACGCCGCACATGCCGACGCCCATCACCAGATCTATTTCCACGGCCGAACCGATGACATTATCAAAAGCGGCGGATACCGGATCGGCCCGGCCGAGATCGAAGCCGCCCTCATGGCCAATCCGGCCGTTGTCGAGTGCGCCGCGATCGGCGTCCCTGACCCGGTCCGTGGTCAGGCCGTCGCCGCGTTTGTGAAATTAGCCGATGATGTGGTCGACACGGACGCGCTGACCAAGCAGCTACAGGAGCTGGTGCGAGCCCGGGTCGGTGCATACGCCTACCCGCGCATTGTGTTCTACGTGAACTCGCTGCCCAGAACGACAGCCGGCAAGATCGATCGGAAAGCACTCCGCCACGAATCGGCCCAAGGTACCCAGCCGGAGGCCAGCAGATGACCGACGAACTGAGCTTGCGCGGCGGAGTGGTCGTCATCGGCGGCGGAACGATGGGGCAGGGCATTGCGACCGCCGCACTGATGTCAGGCCTATCAACCACTGTCGTCGATGTCGATGGCGCCATGCTTCAACGCGCCGAAGCGACCATTGCGCGGCGGATTAGACGAGCACGCGACAAGGACGCTGCCACGGTACTTGCGGGCCTGACCCTGTCGACTGACATGCTCTCCGCGGTCGCCGACGCTGCCGTTGTGATCGAGGCAGTGCCAGAGATCGTCGAGCTGAAAATCAGCATTTTCGCACAATTGGCAGACGCCGCACGGGCTACCGCACTGCTGGTCAGCAACACGTCAACCATGAGTATCACCCGGCTCGCCGACGCTGCCGCGGGGTCTGGCCGGGTCATCGGTATGCACTTCTTTAACCCCGCGCACAAGATGCCATTGGTGGAGGTGGTTACCGCATCGTCGACGACACCGCTGACCGTGCGCGACGCTCTGGCCTTAGCTACCGCTCTCGGCAAGGACCCTATTCTGGTCAAGGACGTTCCCGGTTTCGTGACTAGTCGCCTCGGATTGTTGCTAGGCAGCGAAGCCATGCGAATGGTCGAGGAAGGTGTGGCACCCGCAGCCGACATCGACAAGGCCATGCGCCTGGGCTATGGGCATCCGATGGGGCCGCTGGAACTTGCCGACCTGGTTGGTCTGGACGTGCGACTCAACAATCTCAAGAGCATGCAGCAGCGCTCCGACGCGACCCAATATCGGGTGCCCCGGATCCTGCAGAGACTTGTCGACGACGGGAATCTTGGCAAGAAGACCAAATCCGGCTTCTACCGGTATGACACCGACGGCCACCCAATTCTGCCCGGGCGGTTGTAATGCCTGCCCTCGTTCACGCTGACCAGGTCGGCGGATTCAACATGCTGGTCCTGGATTCGCCCGCCAACCGGAACGCACTTTCCCTGCAACTCCTCAATGAGCTGACGGAACAAGTATCGCCGAGCGGCACCGGGCCCGGCCGCGGGCTCGTCCTGACGCACACTGGGACGACCTTCTGCTCCGGCGTCGACCTGCGTGAACGACGCTCGCTCGGTGACGCAGATACTTCTCATTCGAGACTGCTAGGCGAACTGTTGGTGAAGCTGTGGAAGTATCCGAAACCGATAGTGACGGTTGTTTCCGGTGCGGTTCGTGGTGGCGGAATGGGACTCCTCGCGTGCAGTGACATTGTCATCGCGGCGCCCGATTCTACTTTTGCATACTCGGAGACGCGGGTCGGCGTGGCTCCCGCATTGGTGATGGCCGTGACCCTTCCCGCCGTCGTGGGCAGGCCCATGCTCGCTCCGCTTCTGACTGGCGCGGTATTCGATGCTCACAAGGCTCGTGAATTGGGTCTGGTCACCGCGATCGACGATCAACCAGTCCGCGGGATCGTCCGGAAGATCGTCACTGAGCTGAGCGCGGGTGCACCGGAGGCACAGGCCGCCGTGAAAAGGCTGCTGCGAGCTACGCAAAATGTCGACATCGATCGGCTCATCACCGCAATGATCGCGGAATCCGCCGCGCAGTTCCGTAGCGCGGAAGCTCACGAAGGAATGGCAGCGTTCGCCGAGCGACGGCCGCCGAACTGGAAGCGCAGCGGGCTTGAATTCGCTGCCGAACGAGCCACGTACGAAGCTTCGCCCACGATCAGCGACATACACGAAAGTAGGCGGTGAAGATGCTCAGGTTCGGATACAAAGCGTCGGCCGAGCAATTCGCACCGAAAGAGTTGTTGAAGTACTCGGTACTGGCCGAAGAACTCGGATTTGATTCCGTCTTCGTCAGCGACCATTTGCAGCCATGGCGACACGATGGGGGACACGCACCGGCCGCGCTCCCGTGGCTTGGCGCGCTTGGCGCTTCCACCGAACACGTCACTATTGGTACCAGCGTGCTGACGCCAACATTCCGGTATCACCCGGCGGTCATCGCGCAGGCGTTTGCGACCTTAGGCTGCCTATTTCCGGGGCGAGTAATTCTTGGCGTCGGGTCGGGCGAGTCCATGAACGAAGCGCCCCTCGGCATCGCGTGGCCCGAACCCAAGGAGCGCTTCGCTCGGTTAAAGGAGGCCATATCGTTGATTCGGCTGCTTTGGGCGGAGCAAAGGGTCGATTTTTCCGGTACCTACTATCAGACCGACCGGGCGACTATTTATGACCGACCTGATTCCCCGGTGCCGCTCTACGTAGCCGGTTCGGGTCCCGCCGCAACCAGGTTGGCCGGCCGGGTGGGTGATGGATTCATCACGACCAGCGGTAAAGCGCCCGCTCTTTACACTGACACGCTGCTACCGGCGGTACGCGAAGGGATTGCGAAATCCGGCCGAGATCAAGCCGAAGTCGACATGCTTATCGAGGTTAAAGTCTCGTTTGATCACGATCTGGGCCGAGCGCTCAATGACACCAGGTTCTGGGGAGCGTTGGCATTATCGCCGGAGGAGAAAACCGGAGTCGAGGATCCGGTCGAGATGGAGCGCCTTGCCGATGCGCTGCCCGTCGAGCGCGCCGCCAGTAGATTCATAGTATCCAGTGACCCCGATCAGCATGTCGCGGCCATCTCGCGATACATCAACCTCGGGTTCACCCACCTCATCTTTCACGCACCCGGGCCGGACCAGGAGAGATTCCTGCGGCTATATGGGAGTGAGATCCTGCCGCGGCTCCGCGCCGACTGTGGGGGCGGCCGATGAAGTTGTATTTACCAATTCGCGCTTAGCGGCCTCATGGCGTCCTAGTAGTTGTCAGACCTTTCAATGGTTAACCAAGCAATAGAACTCAGAATTTAGCCACACCAACCCTGTTGAACCAACAGTGTCAGGAGGACACAATGTCGAACACTTCTCGACCGCAGCTCTGGTTATTGCGGCGTGGTGCAGTTTTTGTCGCTGCGGCAACGCTTGTGCTGTCGCTCGCAGCGTGCGGTAGTAGCAACGAAGGTACTAGTGCTGAAGGTAGTAGCAGCGAGGCTAGTAGTAGTTCCGAAGGCGACTCGACAGGGGGCCCCATCAAGATCGGGGTACTGCTGCCGTACACCGGTGCGTTCGGCCTCTACGGCAAACCAATGGAGGCCGCATTGCGGGCGCGGCTTGATGCGGCCGACAATAGCGTCGGTGGCCGCAAGATTGAGCTCATCTTCGAAGATGAGGCGACCGACCCTGGAATCGCAGTCACCAAGGCGACCAAGCTGGTCGAAAAGGACGGCGTGGCAGCGGTAATCTGCTGCGCCAGCGGCAGCGGGACCCTGGCCGTCGGCCCGGTGCTCTCGGAGCGGTCGATCCCGCAGCTTGGCCCGATTCCCAATCCGGCAGGGTTGTCGAAGTATCCAACTGCGGCCGTCGCTGCTCCCACTGCGGCACACGACGCGACGAAGCTAGGCGAGTACGCCGCGACCACTCTGGGCTATAAGACCGCAGTTATTGCGGCGAGCGATTTTTCATACGGCCACGAGGTCGCTGACGGCTTCAAAGAAGGCTTCACCGGCAACGGCGGCACCATAGTGAAGGAGGTCTACGCGCCGCTCGGCACCACTGATTTCGGCTCGTACCTCACACAAATCGATGGCGCGGATGTCACGTTCGCCGGGTTCGCTGGCGCTGACGCCATCAAGTTCGTGCAGCAGTACGACAAGTTCGGGGTGAAGGACCGAATCCCGTTGATTGGGCACGGGCCCCTGCTTACGGAGCTCGTCCTCAAACAGATCGGCGACGCAGCAGTCGGTGTCGGTGCCGCGTTCTACTATTCCTCAAGCCTCGATAACCCGGCGAACAAGGAATTCCTCGCCGCTCTGAAAGCCACCGGAAAGCCGATAATCGCGAGCCATTTCACGGCTGGTGCATGGGCGAGCGGTGGCGTCCTTTTGGATGCGATCAAGCGGGTAGGTGACAAGGTGACTGATGGCGCGGCGTTCGCGGCTGCAATCCGGTCCACAAAGATCGAGGCACCATGGGGAACACTCGAATTCGATCAAAAGACCGGCTATGCGATCGCGCCGACCTACTACTACACCGTCAAGAAGAACGCAGACGGCGCGTTAGTCCACGAGATCGTCGGCCAAATCCCGTAAGGCGCCCCGGCTGCGGCAGTTCCGATCTGCCGCAGCCACCGCCGGACGAACAAAAGGTCATCGGAGGAGGTATGTGATGTCGCCTGTCGAGGTCATGCTGCAACTAATGATCGGGCTCTCATTTGGGATGTTGCTGTTCCTGCTCGCCTCTGGTTTCACCTTAACGTTCGGCCTGGCACGTTTCGTCAATCTGGCTCACGGTGCGGTTTTCCTCGTTTCCGCGTACGTCGCCACCTCCCTGTCGGGTCCTGGTTGGCAATTTGCAATTGCGCTCCTCGCGGCAGGTGCGACCGGAATGGGCCTCTCCCTCATCATCTACGCAATCGCACGAACGCGGTGGGGAAAGCTCGGCGGTGACCAGCTCGCCCAGGTGCTGCTCACTTTCGGGCTGCTATTGGTATTCGCCGACATCGCCCGCTCATGGTGGGGAGGCGTGCCGACGTCCTTACAGGCACCGGCAGCACTTGACGGCGCTTGGGCAATCGGCGGAAGCTCATTTCCGATGTATCGCGCTGTGATGGCTGCCGGAGCGCTCGTCGTTGCGGTAGCACTGTGGTGGCTACAGAAGCGCACCACCTTCGGTGCGCTCGTCCGGGCCGGCGTCGACGACAGGGAAATGCTAGAGGCGTCCGCAATCTCGGTGAAACCATTGTTTGCAGCGGTTTTTGCAATTTCGGGTTTGCTCGTCGGCCTGGCCGCAGGCTTAGGCGCTCCTGTGCTCGGTGCTTCGATGGGCCAAGAGTTCACCATCCTGGTGTTAGCGTTCGTCGTCGTCGTACTCGGCGGGCCCGGCAGTCTGATGGGTGCGTTTATTGCCGCACTCGCCGTCGGCGTCGCAGACGCGTTCGGCAAGGCACTCCTGCCGACGTTCGCCGAGTTCACCATGATGGGACTGGTCATTTTGGTGCTAGCTTGGCGACCATCCGGGCTACTTGGGAGGTCCGCACGATGAGGCAGATCAGACTCGGCGCAGGAGCCGTGGCCCTCATCGCGCTGGTCGCGGTGCCAATGGTCACCGACTCATTCGCCACGACGCTCGTCACTCGAGGTATGACCTGGGGGCTCCTCGGGCTGGCGGTGTGGTTTCTGCTACGCATCTCTAACTTACCGTCGTTCGGCCACGCCGCGTTCTTCGGCGTCGCCGCGTACTCCGCTGGGCTCGCTGTCACCGAGTGGCAGATCACCAATCTATTTGTCACTCTCGCGCTTTCGGTCCTACTCACCTGTCTCGTCGCGGTGCCGATCGCGCTCGTCACCACGCGGCTGTCCGGGATCGCGTTCCTGCTCGTTACCCTGGCTTTCGCCGAGATGCTGCGTTCGCTAGCTCTGCGATGGCGCGCGGTCGGCGGCTCGGACGGGCTAGTCGGCGTTACACGCCCCGATACCTGGCCGCTACCGTTGAGCCTCGCCACTCCGTCTCACTTCTACTACGTCGTCCTCGCCGTATTACTCATCTGCGCGGTACTCCTCGTGGTGGTAATCGGTTCACCGTTCGGTGGAGTCCTTGCGGGATTGCGCGAGAGTGAGCCGCGCATGTCGGCACTCGGATATAACCCGATGTTCTACCGGGTCGCCGCGTTCGTTTTGTCGGCCGCGCTGGCTGGCGTAGCTGGTGTCATGCAGACCTACTTGGATCGATTCGCCAACCCGGAGGACCTCGGCGCGCTCGTGTCTGCACGGGGCCTGCTGATAGCCGTTATTGCCGGTGCATCGTTGTGGGCTGTACCTGTGACGGCGATTGCCCTCACGATCGTAGAGGACCTGCTGAGCACGCAGACCACGCACTGGATGGGTCTGATCGGAGTGATCTACATCGTCGTTTCGCTACTTCCCAACACCAGCACACAGGTTGCGGATCTGCGTCGCCTAGTCCGGCGTCGCATTGCGCGCCGGAACCCGCCCGAGCCCCGTGTGGCAGACCAGAAGGAGTCGGTATGACGGCGGCATTGGCACTCGAGAACATCAGTAAACGCATCGGCGGCATACACATCAACGACGACGTCACGATCCGCATGCAGCCGGGCGAACGACGGGCTCTGATCGGACCGAACGGTGCCGGAAAGACGACCCTGCTCAACATGGCAGCTGGCTTGCTTGCCCCCACTTCGGGGCGCGTGTTCATGTCGGGAACGGACGTAACACGGCTGCCACCTTACCGGCGTGCACGTCGCGGAATGGCTCGTACCTTCCAGATTACAAACCTGCTTCCGGGTCTTACCGTCGCGGAAAACCTTGCGCTGTCGGTGCAGTCGGAAAGTCCGCAACGCGCTAACCCGTTGCGCCGATGGGGGTCACTGCGCGAAGTCTGGGATCGCGTCGACGAGCTGCTCGCACAGGCGAAGCTCACCGACGTCCGAGACGTACGCGTTAGCTCGCTGCCGTATGGACAGCAACGCAAACTCGAAATCATCGTTGCGGTGGCTCGGCCCTGTTCGGTCATTTTGCTCGATGAACCGGGCGCCGGACTGTCCTCAGCAGACGCTGAGGAGATCCTCACACTCGTGTTCGGTCTTGGGCCGGAGTTGACGGTGATGTTCATTGACCACGATATTGAGTTGGCCTTTCGGCTTGCGACCCACGTCACAGTCTTGCACTTGGGTCAGGTCGTCGCCGACGGCACTCCGGACGAGGTTCGCGCGGGCGACATCCTCGATGAGATTTACTTGGGGGCGCATGGTGCTTGAGGTGATTGGGCTACGGGCCTGGTACGCGAATGCCGAGGTGTTGCGCGGTGTTTCGTTCCAGGTAAGTCCTGGCGAGGTGGTCGCGATCGTCGGCGGTAACGGTGCGGGGAAATCGACGTTGGCCCGATCTATCTGCGGGATCCATCGGGCCCGCAGCGGTGCCGTTCGTTTGAACAACAGGGATCTCGGTGACTGCAGCACCGTGGAAGTGGCCCGGGGTGGCATCAGCCTAGTTCCGCAGGGGCGCCGACTTTTCGGGTCGTTGACCGTAGCCGAGCACATTGCCGTGGCACGCCTGCGCCACCGGGAGAACGCTATGACGGCGGCGCAGGTCATCGAACTATTTCCCCGGCTCGGGGAGCGATCCCGCGTCCGCGGTCGATCCCTCAGCGGCGGCGAGCAGCAGATGCTCGCGATCGCGCGCGCGGTATTAATAGGACCCGACGTGCTGGTCATGGACGAGCCGACAGAAGGCCTTGCGCCAGCCGTCGTCGACCTTGTTGGGGGTCTGATCCGCCAGCTCCGGGAAAGGCGCGTTGGTGTCGTGCTGATGGAGCAGGATGGACGATTCCCCCGCGAGATCGCAGACCGGGTATTGACCATCGACCGGGGCCTTATCCTTGCCGAACCGAGCGTTAGTGAAATTCGATCCTGACGACGATGCCCTACGTAGCACCGGCCGACGCCTGGCTGCCGAGGCCCCCGGCTTCAGAGGCGACCTTGGGGATGGGTGGTGGTTCTGTGGCGACCAACGTTTGGGCGTGGGCAGTCCACCAATTCGCGATTTTGAGCCGCTGACTTAGACACCATCATCGGGAAGCGGCCATAACCAGCAAACCGATATTGAACGACCCTGCATCACGGCAGTCCCAGTCGATACGTCAGCAACGCGATTTCCCGTGGGCTGAAAGCCCAGGGGAAATCTCATTTGTGTAGTGGAAACGCAACATTCGATCATCGAATGTTAGGCCGCATTCCCTTAGGTTGACGACAATATCGACAGATTAGCCCCAAGTAGCAGCGACACTCAAGGCAATCATCGCCACTGATAAGCGGTTGACAAACTAGCGTCAGCGATGGCTTGGAAGGCTCTGACTTCAGCGCACCGGACTCCGGCTCACATGGCGGCGACTCTGGTCACTGCCGTCATTTGGGTAATTACTAGCCGCTTGGTGACGCGACTGTTACCAACTGTTACCAACTGTATCTACCGGCGTTGATGGTCGATCCATAGCGTCTTTATTACAACGTCGGACGGACCTTGATCCGATCCTTTATCAGAGAAATGGTGGACTATGCGTAAATCTGTTTTGACTACGGCGCTCGTCGCAATTTCCGCAGCCGCGCTTTTCATCGCGGGCTGCTCCAGTACCTCTTCCTCGAGCGCAATTGCCAGCAGCGGTAGCACCAACTCGGGTGATGCGTCGCAGTCGGTTCAGGCGTCCGACGGCGGCTCAACTGTAAACATTCTGTGTCTGCTCACTGAGCTCTATTGCCAAGGGGTGACAAAGGCGTACACGGCTGACACGGGGGCGAAGGCTCAGTACGTGCGCCTGTCGACGGGTGAAGGTGTCGCCCGACTGAAGCTGCGCAAGTCCAACCCGGAGTTCGACGCGGTAATCGGGGGCCCGAGTGACGAGTACTACACGATGGAGGACGAGGAGCTCCTCGAGAAGTATATTTCGCCGAATCGCAAAGACATTCCGGATGCCGACAAGGACGCTGACGGCTACTGGACCGGGATGTACAACACTGTCCTCGGCTTCTGCTCAAACGTGAAGCGCTTGAAGGAACTTGGGGTGCAGGCACCAGCATCGTGGCAAGATCTTTTGAATCCAAAGCTCAAAGGCCTGGTGGGGATGGCGGATCCGTCGGCGAGCGGTACCGCGTACACCGCCCTATACACCCAGCTGATTATCAACGATCTCGACAAGGACAAGGCATTCGACTACTTCAAGCAGCTGAACGGCCAGATCACGCAATACGCACAAACCGGCGGCGCACCGGCGCAGGCGGCAGCTCAGGGTGAGGTGGTCACCGGCATTGTTTTCACCAACGACTGCGTGACGCAGAAGGTGCAAGGAGCGGGCGACAACCTTATTATCACAACGCCGTCTGAAGGCACTGGGCCACAAGTCGGTGGAACCGCGCTCGTCAAGGGAGCGCCGCATCCTGATGCGGCAAAGAAGTTGCTGGACTGGATCCTTACCCCGGCGGGGCAAGATCCGTCCACTAACGCGCATTCCTACGTCGTGCCGACTAATCCAGGGGCCAAGGTTGATCCACTAGCTGCGTTCCCGAAGGGCGTCAATATCGTCAAGTACGACGCACGGAAGGCCGGGCAGGCGCACAACGATCTCGTCAAGGCCTTCGACGACGAGATCGTGCATTGATATCTGCCTCGTCGTTTCGCGGAAATACGTGAGTTATCTGGGACGGCATCAGTCAGGCGAGCCATCGCGCCATAAGGCAGATGGCTCGCCCGACTACCACCACGTCAGTATTCAGGATGGGATGAGTAACACACGTGAGCGTCAAAACGACTAATGGCCAGTCACCGGCCCCACTCACCGCTCCTGGACCCGAGCGCCACGGGCGCTCCGGGCAATCCCGCCAGCGGATGCAGGTCACCACGGTAGTCGCTCTGGTGATTGCAGTCCTGCTGGCGTTTTCCTTCGTCTTGCCGATCGGCTCGATCTTTGGCCACGCATTTTCCGCAGCCGGAGTGGCCAGCCTGACCAGTTTGTTTACCACAACCTACGGGCGAGAGTTACTCATCCATACCTTGGTTCTGGGATCCCTCGTCGGGCTAATCGGGACAGCCGTCGCATTCTTGATGGCCTACGTGCACGTACGGATCAAGATTCCTGGAAAGCGGATCCTCCACTTCCTGTCGCTGCTGCCGGTCGTTTCTCCGCCTTTCGCAGCGGCCATGTCGCTGATCATCCTGGTTGGAACAAACGGCATTTTCACGCGTACTTTCGGAATCGACATCCATTTATACGGACTGACGGGAATGACGGCCTCACTTGTCCTGGCGTTCTTCCCGGTCTCCTACATCAACCTGATCGGCATGTTGCAGCACTTAGATCGATCGCTGGATGAAGCAGCGCTCAGCCTTGGTGCCACGCCGTTTTCACGCTTCATCAAAGTGACGTTGCCGCTCATGATGCCGGGGCTAGTCGCGTCGTTCCTGCTGTTTTTTGTGGAGTCGCTGGCGGACCTGGCTAACCCACTTGTGATCGGCGGCTCTTACGACGTTCTCGCTAAGTCGGTATATCAGGCGGTGACGACGACGGCCGACTTTGACACGGCAGCTGGATATGCCTTAGGCCTTTTGATTCCGGGTGTCCTCATATTCCTCATCCAGCGCCACTGGGTCACGAAACGGGACGTTGCCTCTGTCACGGGTAAACCGGCAGGAGAGATAGAGGTCATCAAGCACGGGAAGAGCCGAGTGATCCTGGGTGCCCTCGCATACATCATTGGCGCCATTGTCATCGCGGTCTACCTGGTAATTTTCCTCGGCGGCTTCGTCCAGTACATCGGCGTTGACAACACGTTCACCCTGGCCAACTTCCACTACGTGCTTTTTGGCGTTGGGCTCCAACCGGTCCGAACGACAACGATACTGGCGCTGATCGCGGCTCCTCTCGCTACAGTGATCGGGCTGCTCATCGCTTGGCTGAGCATCCGTCATCTGCGACGGTTGGGTGGCATCCTCGATCTGCTGGGGATGCTTGGTATTGCCGCGCCGGGGGTCGTGATCGGAATCGGCTATGCCCTTGCGTTCGGCCACAGCTATTCGGTGGGCGGCCACGAGGTACTCCCGATTCTGGCGACAGGAGGAGCGGTTCTCGGCGGGCAACTCGCTTTGGTCATGATATTCACAGTCCGGAGTATCCCCGCCGCGCTGCGCGCAGGCAGCAGTTCGATCGCGCAGCTGGACTCATCCATAGAGGAGGCCGCGACGGACCTGGGTGCCACGTCATTCCAAACATGGCGGAAGGTAACGCTGCCCTTGATCCGCCCTGCGATAATGTCCGGCGCCACGTATGCGATAGCGCGTTCGATGACGACGTTTTCTCCCGTCATCTTTATCACGACCGCTAATTTACTCGTAATAAGCGTTGCTATCAATAATGAAGTAAGCGCTGCGAGGTATGGCATTGCATTTGCTTATTGCAGCATACTAATCTTGATTGTTTTGATAGCAATAGGAATTATCAATATCTTCAACGGTCGGCGCTCGAAAAAAACTGGGAATGCCACAATTATGCTCGCGGCCAACAGGCCGGAATCGGAGGTCCTGTAATGGAGCAAACTATGGGCGTCGAGAGCCGGGATTTGTCGGAGTTGAACAACGGCGGAGCCGCGTCGCTCTCGCTGCGAGGGCTGTCAAAGCGGTTCGTGGATGAACACGCCGCGCATAATCAGCAGGTCGGCACGCTGGCGGTGGACAATGTAACTCTGGATGTGGTGGCAGGCGAGTTTGTCACGTTGTTGGGGCCGTCCGGGTGTGGGAAGACCACAACGCTCCGGATGATTGCGGGGTTCGAAACACCCACTGCTGGCACCATTCACGTTGGTGACCGAGACATCACGCAAGTTCCTGCCAACAAACGGCCAATCTCTATGGTGTTTCAAAGCTACGCTCTATTTCCTCATTTGTCAGTGTGGGAGAACGTCGCGTTCGGACTACGGCTCAAGCGGTTATCCCGCCGTGCAATCGGCGATCGAGTAGAGCTCGCGCTCGTCACCATGAATCTCATGAACCAAGGAAACAAGAGCCCGCGTCAGCTCTCCGGTGGGCAGCAACAGCGGGTGGCGCTGGCCCGGGCAATGGTGATGCAACCCGCGGTCATGCTGTTCGACGAGCCGTTGTCGAATCTCGACGCAAAGCTTCGCGCCCAAATGCGCAGCGAGATCCGGACCGTTCAGCGGCGCCTCGGAACGACGGCTGTCTTCGTCACGCATGATCAGGCCGAGGCGATGACCATGTCGGATCGGATCGTTGTGATGAACGGCGGCAAGGTCGCACAGATCGGCACGCCGGAGCAGATTTATATGCGTCCCAATTCGGTCTTCGTCGGTGACTTCATCGGGCAGGCGAATTTCATCGACGTGGACGTCATCAGTATTGCAGACGGCATGGCAGAAATAACTGTGTTTGACGAGCTGATTGCGGCGCCGACACACCCTGCCGTGAAACCTGGTGACAAGGCACGACTGCTCGTGCGCCCGGAAGCTCTTGCGCTCGAGGAGCCGACGGACAGCGATTCGCCGATACGACGATGCACGGTCGTGTCGAGCACCTATTTCGGCGGCAGCGTTGAGTATGACCTCGACTCAGCGGTCGGCCCGCTGGTGGCGACAGTGAGCGCCGGCAGCGAAGGATTGATGGGGGTGTTGCATCGCGGTGCTGAGGTGGGCTTGAAAGTACGGCCGTCCCAGACATGGCTGCTGCCGAGCTCGGAGCGAGCTGAGTGAATGCGGCGGCAGGTCCTCCCCGTGGTGTGCGCCATTACGTAGCTGGCGAACTCGTGCCGGAAGCTATTCGGGTCTCGTCGTCGCTTTCGGGTTGACGAACACAAGGCGTTGGCCCTGTGGAACGAGGACATGCAGGACCGCTGCCCACCTACGCGGATAAGATGATCACTGTGTACGTCCTGACCTGCTCTGACGGGAATCATCGTCATCGCGCACATTCCACACTGCGGTGGGCCGCGCCATGATGACACTGTCGCTTTTTGTGGTTATCGCGCTATTCATTGCCGCGATCTTCCGACTATTGAGACTTGTCAAACACAGAACGAGAGCGCTCCTCTGGCACAGAACACTCGCTGAACGCCGCGCCACGCAACTGACCTATGTGAGCCACGAGATCCGGACACCGCTTGCTTTGATCAATGCCTCAGCGAATCTATTGATTGAGCGCCTCTCAGATAGCATTCAGTACAAAGAGTTGCAGCTGCTCAAAGTCATTCAGAACAACACGAATCATGTCACGACGATCGTGGAGCAGACGCTGACGATGGCGCGCGCCGAAGCGTCGCTGATTACCCCAAAATTCGAGTTCTGCAATATTCAACGCTTGGTCACCGATACCGCGACGGAGCTACGCCGAGTCTCGTCGATCCCGATCGTGACAGACACGCACTATGCTCCGGGACTCGTCTACATCGACAAGTATCTGTTCCGCCAGGCCCTGATCAACTTGATCAACAACGCTGCCCAGCCCACCCGGCACGCGACCAGCGTATGGATACGACTGTTCCAGTCCGACGAGGGTTTGAAGATCTCTATATCGGATGATGGCGACGGGATGACGCAGAAGCAACGCGAAACTAGTTTCGAGTTCTACCAGAGCGATCACGGGCAATCGCATAATGTTGGTGCCGGACTAGCGATTTCTCGCATGATCGTCAACCTGCACCACGGAAAAATATTTGTTGACACCACAATCGCGTCAGGAACCACAATCATTGTTTATATACCCAAACTAGGGTGATGTAAATGTCAGATCAGCCAACCGTGCTAATCGTGGACGACGAACCACAAATGCGTATGGTCTTGTCGTTCTCGCTCGAGACGTATGGATTCACCTGCCTTGCTGCAGCCTCGGCGGAAGAGGCAATGATTATTTTGCGGGATGAAAACGTCGACGTGGTTCTCGCCGACGTTATGCTACCTGGGCACTCAGGTCTTGAGCTTTGCGAAAGGATCAAGAACGAGTTCGGTATGCCGGTCATTCTGCTCACCGCCAAGGGCGAACCACGCGACCGACTCGAAGGGTTGGAACTGGGCGCCGCTGACTACATCGCCAAACCGTTCCACCCCAAGGAGGTCGTACTCCGTCTCAATAAGGTCCTGCGAGTATCGC
>JBDTAR010000127.1:0-5786 GCA_039924545.1 Nakamurella sp. | reverse complement strand
GCCCAGCGCTTCGGCGCAACGATCGACGCCGAGGAGCGGTTCTTCGGCGCCAGTTCGGTGATGTATTTCAGCGATGGACTGCAGAAGGAACGTTGGTTCCACATCCACGACCTGGACGCCTTCGACGAGTTCTTCGCTCGCTTCTAACGGCGGGCACCTTCATCATGGGGTTGGGAAATGGCATCGGGAGGCCCCGTTTCCTGTAGGCGACAGGTGTTGGCGGATCGTGCTTTTCGGCCAGCGATGAACTCATCCGGGTGGACGCTATTTCGGGCTGACATGGGCGCTGGAAGATCGTGTCGGTAGGACTATCGATCGGGTTTTTCGTAATGCATTCCGGAATCTGCACTTTGCAGCGCAGTTGCACGAGACCAGTGAAGGACTGAATGCGACCCGACAGCATCGCGCTGCTGTGGCGTGTGCGCGAGGCGGTAGCCACCGTGAGAGTCCTCGAGCTACCGTCAGCGATAGGCGACTTCGTGGGCGCGGGTGACTGACCCGACAGATTTCCCGCGTGGGAGATCCAGCCCGATCATGCGGTGCCGGTTGCCCAATCGCCTTTTCTGGCCCGCCCCCATTCCACCCACAATCTCTGGCGAAACAGCCCGCCTTGCATGATCGCCACTGATGAATAGGCGCAGCTCAGAAAGCATATTGTTGCCCCGACTAGGACCCTTAAGCGGGTTCAAATCCCACCGCTACCGCGTTGAAATTCGTCCTTCATTTGGGTCTTAATGCCAGGTGGAGGGCGGTTTTCGTTACTGTTCGAAATGGTGTTAAAAGCGTCCTGCCCTTATTCTGCCCACGTCTTGCGCACAGCTATCGGCGAAACAAGTCTGCTTCGCGGCATCGCGATGAGGATACGCCGCAGGTCAGCGCATACCTCGACGCTATAGACCCTGCTTCCGGGTGGGACGAAATCCAACCGCTTCTGCCGTAGGGGATGGGGGAGGGTGAGTCTGCTCGCCCTCGAAGCGACGATGGTGGTTGGCCGAGCGAAGTGAGGAGTCACTGCCATTCGGTGGTGTGGTTCGTGGTTGTCAGGGTTCGGAAGTGTTTTCGAGTAGGTTTCGTTCCAGCTCCTCGAGTGTCGAGAGGGTCGTCTGTTGCTGCGCGTCGGTGAGTGATCCTAGGGTTAATGATTCGAGTTGCCGCCAGATGTTTTCGATTTCTGCGCGCAGGTGTTGGCTTGCGGGGGTGGGTTCGATCAGTGCGGCGCGTGCGTCGCTCGGGTCGGGTCGGCGTCGGACGAATCCGGCGCGCTCCAGGCGTTGGATCGTTCGGGTCATGGTTGCGGCATCGGAGTCGAGGACCTTGATCAGGTCGGTTTGACGCTGCGCGCCTCTATCCCACAGGTGCATCATCACCAGTTCCTGGCCGGGGTAGAGCCCAGTAGGACGCAATAGTGACCCGGCAAGCATGCGGTGCAGCCGAGCTACCCGGAAAATGGCGTGGCTGATGGGCCCGCCCGCTGCCGCCGTGGGCTGTCTGAGCGGCGTCGCTGCCGTCGCGGCGGGAGCTGTGCCGGTTCGCGACGTGCGTGATCTCGCTGCCATTTGTGGCCTCCTACTACGTGTGCTGCCCAGGTCCAGGGCCATTCTATTGCTCGGACAGGAACGCATCATCAAATATCAGTTGACCTGGTGGGAATAAATGAAGGCTTCAATTACTTGTTCAGACAGGTAATCAATAGAAGGAGCCTGTCATGAAAGTTCTTGCCACCGGTGCGACCGGCACATTCGCGAGCCTCGTAGTGCCCGCGTTGGTCCGGAACGGTCTGCACGTGCGGGCCGCAGTGCACAGCCCCGACAAAGCAATCAGCATGTCCGAGCTCGGGGCGCGCGAGACGGCGCCGTTCGACCTCGGCGATCCGGCGAGCGTGGACGCCGCACTGGCCGGTGTGGACGGGGCGTTTTTGATCACCCCCGCTTTCGCTCCCGACGCCACAGCGTGGGGCCTCGACTTCATCGCAGCGGCGGAGCGTGCCGGGGTTCGCAAGCTCGTGTATTCCGGGGTGTATCACCCGTCGCTGCCGCTGGAGAACCATGCTGGCACGCGCCCGATCGAGGCGGCGTTGTATGCGTCGGACCTGGACTTCACCATTCTGCAACCTGCCATGTTCATGCAGGGCCTTAACGGGGCATGGCGCCAGGCCCTTCGCGCGGGCACGCTCGTGATGCCCTGGTCGAAGGATTCCCGGATGAGCTACGTCGACTACCGTGACGTCGCCGATGTGGCCGCGCTCGCGTTCACCGATCAGCGACTGTCCCACGGCACCTTCGAGCTCGCGGCCGAAACGATCGATCGAGTGGAGTTGGCGGCGCTGTTTTCGAGGGCGTCCGGCAAGCGCATCACGGCCGAGGACATGCCGGTCGGCGCGCTGCCGACAGGTTTGCCCGACGGGCTAGGTGCCATGTTCGCCGACTACGACAAGCACGGCTTTCATGGCGGGAATTCCCTTGTCCTGCAAGCGATCCTCGGCCGCGGCCCGCGGTCGATTTCCGGCTATGTCAACGAATTGGTCGGTGCGTCGTTCGTGGGCGCCTCGTTGGTAAGTGCGCGATGACCACACCTGAAGAGTTCATAGCGTGGACGATCGGCGAGTTTCGGGCGAACCACGGCAAGGTCGGGGGCCCATTCGAAGGCGCACCACTGTTGTTGTTGCACACCCGCGGCGCGCGAACCGGCCTGGAACGGGTCAACCCGATGATGTATTTGGCCGAAGGGCCACGATTTTTGGTATTTGCGTCCAAAAAGGGTTCGGATCGTCATCCGGATTGGTACTACAACCTTCTCGCACACCCAACTTCCAGCATTGAAATACGCGACGAGCAGATCGACGTCACTATCGAGGAGCTGCGCGGCAATGAGCGTGACCGCATGTTCGAGGCGCAGGCGGGCCTGTTCCCGGGATTTGCCGGGTATCAACGCCGCACCAGCAGGGTCATCCCGGTTGTTGCCCTCACCCCCGTTCTAATACCGACCAGCGCTTGAGTCGGTATTCAAACCCCTTACACCACAGCACGTCTCACACTAGGAGATCCACGCATGACGACCATCGAACAGCCACAAACCATCAACCCCACTGTGCTCGAAGCGTTGTGGCAGCCGGTTGGAGCCGGCGCACTACAGTTGCCGCACCGCCTCGCTATGGCTCCGATGACCCGCAGCCGCGCGCCGCAGGAGGGGGCGCCGACCGGCATGAACGCCCGTTACTACGCGCAGCGAGCGTCCACCGCATTGATCATCACCGAGGGCACCCAGCCCTCCGAGGACGGACAGGGGTACATCAACACGCCGGGAATCCACAGCGCAAAACATGTCGCCGGTTGGCGGATCGTGACCGACGCAGTGCATGAGGCGGGCGGGCGCATCGTGATCCAACTCATGCACGTTGGCCGGGTCTCTCACCCGGACAACACTGCGCATGGACGGCAGCCAGTAGCGCCATCTGCGATCGCAGCGAACGTGAACATGTTCACCGCGACCGGACCGCAGCCGGTCCCCGAACCGAGAGAATTGTCGGCCGGCGAGGTGCGCGGCGTGGTCGACGAGTTCCGAATCGCGGCGCGCTCTGCCATCGAAGCGGGCGCCGACGGTGTCGAGATCCATTCCGCGAACGGCTACCTGCTGCACCAATTCCTGTCCAGCAACGCCAATCACCGCACGGACTTGTACGGCGGCTCGATCGACAATCGCATCCGGCTCAGTGTCGAGGTCGCCGCCGCAGTGGCCGGCGAGATAGGCGCCAGCCGTACCGGAATCCGAATTTCGCCGGGCAACCCCCTCAACGACATCGTCGAGGATGACGTCGCCGACCTGTATCCCGCGCTCGTCTCGGCGCTCGCCCCACTGAACCTCGCCTACCTACACATCGCGGGCCGGGACGACGTCCTGCTGGCCGAGCTCCGGGACCGCTGGCCGGGAACGCTGCTACTCAATCGCGCCGGCGCCGACCTGCCCACTAGGGCGCGCGATATTGTCAGCGGTCTCGCCGATGTCATCACTGTCGGGTCCATGACTCTCGCGAACCCGGACCTGGTGGAGCGCCTGCACCGAGGCGCAGAGCTCAATTCGCCGGACCGGGCGACGTTCTACGGCGGCGACGAGCACGGCTACCTCGACTATCCGACACTGAAAGAACCTCAGCTCAACTAAGCGCCGGTCGCCCCGAAAAGCTTGATCGGCGACGGCCTGCCAATCGTCGCCGGTCAGGCTCCGCGCCGCCTACCAATGTGTCCGCGCACAAGCCCGCCGTGGATTCTCGTCATTGATTCGCGTGGTCGTAGGCCTCCTGCGACAGCGACACGTCTCCTAAGTGTTCTATCGACCAGTTCTGGAGCGCGCGCAGAGGTTCCAAAAGAGTGCGACCGGCGTCGGTGAGCGCGTACTCCACGCGAACCGGCACCTGCGGATACACGGTGCGGAGTACGAGCCCGTCGCGCTCGAGTGCACGGAGTGTTTGGGTCAACATTTTTTGTGAAACGCCCTCGACGCGGCGACGCAGCTCGGAGAACCGCGCCTCTCCGCCTTCTAGAGTCCCGACGACGAGGACCGTCCATCGGTCGCCGATGCGGTCCAGGACGCGGCGCGTCGGGCAGTTGGCACGATACGGGTTACCGCTGAACATCGAATCCGATCGGGTGGTTTCCATAAAGTGCCTACTTCCACTCGGCGACTTGCTCTCTTACAGTGACTACAGGCTACCGTTCGGAGCCACCATTTCGAAGAAAGGCACTCAATGTCCCACATCACCGTCATCGGCGGCACCGGCTACGCCGGATCCGCAATCGTCGCGGAGGCCGCCGCCCGCGGCCACCAGGTCACCGCGTTCAGTCGTTCACTACCGGATTCGCAGATCCCCCACGTGACCTACATCCAGGGCGACGCATCAGACCAGCCCGCGCTGGCCGCCGCGATCCAAGGTGCCGATGTCGTAGTGGGCGCACTGTCTCCGCGCGGAGCGCTCACCGACAGTTTCCGGGATGTGTATGCCACCATCGCGCGCCTCGCCGACACCGCGCGAATTCCACTGTTCATTGTGGGCGGGTTCTCGTCGCTACGCCCCGCGCCAGGAGCGCCACGCTTCGCGGCGGACCTCAGCCACGCCCCCGCAGAGCTCCACGCAGAACTGACAACTGTCGCGGCGCTCGTCGCCGACGACCTCCCTGCCACCCCCACAACGCTCGACTGGGTGTTCGTGAGCCCGGCAGGAAAGTTCGGCGCCCACGTTCCCGGCGAACGACTCGGCCGCTACCGCATCGGCGACGACGTCGCGCTCCAGCCCGAAGACGGAGGCGAAATCTCCGGCGCGGACTACGCCCTCGGATTCGTCGACATCATCGAACAAGGCAACCACCACCGGGCGCACATTAACCTCGGCTACTAAGCAGCAACGCCGACGCCAACCAGAGCGCCCATCACGCTGGCTGTCACTCATCACTGAAAGCAACGAGCGGCACCACCAAACCAAGGAGACCATCCATGACGACCTCACCGACCGGCACGCCTCCGCCAGCCGACCCCGGCGTTTCCTCCGGAAATCGGACCGCGACCCCCAGTCGACCCGGAATGGTCAAGACGGCCGCCGTCCTGGCCTTCATCTGGGGTGGGCTGACCATCGTCTCTTCCCTGATCAGCATGACCGCCGGAAGTCTCGTCGCTGGCGCCGGTAGCGCGTGCGCTAAGAACGACCAATCCGGGCTTTGTGCGTTCGCTGCCGATTCGGGAAGCATGCTGATCGTCATCGGCATCGCACTCATCGTTGCGGCAGCGCTGGTGATCTG
>JBDTAR010000126.1:0-29445 GCA_039924545.1 Nakamurella sp. | reverse complement strand
CTACTGCCGCCAGAGTGGAACGGAATGACAGCGGAAAAACTATTCCACGACCTAGCCGGAGCACTGAGCGGCCCGGCCATGACCCACGCGAAATCCCTCGTCCAAGGATGAACCCGGGACTGCCGCTACCCCAGCTTTAACTCAGGTGAGCGATGCCTTGAACTTCCACCAGGGCCTCAATATCCCAGAGCCGAGCAACGCCGACGGCCGCCATCGCTGGAAATACTGTCCCGATACGCCGTTTCCACACCTCACCAATACCGCGCAGATTCGACTTGTACTGCTCCATATCGACGATGTACACGGTCAGACTGACCAGATGCTCGGGCCTGCCCCCCGCGCCCTGCAGCGCGGTCAGCATGTTGCTCACTGCCTTATCAAACTGCTCCACCATCGTGTCGCCGACGATCGTGCCGGTGTCATCCAACGCGGTTTGCCCAGCGAGGTATACCGCGCTGCCCACTCGCACCGCATTCGAAAAACCTGAGGGGGGACCGAGTTCCGGCGGATTGATGTATTCGATGGTGCTCATGACTGCACTGCTCCTCCGTCGATGTTGAGTCCCTGACCGGTCACGGCCCCGTTGTCGATACAAAACCGCACAGCGGCAGCAACTTCAGTGGGGTCGATCAGGCGCCCGATGGGCTGGCGTCGTTCGAGGACCTGCCGCGCCTCAGCCAGACTCCGTCCGCTGCGCTCGCTGATCCCGATGACGGTGCGCTGCGTCATAGGCGTATCAACGTATCCAGGGCACACCGTATTCACTGTGATACCGGTGGATGCCAGTTCCGCTGCGGCCGCCCGCGCCAGCCCGAGGAGACCGTGTTTGCTCGCCGTGTATGCGCTGATCATTGGCTCGCCCCGCTTGGATACCACCGATCCGATCATGACTACCCGCCCCCAGCGGGCCGCCGTCATCGCCGGTATGGCACGTCGCAAGCACCGAAATGGGGCAGTCAGGTTGAGATCGAGCATTCGGTCCCACAGCTCATCCGAGGTTTCGGCCAGTGGTGCGGCTTCACCCGCGCCCGCGGCGGCTACTAGCACTTCGACCGAGCCCCATGCAGATTCTGCGGCCTGGAAGCACCGTTCAATCGCCGCGGCATCCGTCACGTCGGCCGCCACTGTCACAATGCGATCCGCAGCGTCCGCGCCCACGCTGTCGACCAATTCGGCTAACGCGTCCGGCTGCCGCGCCACCGCGACCACCCGATGGCCGCTCGCGATGAGATCTGCCACGACGGCGCGCCCAATACCCCGGCTGGCGCCAGTGACCAGACAGACCCGGGAGGTCGTCATCGGCCCGTCCATTCCGGTTTCCGTTTGGCATTGAAGGCTGCATGGAACTCCGCATGGTCCTCGCTGGTCATTAGGAGAGCCTGCGTCATCGCATCGAGCTCCATCGCGCTGCCGATCGGCATATCTAGCTCCCGAGTAATGAGCACCTTGGTCTGCGAATACGCCAGGGTCGGGCCGTCGGCCAGGCGCCGTGCCAACGCATCGACCGCCTCATCCAACCCGGAGTCCGGCACTAGTTGGCTGACCAGCCCGTACCGATCTGCGGTAGCGGCGTCGATCGTGTCGCCGAGCATCAGCAATTCAGTCGCGCGGCCGACGCCCACCATGCGCGGCAGTAGGTAGGCCGCACCCATATCGCCACCGGACAATCCCACCTTGGTGAACAGGAACGCGAACCGCCCGGATTCGGCGACGATCCGAAAGTCGGATGCCAAGGCGATCACGGAACCGGCGCCGGCAGCGATGCCTTGGATGCCGGCGATGATGGGGATTGGGCACTCGCGCATCGCTCGGATCACGTCGCCGGTCATCTTCGTGAACGCCATTAGGTCTTTGGCGCCCATGGTAATGAGTTCACCGATGATCTCGTTGACGTCACCTCCGGCGCAGAATGCTGTGCCTTCGCCGCGGATCACCAGCACGCGGGTGTCCCCGCGATCCGGAAGTTCCCGAAGCAGATCGCGCAGGTCCGCATAGCTTTCAAAGGTGAGGGGATTCAACTTGTCCGGCCGGTTGAGCGTGACGGTAGCGACGGCGTCCACCACGCGAAAGTCGAAGTGCTGCCACTCGTTGGTGATCGGAGCAGACGCGCGGAACGGGCTCTTCCTCGTCATAACGTCCTTCCTTGGTGGGTCGTAGCAGAAATCCCGGAGGTCGAGATCAGCGCGCCGAACGAATGAGTGAGCGACCGATAATGGTGCGCTGCACCTCGGAGGCGCCCTCGTATATCCGGGGAGCCCGCACCTCACGATAGAGATGCTCCAGCAGATGACCTCGCTGCAACGCGCGCGCCCCCACGAGTTGGACGGCCGAATCGACAATGAACTGCGCGCTCTCCGTCGCGTAGAGCTTGGCCATTGCCGCCCGTCGGGTGATTTCGGCTGGTTCGGCGCCGGCGTCATAGGCGGCCGCTGCGGCGTACACGAGGAGCCGACTCGCTTCCAGCCGGACAGCCATATCAGCCAATGTGTGCGAGACGGCCTGCTGGTCGCTGAGCACGCCACCGAATGCCTTCCGGCTGGTGGTGTGCGAAATGGCCTCGGTCAACGCTGCCTGGCCCATGCCAACGGCAAATGCGCCCACACTCGGCCGAAACAGATCCAGCGTTTTCATGGCGACCACGAAGCCCTTGTCGACCTCGCCCAATACATCTTCCGGACCCACCCGAACACCGTCGAAGTCCAGTCGCCCGATGGGGTGCGGGCTGATCATCTCGAGGTGGTCCCCGGACAGCCTCGGACTGTCCCCGGCAACCACGAACGCGGTGACGCCACGCGCACCTGCATCCAGCGTGGTGCGCGCGAAAACTGTGTAGACGTCGGCCTCCGGCGCGTTAGAAATCCAACACTTATCGCCGTGCAAACGCCAGCCGTCACCGTCGGGTTCGGCGCGCAGCGCCAACGCCCCCGCGTCCGACCCGGCGCCGGACTCGGATAGCGCAAAGGCGGCGACAGCGTCTCCACTCACGACGGCGGGTCGCCATCGGTCGATCACTGCATCGCTACCGAAAAGCAGGAACGGGTAGCTCCCCAGGCCCTGCAGCGCCAGCGCGGTTTCCGCCTCGGTACTCACTTCGGCCAGAGTCTCGCGCAGTAAGCACAGGTCAAGCGCCGCGGCTTTGCGGCCTTCGCCGGCACCGTCGCCACCGAACAGCCGCTTTAGTAGCCCATGGGCACCCAGCGCGTGGATCAACGGACGATTGACATGGCCGGCAGTTCCGGCGGCGGCCACTTCGCGGAGGTGATCTACCGCCACCCGATGAATGTCATCGATAAATTCCCGCTGCGGCGCCGTAAGCGTGAACTGGTTCATAGGGGAGTCCCATCGCCGTCCGAGCCGAAGCTCGGCATCCTGTCGTTACTCGAAGCTTTCAATTGTGCCTGGCCGGCGTCCCGAGATTCATCCACTACAAAGCAGCCAATACAAACCAGCCCTTGCCGCGGCCCCACTATAGCAGTTTAATGTGAGATCATGGCGGTCGTCATTAACGCGACATACTCATGTTTTTGGAACATCGACGGAAGGGGCCACGATGCGGATCGCGATCGCGGGAGGAGGCCCGGGCGGCCTGTATTTCGCCGCCTTGGTCCGTCAACTCGACCCACAGCACGAGATCACCGTGTGGGAGCGAAACGCTCCGGACGATACGTTCGGGTTCGGCGTCGTCTTCAGTGACGAAACGCTGGGCGGCATCGAACATGCCGACCCCGAGGTCTTCAAGCGCATGTCGGCCGTTTTCGCCGAATGGGACGACATCGATGTTCACTTCCGCGACACCGTCATTACGTCCGGCGGGCAGAGCTTCGCGGCGATGAACCGCCAGGAACTGCTTTCGATACTGCAGCAGCGGTGTGAAGATCTCGGCGTCGACGTTCGTTACCGCACCGGGGCTCCGGATATCGCTCGGCTCAGCGCCGAATACGACCTGGTGGTCGCGGCCGACGGACTGAATTCAGCAATCCGGAACCGCTACGCCGACGAATTCGGCGCAGATATCGACCAGCGGCATTGCAAATACATGTGGTTGGCGACAGACAAGGTTTTCGACTCGTTTACGTTTTTCGTTCGCGAAACCCCTTACGGCGTCATGCAAATCCATGGCTACCCCTACAGCGCTACCGGGTCCACATTCATCGTCGAGATGCACGAGTTGGTCTGGCAGCGCGCGTTTGCCGATATCGCCCAGCTGGGTCTCGCACCTGGCGAGAGCGACAAGCCATCGGTCGACCGGATTACCGAATTATTCGGGGACATCCTGGACGGCCACCACGTCCTGACCAACAACTCGAAGTGGATCAATTTTCCGACCATCCGCAACCGCACGTGGCGGCACAAGAACATCGTGCTGCTCGGCGACGCCGCGCACACTGCGCACTTCTCAATCGGCTCAGGGACGAAACTGGCGATGGAGGATTCGCTGGCGCTCGCCGCCTGCCTGCACGAACACTCCGACGTCGAGACGGCGCTGCAGGCATACGAACTCGAGCGGCGGCCAGTGGTCGAGTCGACGCAGCGCGCGGCTCAGGCGAGCCTGGAATGGTTCGAGAATATTGGTCAGTACGTCCATCAGGACCCGACCCAGTTCGCGTTTAACCTGTTGACCCGCAGCCGCCGCATCACCCATGACAACCTCCGAGTGCGGGACTGGGAACTGGTCAAAAAGATCGAAGACTGGTTCGTCGCCAACGAGGCCGCCTCCAGCCACGGCACCGCCGAACATCGGCAGGCTCCACCCATGTTTCAGCCTTATCGGATCAGGGAGCTGGAGCTCGGCAACCGCATTGTGGTGTCGTCCATGGATATGTACCGGGCTGTCGACGGCGTGCCGAACGATTTTCACTTGGTTCATTTAGGCAGCAAGGCCATGGGTGGGGCCGGCCTGGTGATGACGGAAATGATTTGCACCTCGGCTGAAGGACGCATCACCCCAGGCTGCACCGGTCTGTACACCGACGAGCAGGAGCAACAGTGGAAGCGCATCGTCGATTTCGTGCACGCCGAATCGGCGGCAAAGATAGGCGCACAGATCGGCCATTCCGGCCGTAAAGGTTCAACGAAATTGATGTGGCAGGGTATCGACCAACCCCTGCCGAGCGGCAACTGGGACGTGATCAGCGCCTCCCCGCTTCCGTATTCCCCAGCGAACCAGACACCGCGGGAACTCGACGAAGCGGACATGGACGACATTGTCGCCGAGTTCACTCACGCGGTGCAGGCCGCGGACCACGCCGGATTCGATCTCGTCGAACTCCATCTGGCGCACGGCTATCTACTGTCGTCATTCCTCTCCCCGCTGACGAACCGACGGACGGATAGCTACGGCGGCACCCTCGAGAACCGCCTGCGGTTCCCGCTGCGGGTCGTCGACGCGGCGCGCAAAGTACTCGCCGAACACAAGCCGCTATCGGTGCGAATCTCCGCGACCGACTGGGCCGAGGGCGGTAACGACGTCGACGATGCGGTGGCGATCTCGAAAGCCCTTGCCGAGCACGGCATCGAGATCATCAACGTGTCCAGCGGCCAGGTGACCTCCACCGAGCAACCTCGATTCGGGCGAAGCTATCAAACGCCGTTCGCAGATCGAATCCGCAATGAAGTCGGCCGCACGCACGACATCACGGTCATTGCCGTCGGCTCGATCTCCTCCTATGACGACGTCAATTCCATCCTGCTTGCCGGTCGCGCGGACTTGGTTGCCGTCGGTCGACCGCATCTCTACGATCCGCACTGGGTGTTGCACGCTGCGGCCGACCAGGAGTACACGGGGCCGGGCGCGAAATGGGCCGACCCCTTCAAGGCAGGTAGCCGTAAACCACCGACGGGTAGCCGGGCCGATGAGGCGCGCCCACGGTTGCAACTTATCCGGGAAGGCGCACCCACTATCGCGCATCGTCGGTGGCAGCCGCTCACCCACGTGGCCGATTAGCCGACCTCACGAGGCGCCCGGTATCACGTCATTGGTAGCCGCCAGCCGCCGTCACGCGTCGGCGGCCGCGTACACCCGTTCACCGTCAACGAACGTCTGCGTCACCCGAGCGTGACCGATGGCCTGCGCCGGACCGGCGAATGGATCACGATCGAGTATGACGAGATCCGCCCGCTTGCCCACCTCGATCGTGCCAACCTGGTCGTCCAGATGGTTGACCCAGGCGGAGCCGGCCGTATAGGCCACCAGCGCGGACGCTAGATCCAGGGCTTGATCAGCGAGGAACGGCTGGTAATCGCCTTCCTCCAGGCCGGGCGCTGCCATCCTGTTCACTCCGGTGTGGATTGCGGCGAGCGGGTCCGGCGTGGATACGGACCAGTCGCTTCCGGCGGCAAGAATCGTGCCTGCGCGCAGCAGATCCCCGAACGGGTACTGCCACCCGGCGCGCAGCTCTCCGAGGAAGGGAAGCGTGAGCTCGACCATCTGCGGCTCGTACGTCGCCCACAGCATCTGCATGTTGGCCGCGACTCCGAGTTCACGGAAGCGAGGCACGTCTTCGGGATGAACGACCTGGAGATGCGCGATGTGGTGTCGGTTGTCGCCGCGGCCGTTCGCCGCGACTGCGCGTTCCACGGCGTTCAGGCACTCCCGTGCGGCGCGATCACCGATGGCGTGGAAGTGCACCTGGAAACCAAGGGCGTCCAACCGTGGCACGGCCTCATTGAGGATATCCGGGGAAACGAACGAGATGCCGGAATTGTCCGTAGGATGTCGGTGCCCATCCAGGTACGGATCCAGGATGGCGGCAGTGAAATTCTCCAGCACACCGTCCTGCATGATCTTGATGCTCGTGGCGGCGAACCTTCCCGCTCGGTAGCGCTCGCGGCGTTCAACGAGGGACGGAATCTGCTCCAGTCCGGCCGTGCGATCCCACCACAGCGCGCCGACCACCCGGGCCGTCAGCGTCCCGTCCGTCGCGGCTTGCACATACGCCATGCCCGGATCCACGAGATCGGAGTAATCGCCGATGATGGCGTCCTGCCAGCCGGTGATGCCGAGCGAGTGCAGATAGCGCTGCCCGGTCAGCAGCCCGGCGACAAGATCCGCCTGAGATGGCTTCGGTAGCCATGAGTTCACCAGCGACATGGCACCTTCGTGCAGAGTCCCGATCGGGTTTCCGGCAGCGTCGCGTTCGATGCGGCCATCGCGGGGATCCGGTGTGGCGGCGTCGATCCCGGCAATCTGCAGCGCTCGCGTGTTGACCCAAGCACCATGTCCGTCGCGGTTCGGCAGGAACGCGGGGCGGCCGCCGGTCACTGCGTCCAGCGCTGCTGCCGTCGGGGTCCCGCCGGGGAACACGGCCATAGCCCAGCCCCCGCCGGTGATCCACTGCTCGTCCGGATGCACCGCCACATAGGCCGCAATTGTCGCTAGATAGTCGGCCTGGGTTTCGCCGCCCGACAGATCGCACTTCATCATCCGAAGTCCGCCCGTCACCGGATGCACATGCGCGTCAATGAAGCCCGGCACCAGTAGTTTCCCGGCGAGGTCCACCTTCTCGGTCGTCGGGCCAATGAGTTCCGAAACGTCGCGGCCGACCGCGACGATCGCACCATCGCGGACCGCGACGGCCCCGGCGCGGGAACGAACCGTGTCTGCGGTGAAAACGCCGCCGCCAGACAGCGCGAGGTCGGCATAGTTGGTCACGGAGAACCTACGTTCTTGGCTAAGGATTGTGAAGAGGAATGCTAAACGGAAAACGTCATACCTGTTTTGACGTGACAGGTGTCCCACGCAACCGCCAGCTACCCTTCCGCGTGCCTGACGTCCCTTCGACATAACGGTTTTCAAGCGTGCGAACGGGTCAGCCTGTGGTGTAGGAGTCAGCAACGGTGAGCGCCTCGTCCAGGATCGATAGACCCTGCTCCACTTCGTCGACGGAGGTGGTGCAGGGCGGCACAACGTGGATGCGATTGCCAGCGATCATCGGCCACAGGCCACGGTCTTTGCACGCCTTACCGATCGCCGCCATCGGCGCCGCATCCGCGCCCTTGGCGTTGAACGGCACCATCGGTTCGCGGGTTGCGCGGTCGCGCACCAGCTCGATCGCCCAGAACGTGCCCAGTCCACGCACCTCGCCGATCGACGGATGGTTCGCAGCGAGCTTGTCTAGCCCCGGGCCGATGGTGTCTTCGCCGAGTGCGCGGGAGTGCTCGACGATGCCTTCTTCTTTGAAGATGTTGATCGACGCGACGGCAGCGGCGCAGGCCAGCGGATGACCCGAGTACGTCAGGCCTCCGTAGAAGACATCGTCGAGGAAGGCGTCATAAATTTTCTGCGACATGATGACACCGCCGAGCGGTACGTACCCCGAGTTGACGCCCTTGGCGAACGTGATCAGGTCGGGGGTAACGCCCCAGTGATCGACGGCGAACCATTCGCCGCAGCGGGCGAAACCGGCCATTACCTCGTCGGCGATCATCATGATGCCGAACTCGTCGCACAGGGCGCGAACACCCGCCAAATAGCCGGGCGGTGGGACGAGGATGCCGTTCGTTCCGACCACCGTTTCTAGGATGACCGCGGCCACCGTGCTGGCCCCCTCGAGGACGACGGTATTACGCAAATGCACCAGGGCCCGCTCGGTCTCCTGCTCAGGCGACTCCGCATAGAAGGCGGAGCGGTAGGGGTACGGGCCAGTGAAATGCACGATGCCCGGCATGCCCGGCTCGTTCGCCCAACGGCGCGGCTCGCCGGTCAGGGCAATCGCGCCGGCCGTCGCGCCGTGGTAGCTGCGGTAGGCGGAGAGCACTTTCAGCCGTCCGGTCGCGGCGCGGGCCATCCGCATCGCGTTCTCGTTCGCCTCGGCGCCGCCGTTCGTGAAGAACACGTGGTTCAAGTCGCCCGGAGCGAGCTCAGCCAGCAGCCGCGCCGCCTCGGAGCGAGCGTCATTGGAGAACCCAGGCTGGATGGAGCAAAGCTTGCCGGCCTGCTCCTGGATTGCCGCGACCAGTTTCGGGTGCTGGTAGCCGATATTGATGTTCACTAACTGGCTGGAGAAGTCCAGGTAGCGGTTGCCGTCAAAGTCGGTGAAATGCGAGCCAAGCGCAGAGGCAACAGGCAGCGGGTCGAGATTCCGCTGCGCGGACCAAGAGTGGAAAACGTGGGCGCGGTCCAATCCCTTGACGGATGCGCCGTCGGTGGGCAGGCCGGGAATTGTTGTCATGATGACGCGCTCCTAAGCGATGGTCTTTCGGGTGGTTCCGCGGGTGGTTCCGCGGGTGGTTCCGCGGGTGGTTCAGTCGGTGGTTTTGCGGGTGGTTTTGCGGGTGGTGGGGAAGCCGAGATCGATGGTGGAGGTCACCGGGTCGGACCAGCGGGAGGTGACGACCCTGCGATGCTCGGCCGTGATGACCTTCGCTACATCATCCGTCGCGTCGTGCAGCAGCTGGCGGAACGCGACCAGGATCTCCGATCGCTTGGACAGCGAGGTATGACGCCATTCACGAGAAGCAGCCGTCGCGCTGCCGACGGCAGTGTCGACGTTCCCGACTGAGGCGAGGTCCACGTCAGTGATCTGCAGGCCGGTCGCCGTGTCATATACGGGGCTGGTTCGGCCGGAAGTGCCCGAGACTACGGCGCCGCCGATCCAATGAGAGATGTAGGCCACAAACCGAAGATTACGTCACACTTACAACACTAACAATACGTTGAATGTAGTGTTACAAAACATGACGGCCACCGCGCTGCTCAGTGCCATCGAGGAACGGATGGCGGAGCCCACTGCCCGCAGTCTGGCCTCGGCCGTGGGAAGTGTCATCCGCGAAGGGCACATCGCGGAGGGTGACAAATTACCGCCGATTCGGTCTGTCGCGATGCAGCTAGGGATCTCCCCCACGACCGTCAGCGCCGCGTGGGCGATACTGCAGCGCGCGGGAATGATCGCAACAAGGGGCCGTGACGGAACGCGGATCGCGCCTCGACAGTTCGGTCCAAGGCGGTATCGCAGCGCGCTCACCAGGGGCGGCGCGGACGTTTTCCGTGCGGACGGCACTATCGTCGCGGACCGCGCTTCCGGTGCGGATGGCAATATCGGTGCGGATGGCACTGGGATCACCGGCGCCCGGCCGCATTTCGCAGTGGATTTGTCCACCGGAACCCCGGACCCAGCACTACTACCGTCGGTGGCTGCAAGCCTGAAGCGGATCCGGCCACCGGCCGAACCGTGCAGCTACCTGGACGAGCCAGTACTCGCGGAACTCGCTGAGATTCTTTACCGCACCTGGCCTTTCGCCGCGCAGCAGATCACCGTCGTTGATGGCGCGATGGACGCGCTGCAATTGATCGCCGCGACGCACTTACGGCTCGGCGACCTGGTCGCGGTAGAGGACCCGTGCTTCCCACCACTGCTCGACCTCCTGGAATCTGTGGGCGCAGTCCCCGTGCCGGTGCGACTCGACGCATCCGGGCCACGCCCCGACGATGTCCGATCCTCGGTGGACCGCGGCGCACGGGCTTTAGTGATCCAGCCGCGCGGGCAAAATCCGACCGGCATCAGCATGACGGCGACCCGAATGAATGAACTGGCCGAAATTCTTTACGGCGCAGACATTCTCGTCATCGAAGATGACTCTCTCGGCTCGATCGCCACTGCGGACGACATCAGCCTCGGCAACCGACTTCCCGAGCGGACCCTGCACGTACGCAGCTACTCGAAGTCGCATGGCCCAGATTTGCGACTGGCGGCTCTGGGTGGACCGCTGTCACTGATGGTGCCGATCATTGATCGGCGCTTCCTCGGCCAGGGGTGGACCAGCCGGCTGCTGCAACGCGTGCTGACGGACCTACTGACCGACCAATCCGCGATCGCTGCCGTGGACAACGCACGCCGCGAGTACGCACGGCGACGGGACACCCTCGTCAAAGAGTGTGCGCATCACGGGATCGACGTAGTGGGCGGGGACGGACTCAATATCTGGGTTCCGGTCGCCGACGAGACGGCCGCCATGTTGCTGCTGGCAACTGAGGGGATCGGGGCATCTTCGGGTCGACCATTCATGGTCAACCCCGACCAGCAGCCGCATTTGCGCATCACGACCGGTCTTGTGCAGGACGATTTCGCACGCCTGGCGAACGTTATCGCCTACGCGGCCGGCGCACACCAACTCGCGCGCGGCCGCTGATGTCCCATGGCACGTGAACAACGCTAGGCAGCACCCAGCAGCGTCGCCCGGCTGAATCAGCGGCTGACGTCGTCGCAGCGGAAGTTCTGCCACGACCGTGACGGGGTCGGTCCACGCTGGCCCTGATAGTGCGAGCCGTAGCGGCTGGACCCATAGGGCTCACGCGACGGCGAAGACAGCTGGAACACGCACAGCTGGCCGATCTTCATTCCGGGCCAGAGTGTGATCGGCAGATTCGCCACATTAGACAGCTCGAGCGTGATGTGGCCGGAAAAGCCTGGGTCAATGAATCCAGCCGTCGAATGGGTCAACAGCCCAAGCCGCCCGAGCGACGATTTACCCTCCAGCCGCGCAGCAAGGGTGTCCGCCAGGGTCAAGCACTCGTACGTGGAACTGAGCACAAACTCGCCTGGATGCAGCACGAATGGCTCCCCGGCGGCAATCTCGACAAGGGTGGTCAGCTCGTCCTGCTGCACGCGTGGGTCGATATGCGTGTAGCGGCCGTTGTTGAATACCCGGAATAACTTGTCGAGCCGCACGTCGATCGAGGACGGCTGGATCAGCGTTTCGTCGAACGGGTCGACGCCTAGCCTTCCCGCCTCAATTTCGGCAGTGAGGTCACGATCCGACAGCAACATGGCACAAAGACTATCCGAACTATGACGGCGGTCATTCGGCACGGGAGGCGCCCTGGCGAGCGGACCGCCAACCGAACCGTCGCTAATCGGGCACGATGGATTCATGAGCGGGCCCAATGAAGGAGACGCCACCACCGACGCAGACGTGGATGTGGATGTGGATGGCGATGCGCGGATTGACGATGCGCGGATTGACGATGGTTCCGACGGCGCAGAACCTAACGAGTATGACGATGTTCCGGCGCGTGGCGCCGCGGTCGGGTTCGCTGTATTCGACACAGCCCTCGGTGTATGCGGAATTGCCTGGGGCCCAGGTGGTGTCACCGGTGTGCAGCTGCCAGAGGGGTCTGCCGACGAGGTACGGGAGCAGCTCACTACCGACCAGCCCGGGGCCCCCGAGGCGGAGCCAACGGACGCCGTTCGCTCCGCTATCGAGCGGATCCAGGCGCTCTTATCCGGCGAATCCCACGACGACCTCGCCGACATCACTCTCGATTTGGCAGATTTAGCGTCATTTCTGCAGCGCACTTACGCCATCACTCGCACCATAACTCCGGGGCACACGCTGACCTATGGCCAGATCGCAGAGCGGCTCGGCAGCCCGGGTCTAGCGCGCGCGGTGGGGCGAGCGATGGGCGCGAACCCCTGCCCCATCATCGTGCCGTGCCATCGAGTGCTGGGCGCAGACGGCTCAATAGGCGGCTTCTCGGCGCACGGCGGTGCAACGACGAAACGCCGCATGTTGCTCGTCGAAGGAGTCGCTGAGCACGAGGGGCCGGCGTTGTTCGGCGCTGACGAGCTGTACGGGCACGGCACCGCCGACAACTGATCGTTCGGTATAGTCACTGTCGTTGCGGGCGTAGTTCAGTGGTAGAACTTCAGCTTCCCAAGCTGATAGCGCGGGTTCGATTCCCGTCGCCCGCTCAATGTGATTTGGTTCGGTCACGCAGCGAAGCAAGTGGCCGGGCCGAATCACGTCGTGTGCACCGTATCCCCTACTGCGAGGCAGATCAGGAGCAGTAGGGGATCCCGTCGCCGGCTCTCGAGTGTGGTTCGCAGAGTGCTGGCCCTGGACTGCGCGGTCCTGGTAGCGACCGGATGCGGCAACATCATTACCACCGACATGATCGGGGCCACCGGCATCGCCGTCAGCGAGCAGTGCGGCCCCGAAGCCGTGATCGTCGTATGCCGTGAAAGTACCAACCGGATCGATCTATTTGGAGATCGCACTGGTTTGTCGCCCGATGAAACTAACCCTTAGTTCGGGACATGGACTTCGGACAAGCCCATATCCCGTGGGGTACGTCGGATCTCACTGACTTCGCCGACCGCCGGTTGGACCTGCTCCGGTTCATTCCGAGGATTCACACCCGGTCGGACCTACATCCTCAGCGGCAGCAACACCCACCGGGACGTCGCGGCGTCACAGGTGGCATTCAAGGACAGCGACCTTGATGCCCGAGACAGCTCTACCGTCCTCCTGGACGCAGGCCGCAGGCCAGCCGAAACGGTGCTAAACGAAAATTGCGGGCGGTATCAGTAAAAAGCCGAACGGGAGAACCAGGAAATCGGCACCTCAACGCCGCCCGGGGACAGACCCTCAAAGAAGTTCGCCGGAAATCCAATCGCCATCAGGCCTCGTGAATGGCTATTAGCCTCGGACGTCGTGCAAGTGATGTATGACGTCATGCAGCTGATAATGGCCGAGAGACGAGATCGTGAAGGTGCCGCCACCACCGCGGATTCCGCTGCGAGACCAGTCTCCGGCAGGAACATCGTCATACTTCGCGGCGACGCGCTCAGTGGCGTCTGCCAACTCAGCAGTTACGACCGCTGGATCCTGCATGTAGTAACCGTTTTCGATAGCCGCGGCGTCTCCATCCCAGCTGTCGAAGTGCGGCGAGTCCTCGGTACGCATCTGCGTTATTCGACCGCTGAACACACCGTGCACATCGCGGATGTGGCAGGCATACTCCAGCGGAGACCACACCTGCGGGGCTGGGCGCTGCCTAGCGTCCAACCGGGTCAGCACGATGCGCCACCGAGGGACCGTGGCGCGCAATGCATCTGCCAGCTGCACATCTGCAACCGAAACAGGGACGTAGCCGCACTCGGCGCACCGCTGCGTAGCGGCGAACGTCCAGTCTTTGTCGTCCGGCTCGGGACGTTCCGGCTCGGGAGTCTGCTGCTCATCCTGCGTCATGGTGTGGAGCGTATCGCCTGCGCGCTAGGCCAGGAATTACGGGAGCGTTACGGTGGAATTGACATGCAGAGTCGGCTCGTTGACGCCATTCGCAATCGCTAGCAGGTAGTCACCAACAGGCACGATGCCAGTCACACCGGTCCCGCACAATGCCATCCGATCGCTCACGGGCCGTCCCATGTCGTCGAACAGTCGCCACGAAGGCTGATTCATTTCAGGCTCAACTGCCACTTTCGAGGAGCTAGGACTGCAGGATTCAGAACTGGCAACCCGCACCAGACCGGAGGCTGTCGTGGCCAGCCGGTAAAGCTGCGCACCAGCCGGGGCAATGGAAATGGCGACGAGCCCTCCGTCCGGCAGGCTCGTGGCTGCGGCCGTGGGTCCAGCTTCTAACGCTGGCCACCGCTGGGCAAAACTCATGGGGACTCCGGTCGACTGGGCGGCGCGGGCGAGCGCTATATGGCCCGGAATAAAGCCGGTATCCCCCGTCACGGCAATGTCGAACGCGCACGCCGCAACGTCTTGTGACTGGCTCATGCCATGGCCGCCACAGAGCCGCTCGGCAACCTTCTCCGCGGCGGGGTCGACGTCGACCGGCTTGGAAGCAATGCCCGACTGTGGCGCGGTCGCGGTCGGCAGCAGATGTCCGGGCTGAGGCACCCGCCACGCAGCGACCTCCGCCTCGATTCCACCAGCGGCACTGACCGAATTGCCGCCGGGCATAGTGAGATCCGGGCCGCTACTTACTGCGCTAGTGCCGAAGAGGCCCGTCGCGTGGGCGGCTGGCGGCAGGTGCGCGACCATGGTGATGCCCAGCGCGCGGTCCGCGCTCGCCACCACAGTTCCGCCGTCCGGCCACACTACCGCAACCGTCACCGGATTCGCTTCATGTGCGGGCCACCGCCCCACCGCCACCCCGCCTGACAATGCTGTCTGAGTGAAACCTGCTGCGTGCAAGAGATTCTCGCCGTTCACAATCAGTGCGCCTGTTGCATCCATTCGGATGACATCACGACCAGCACCGATGGCAATCATGGACACTATTGACACATCGGCGCGGTGCGCCATCGGCGAAAACTGCAGGTCGATCTCGTGCTGGCTATCGCCAGTCCGGGCAACAAATTGTCCGGCTGCCTGGGTCGTATATCGCTGGCCACCCATCGTGATCAGATGTGGATCGCCAGTGACGCCGCCGGCGAAGGGCACCCTCCGACTGGCAGCGTTGACCAATCCAGCCAGATCGACGCCAGTACCAGCCAATGCTGCAGAGAGCTTCGCGGGATCAGTGTCGGCGCCAAGCTCGCCGCCATCGGCACCGTATCGACCGAGGTAGGTACCGTCCGGTCGATAGACTTCCCGGGGCTGATCAGGAGCGCGAGTGACCGCAACGGTGCCGTCCTGTCCAACTCCGACACACGCGCCACCCGAGGTGCATCCGACCAGGGAACCATCGGGTCCGAAATAGCGATACCAGCCGTCGCCGAGCGTGGCGGATTCCCCCGGCGCACGCCCCACCCACTTTTGCAACGGTGCACTACCGGTCACTACACCGTCCGCGGTCGAGGCTCCGTCGAGCCAGTGCAGTAAAGCGGCAGCTGGCGGCCCCGCGGGCTGAGCCGACGAGTCCGCGGCACCGGTGGGGGCGCCCGCCGCAGCAGCATCTGTGTCGGGCGGTATGAGATCTGTTCCGGTCGCTGCCGCACCGCCAGCGGCAGAAGAAGTCGCATTACCGAGAGGCGTTGTCGAGTTCGGGCCGACCGGTGTCGTCGCCGTACATGCCGTCAGGGCAGCAAGTATGACGGCGCCCAGGACCGAGCCCACGACGCCACCACGCGCAGTCCGGTTACGCCACGTGGGGCTCGTGCCTCCTGCGTGGCGTTTCCGCAAAAGTGTCGTCATCCCTGTGATCGTCTCGCACCATGCCGCGGCGGTCCAGCGACCCGCCGGAGGCGGCCCGACAGATGGTTGCAGAAGTCGGCGATCGCCCATACCATAAATACAGTAGTTACTGACGAGTAACTTGATGTGGCTGCGGGCCACGCAGCAAGTAGAGACACACAGCCAGTATCTGTCGCACATTTACCCGGAGGTCGCCATGAGCCACTATCGCGCCAACATTCGAGATCTCGAATTCAATCTTTTCGAGGTTTTCGGCGCAGACAAGTATTTCGGTCATGATGGGTCGGAGATGGACATCGACTCCGCCCGGGAGGTGCTCCGCGAACTTGAGAAGTTGGCAACCGGCCCACTCGCCGCCTCGTTCGTCGAATCGGACCGGAATCCACCGGTTTTCGACCCGGTAACCCACACCGCCCCCATGACGGCCGCATTCAAAGAGTCGTTCCGCGCGCTCTCGGACGGTGAATGGTGGCGCATGGACCTGCCAGCCGAACTGGGCGGTTACGGTGCGACGCCATCCCTGCGGTGGGCGGGGTCCGAATTTATCCTGGGTGCCAATCCGGCTCTGCATATGTACTCGGGGGGTCCGAACTTCGCCGCAGTGGTCTGGCGGAACGGCACCGATGTGCAGAAACAAATGGCACAACGCATTATCGACAACGGGTGGGGCGCCACGATGGTGCTCACCGAGCCGGACGCCGGTAGCGACGTCGGTGCCGGCCGCACCCGCGCGATCAAGCAGGCCGACGGATCGTGGCATCTCGACGGCGTGAAGCGGTTCATCACATCCGCCGAGCACGACTTGACGGACAACATCGTGCATCTGGTCCTCGCCCGACCAGAGGGGCCGGGTATCGAAACCCGACCCGGCACCAAGGGCCTTAGCCTCTTCATCGTGCCCAAGATCCTGTTCGACCCGGAGACAGGGGAACTTGGTGAGCGCAACGGCGTGTACGTCACCGGCGTGGAACACAAGATGGGCCTAAAGGCCTCGAATACCTGCGAGCTCACTTTCGGCCAGAACGAGCCCGCGATCGGGTACCTGCTCGGCGACGTCCACAACGGTATTGCACAGATGTTCCAGATCATCGAATACGCCCGCATGATGGTCGGCACGAAGGCGATCGCAACACTGTCGACCGGTTACCTGAACGCGCTCGACTATGCGAAGACTCGGGTGCAGTCGGCCGACCTCGCCAGCCAGCGAGATAAGGCCGCGCCGCGGGTGACGATCATCCATCACCCGGACGTTCGCCGAATGTTGATGCGGCAGAAGGCGTATGCAGAGGGCCTGCGCGCGATCTACCTGTACACCGCGTCATGGCAGGACCGGATCGAAGTGGGCGACGGCGACGCGGCGGCGCTGGAGGCCGTCAACAACCTGCTCCTGCCCATCGTCAAGGGCGTCGGTTCCGAGCGAGCCTACGAGAATCTGGCACTTGCCCTACAGGTACTGGGCGGATCCGGATACTTGCAGGACTACCCCATCGAGCAGTACATCCGCGACGCCAAGATCGACACGCTCTACGAGGGCACCACAGGCATCCAGGCGCAAGATTTCTTCTTCCGCAAAATTGTCCGCGACAATGGGACTGCGCTCGGCACCATTGCTACCGAGATCGCCGAATTTATGACGGCGTCTGGGTCGAACGATTCCGACGGGCGTTTCAAGGAAGAACTCAGCCTGCTCAGTACCGCGCTCGAAGATGTGCAGATGATGGTCGGACGGCTTGTCGGTATCGCCATAGCCTCGCAGCGTGAGCCGCGGGAGATTTACAGAATTGGCGAACATGCGGTGTCTCTGCTCATGAGCACCGGCGATCTGCTCATCGGCTATCTGCTGTTACGACAGGCCACCATCGCGCAGGCCGCATTGGATGCGGGTGACGTCAGTGAGCGCGATACCGCTTTCTACACGGGGAAACTCGCTGTCGCACACTGGTTCGCTCGCTCCGTCTTGCCAGAGCTTACGGCGCGACGCACGGTAATCGAAGCTGCGGACCTTTCGCTCATGGATGTTCCGGAAGGCGCGTTCTAGGCACTCACCGAAAAGTGACTGCCAGACCCGTAGCAGCTTCTTGCGACCTGCGAGTATGACTCGGCGGTCGAGAACTGGCGGTCACTTTTCGGCAGATTCCAGCTACCCTGGTTGCATGCCCACTGCACTCGTGACCGGCGCAAGCTCCGGTATCGGCGCCGCTTTCGCTCGTCGCCTCGCATCGGACGGATACGAACTAGTACTGGTTGCTCGCAACGAGTCTCGACTGACTGCGGGCCGCCTGGATCTGCTGAAAATCGGCGCACCCGCCGTTGAGGTTCTCACTGCGGACCTGACGGATGCCGGTCAGCGAGACGCCGTCTGCGCGAGATTGGCCGACGCGAAAAAGCCCGTTAGCCTCCTGGTGAGCAACGCCGGGATGGCTTTGGGCAAGGGCTTTCTCGCCTCGACCGCCGCTGAGTTGCAAGCCCAATTGGACCTCAATGTCTCGGCCGTCATGATGCTGACGCATGCCGCGCTTCCCGGGATGATCGCGCGCGGGCACGGTGGCATCATCACCATCTCGTCAATAGCGAGCATGCTGCCGGGTCGAGGTTCGGCCTACGGCGCATTCAAGTCGTGGGTGACGGCGTTCTCCGAGGGAATCGGAATGTCCGTGCGCAGCAAGGGAATCCGCATGGTCGCGGTTTGCCCAGGATTTGTGCGCACCGAGTTTCACGAGCGCGCCGGCATCGATATGCAGGGCAACCCAGAATGGATGTTTGTGCCGATGGACGTGCTGGTCGGGCAATCACTCGCGGGATTGCGCGCAGGCAAGAGCGTCGTCATACCTGGCGCCTTGTACAAAACAATTGCGGCGGCGGTGAAGTTTGCGCCACGGTCATTGGTGCGGCGGGCGACCAATCTGGTCGATGGCCGCACCCGCGACTAGACACACGGCCTCGCCTACTGCCGGCGCCGCCCAAACTTCACTGCCCCGACCGCCACCGCGGCAAAGATGATGGTCCACACGATCACATTCGTGAGGGGTTGCCACAGCGGCTCGTACAACATGCTATTGCCGCCCGTGCCGTTGACGATGTAGCCGTTGGTAAGTGGCCGTTTTGCCAGCGAAACATACCCGTAGAGCGGCGTGAACTTCGCGATGGTCAACAGGGTCCCGGACAGCGGGAAGAACAGATTCCCCAAAAATGCGAGGATCACCAGCGATCCGGACGCCGCGCCCACCGCCGATTCGGTGCGGAATGCGAAGCCGAAAATCAACCCATAGATGGAGAAAACCCCGGCGCCAATGAGCACCACCACCGCACTGATCCACCATGCCGAACCGGAACCGCGCGCGCCGGTCAAGTATCCGAGCAGATAAACCAGACCGACCGGAATCAGTGCGACGGTCATCGCGACCATCATCTTTGACACCACCAGCGTGGAATCGCGCATCGGCGTCAGACCGAGCTGGCGGCCCCACCCCTGCATTCGTTCGACCGCAGCCGAACCGCCGATGCTGACCGTCGCGGTCACGGCGCCGTAGGCCGCCATCGAAATCATGATGTACATGGCGACATTGCCGTTGCCCGCAGACTGCTTCGACCACGACTGCGCAGCTCCGAAGATAATGTAAAGAAAGCAGGGCAGCACGGCGGTGAAGAACACGCCCATGAAGTCGCGAAAGAACCTCTTGAGTTCCAGCGTCAGGTAGGTGGTGTTCATGCGGTCATCGCCGAAGGGTCGACATCCGTTGCGCCGCTATGGCTTTTGTTGTGGGTCTTGCCAGATTTGTCCGGTGGCGACGTGTCGGGCAAGCGTTTACCCGTAAGAGTAAGAAAGGCGCTGTCCAGTGTTGGCGATGCAATTTCCAGGCCGCGAGCACCGAGGTCACGCAGGAGAGTGAGCGCGGTGGCGTCGGTATCCGACGCAGAAAATTGCACCCGGTGGCCACGGATTTCGAACGCCGTCACTCCCGGCAACGTGCGGACCCGATCGATCCAGTGGTCCGCATCCTGCTCGGGGATCTCGACCGAGACGGTGCGTCCGGCGCCCTGTGCGCGAATGTCGTTGGTGGTTCCATCTGCCACTATTTTTCCGCTGGCCACCATCACGATGCGCTCCGCGAAGGCGTCGGCTTCTTCCAGATAGTGGGTAGCAAATACGACGGTGCGGCCGGCCGCAGTGTCGGTTTTCATCGTGTCCCAGAACTCGTGCCGTGCGCCCACATCCATCCCTGCGGTCGGCTCGTCCAGAATCAGTACTTCAGGATCGGGTAACAACGCCAACGCGAATCGCAGCCGTTGCTGCTCGCCACCGGAACATTTTGACACGCGGCGTGTCGACAGCGCTGTAATCCCTGCTCGCTCAAGGACTTCGCCAGCAGGTCTTGGATTGTCGAATGTCGACGCGATAAGCCGCACTGTCTCTCCAACAGTGAGGTCGGCCAACAGCCCGCCACTTTGCAGCACTGCAGACACTTTGCCCGCTCGGACCGCAGTCCGCGGCGGGAGCCCCGCCACGGCAACGGTGCCAGCGTCCGGCACCGTGAGGCCGAGCAGCATGTCCAATGTGGTCGTCTTCCCTGCGCCGTTCGGGCCGAGGAACGCCACGATCTGTCCGGCCGGAATGGTCAGGCTTACACCGTCAACAGCGCGAACCGGCGGCGCGCCGCGGGGGCGAAACTCCTTCACCAGACCCTGCGCCGACACGGCCAAGGTCTGCGTCACGGTGGTCGTCATGCTGGTCATCGCACCCTCTCTCGTGGCCGCGCAATGGTTCGTCACTCCGCCGCCAGGTTGAATTCGGGACTGTGCTTAAAACGACTACTGTTCGGACGTCATGCCGCCAAACACTACAGCATTGTGGCGTCATCTTGACACCAAATTGGCGTCGTGCAGACTAAAAACGGTCCGGTGCGGTGGTGAGCAGCGTCGCCGCGCAGCCCAGTTACTCCCCAGTTGCGCCGTCCAGGTGTGGGACCAGCGTCTCCAGCAGTTGCGGAAGTGCGGTCAGGTGTGGCGCATGCCCGGCGCCGTCAATGACGACCTCCCGGACCGCACCCCCACCGTCTGCATAAGCGTCGAGTACCGCTCGCGTCTGCGCGAGCATCGGCTGCGGCGGCGCCACGTCGACGCCCGGATACCCGTCGATCGAGCCGCCCCGACCGCGAACCGCAATATCCATCGCCGACTCGTCGGATATGACGCAGTCCTTCTCGCCGCGGATCCACAGGACAGGCGGCTTCGGGTCAATACCCGCGAAGCCTGAGAGATCGCAGTACTTAGGCGAAATCGCATTCATCACGCCACTGGCGCCTGGCGCACGCCCCGGCCAATTCGCAGACTCGGCCACATCACCCGGATAGCTCTCCGGGCCCACCGCAGTAGCGATCATGGCCGCCACCAGATCGTCCTCGCCCTGGCCATCCCAACCGTCGCCCGTATAGAACCTGCGTAGCAATGCCCTTGCACCAGAACGATTCTCGACAGAGGTGTCGTGATCCACCAACGACCGCACCAGGGCCCGGCTCACCAGGCCAGCGCCGGAACCTGCGCCATCCGGCGCGAGAAGTGTCCCGGCCGCATCAACGGTGCCACCAAATCCGTACGGAGAAATCGGCGCGATCAACGTCATAGATACAAAGCGTTCTGGCGCATCGATGGCCGCTTGCATCGCGACCGAGCCGCCCAGCGACCACCCCACGACGTGCGCGCTGTCGATCGCCAGCGCGTCGAGGGTCGCCAGCACATCGTCGGCGAAGTCGCGGACCCCGCGCGTCGCGTCCACCGGCTCCGGATCGGAGCCCCCGAAGCCGCGCAAATCCAACGCGATCGGCCGAAAGCGTCGCGGGATCAGGCGCATGAGCCGCTCAAAAAACACCGATGAGCTGAGATTCCCGTGGATCAGCACGATAGGTTCGGCGCCCTCACGGCCCGGAATCTGTCGGGCAAACGTCGCGGTATGGCTGGTCCGAATCTGGCTCGCGATGACCATCGGAGGTGCCATCGGGTAGGGCGACATCGGGTCTCCTCGCGGTACGGGCTCGTATCTGGACGATACGCGCGGGGGCGGTGTGGGACGCTTAGTGCCATGACCGATCCCGTCGCAGGCCACTCCGCTGGGCACATCTCTGGGCACATCTCTGGGCACGCCGCTGGGCACAACGCTGGACACGCCGCTGAAGGTGCGCACACCAGTGAAGCGAACGCGCTGCCGTATGTCGACCTGGAGATCAAGGCGCATCTCGCGGCGCTCGTCCGGGATCTGGCAGTCAAGCACGGCACGTTCACGCTTGCCTCTGGACGCACCGCTTCGTACTACGTCGATGCGAGAGTGCCGACGCTGCACCATGAAGCGGCGCCACTGATTGGTTTGCTGCTGCAACAGCTCACCGCGGATTGGCAGTTTGACGCCGTCGGCGGCCTGACCATGGGCGCCGATCCGGTGGCGATGGCGATGCTGCACGCCCCGGGCCGACCGCTCGACGCGTTCGTGGTGCGCAAGGCTGCGAAGGATCACGGCACCGGCAAACGCATTGAGGGGCCGTCGGTGTCGGGTCGCCGGGTCCTCGCGGTCGAAGATACCTCGACTACCGGCGGCTCCGTGCTGGAGGCTGTCGACGTATTGATCGAGGCCGGAGCGACGGTCGTCGGGGTCGCGACAGTCATCGACCGGTCCACCGGCGCCGCAGAAGCCGTGCGCTCTCGCGGGCTGGAGTACCGCTACCTGCTGGGCCTGAGCGATCTGGGGCTGGCCGACCTGGTATGACGCATTCCCCCAACGAAACCCCCACCAGTATCGAAGAGCCCGGCCCGACGGAATGGGAAGGCGTCACCCCTCCCGCGGGTGTCCCGCCAGTGCCGTGGCCCTGGCCGGACGACGACCGCCTGGACCCAGAACTGTTGGCCGGCGGCGACCACCGCAACGTCGTCGACAAGTATCGGTACTGGCGCCGTGATGCGATCGTTGCGGATCTCGACACGCACCGACATCCGTTCCACGTGGCAATCGACAACTTTCATCACGACATGAACATCGGCACCGTAGTGCGGACTGCCAACGCATTCATGGCGGCCGAGGTGCATGTCGTCGGGCACCGGCGGTGGAACAGGCGCGGCGCCATGGTCACCGACCGCTACCAGCATCTGCGGCACCATGACACGACCGCGGAGCTACTTCAATTCGCCCAGGACGCGGGACTGCCGATAGTCGCGGTGGATAACCTGCCGGGCGCCGTGCCGATGGAGACCGCGGTATTCCCGCGCGACTGCGTCCTCGCGTTCGGATCCGAACGGGGCGGCATTACCGACGAACTCCGGGCCGGCGCGCTCCAAACCGTCTCCATCGCGCAGTTCGGCTCGACTAGGTCCATCAATGCGGCGGTCGCCGCCGGTATTGCGATGCACACGTGGATCCGTCAGCACGCTGATATACCCGCCGGCCAATAGTCCGGCAAACGCGCGGCACGTGGACTACGTCATACCTGGTTTGCTGCCTGCAGCCGGTAGGGTGATTCCTCGTGGACATTGAGACTCTAAAGACGGTCGCCATGTGGGCGCTTATCGCGGTCGCCGTGGTCGGGATTCTTCTTGCCATCGTGATCAAGAAGATAATCGGCAAGGTGATCGCCCTGGTGCTGGCGGCCGTGCTCGTCTTCTTCTGCTGGCAGCAGCGGGAAAAGGTGCTTGACGCTGGCACCGATCTCAAAACGAATACGTGCTCGACCGTCAATGCCGATCTACCGTCGTTCTTCGGGATTAAAATCTCGCTGCCCGACGACTGGTGCGCGAAGAAATAGGCAGCAGCTACCCGCTACGCAGCACTAGATTTCGCGGCTAACCGCTTCTGACGCCAATGCAATAGCGCCGGGATCGTGCCAAACCCCACCACGATCACCACGGCCGCAAGGAAGATCAGATCCACGTTTTCCTTGACGATGTCGATCTGGCCCAGGTAATAGCCGGCGACCGTCACAATCGAAACCCACACCACGCCGCCGATTGCCGAATACAACGCGAATAGCTTCACGTTCATCCTGCCGACGCCCGCCATGACAGTCGCGACAGTGCGCACAATCGGAACGAACCGCGCCACCATCACGGTGACGGGGCCGAAACGGCCAAAGAACCGTTCCGATTTTTCGACATACTCCGGCTTCAGGAACTTAGCGTCCTTGCGGTGAAACACCTTGGGCCCCACGGCATGGCCGATCCAGTAGCCCACCAGGTTGCCCACGAACGCGGCGCCCGCGACGATCGCGATAAACGCGAAGAGGTTGATTTCGATACCGGGCTCACCGGCGGCAGCAGACGCGATTAGAAGACCTGAGACGAATAACAAGGTGTCACCAGGCAGGAAAAATCCGAGCAAGATTCCGCATTCGGCGAAGATGATCAAGGCGACGCCGATCACGGCCCAGGAGCCGAGCGCTTCGATCAGGGTAGGCGGGGACAACCAGCCGGGCAGCAGCGCCACGTGTGCAGTGATCACACTTTCCAAGAGTACCGGGCGCGCGGAGGTCCGCTGGCAGATCAACGCTCGTTTTCAGGCGCGCGGAGGTCCGCTACCCCTTTGCGGCGCCCTGCGTCAGCCCGGCGACAATCCAGCGGATCACGAACGCGATCATGGTCGGCAGGATCGTGAGCACGGCAGCCGCGGACATCGGCCCCCATTCGATGTTGAAGCTGGAGATAAACGTGGCGATAACGCCCGGCGTAATGCCGGGGATGATGATTCGCCACAGCGCGCCGAAGCGGCTGGCGCCGTCGACCATCGCGGCTACTTCGCGGCTGTCGGGCACGTTGTCGAAGAACCCGCGCAACATGATCGCGGAGAACGGGATCGTCATCGCGATTCTGAAGGGTGACCTGAGCCTCGGCACTGCCGCTGCCGCTGCCGCTGATGCCACTGCTCCTGCTGCTATCGCCTGCGCCCAGGACGAGCGCAAGGGCGGATACCGCCGCGGTCGCACCGAGTACGAACTTCCTTCTCATGCGTGCTCCTTGCAGGGTGGTGAGTGGGTAGATCTCGAGCTGGGTGGGTCTAGTTCTGGGTGGATTTAGCTGGCGGCAGCAGTGCGGCCGACAGTTGCCCAGTGGTTCAGCAGGGGTACGCCGACTGCGGCGAGGTGCTGGTAGTCGCGGATGGAGTTGTACAGGTGTGCCGATAGCCGCAAGTAGCCGCGACCCTCGAAATTCGCGAAGGCACAGGCGATCTGGACTTGATCGCTGAACGGAATACGCAATCCGTCGGCCTCGTCATGATCCGATCCGAGCGTTCCTGGCAATCGCAACAACCGCATGCCGCCGACGGGTTGGCCTACCTCCGGGATGGGGTCGTCCATCACGTGCGCCAGCGCTTCGGCGACCACAGCCGTGCCCTCGTCCAGGAGGTCGGAGATCAGTTTTCGGGCGGCGTCCCAGCCGACAGTCTCCTGGATGTGTCGCCACGCAAACGGGGCGGTGAGCCAGGAAGTGGTGTCGAGGGTGCCGGTGTGGTCGAACCGTTGCGGGAACGGCAAGTGCGCGCCCCACGAATCAATGACGGGGTCCAGATCCTGTCCGTCGCCACGCGCGACAAGGACAGCAGTGCCGCGGGGCGCGCAGGCGAATTTGTGCAGGTTACCGAACCAGTAATCGGCCTCCCGGCAGAGGGGGTCGGCAAGCATTCCCGGTGCGTGCGCGCCGTCGATAAGTGTGGTCACGCCCCGTTCACGTGCCGTGCGACAGATGTCGTCGACAGGGAACGCGCGGGCCGTCGCCGAGCTGATCTGGTCAATCACCAGCAGCGTGGGCCGGTGCGCATCCATCGCGTCTTCTACCAGGGTGAGCGTGTCGACTTCAGTTGCGTCCAGCGGAATGTCAAGTATGACGCTGTTCCCGCCGGAACGGCGCGCAAGCCGCTCGGCGCCCATGGACACAGCGCCGTAGCCATGGTTCGTCGTCATGACGTCGATCGGCTTCGTGCCCATCAGGGAGTTGAAGACAGTCGCGGCACCGGCGGAGGCGTTGAGGACGAACGCGAAGTGCGCGGGATCGACGCCCAGCAGCCCAGCCATGTCCACACGCGCCTCACCGATGCGGTCGGACAGGGATGCGAACCAGCGGACGGGGTTGGCATCCATGAGCTGGCGGAGCCGTGTCTGTTCCTGCTGGACCGCGACCGGCACCGCGCCGAACGATCCGTGATTGATGTGGGTAACGCATGGATCCAGCGACCACTGCAGGCGCGATTTAAGCGTGCCCGACCGGCCGTCATCGGCCGCGAATATCGTCATACTTACCTCCTGGTCTGACAAATATACACATTTCCAGCGTATTCACGCCGGTTCATGATCAAACTGAGATCGATTGTCGGACAATGATCGATAGGGCATCATTTTAAGCATGGGCATGAAGGAGTATCCGAATGGCGGCACCGCGGACGACACCGTTCCTGGCTTAGCAACCGGCTCATCGCCGAGTGCTGTCGAAAACGCCAGACGCGCCCTCGCCGAAATGATTGCGTCCGGCGAACTTGCGCCGGGCCAAAAACTGGCCAGCGAAGCGGAGCTCTGCGAGCGATTCCGGGTGTCCAGATCCTCGCTGCGCGAGGCGCAAAAAATGTTGTCCGTCGCCGGCGCATTGACCTCGCGGCGCGGTGGACGATCGTCGGTATCGCAGATGACGCCGCGCGAGCTCATGAGCGGTCTGGAGATGGTGATACCGCTGCTGCCGCTGGACCGCTTCATGGAATTGTTCACGCTGCGCGAGGTACTGGAGGGCCATGTGGCTGCCCAAGCCGCCGCGAAACTGACTGCGGCGCAAGGTATTCGGCTACAGGAAATGGCAGAACAACTAGCGGACACTGAGCAATCGGATGAAGCGCAGCTGCTTGACGCGGCGTTCCACGACCTCATCATCGCCGGCGCCGAAGATGACGTGATCGCCGCGCTGCTGCACCCGATTCGTAAGCGAGGCAGGGACTATCGCATCTACGAGGCGGAATCTCATGCGGATCTGAAGCCCGTAAGCGACCAAGCACACCGGGATATCGCGTCCGCCGTCGCGGACCGCGACCCAGAATCCGCACGCTTCTTATCTATGCAGCATGTGCGCGTGGCGAGATCGTGGTTGGAGCAAATCCGACCTGGCCCCACCCTGTTCATCGACGGTCCGCAATAAGTCTCCCCTGGTACCGGGGCCACTGTGCTTCGCGCCCGGCTCAGCGCATTCTTCGACCGGCGGCAAAGCACGTAGGCTACGCACGTGACTGAAACAGACATGACGCACCGTCGCCTCGGTACCTCTGGCCTAGTGGTGAGCACCGCGGGCCTGGGTTGCAACAACCTGGGCCGGACGGGATCGATCACTGCGGATCCGGCCGCGGCAACAGCTGTAGTGCGCGCGGCGCTGGACGCCGGGATCACCCTGTTCGACACTGCCGACGTGTACGGCGCCCCCTGCGGCCGATCCGAAGAGCTGCTCGGCGCCGCGTTGGGCACGGAACGTGAGAACGTCGTCATAGCAACAAAATTCGGTATGGATGCGCGCGGTGCTAACGGCGTCGATTTCGGTGCTCGAGGTTCGCGAAGCTACATTCGCCAATCCGTTGAAGCATCGCTGCGGCGACTGAAAACCGATTGGATCGACCTGTACCAGCTGCACACGCCTGATCCAGAGACTCCACTCGAGGAAACCCTCGCCACGCTTGACGATCTTGTGCGCGAGGGGAAGGTCCGGTATCTCGGCCATTCTAATTTCACCGGCTGGCAGCTCGCCGATGCGGCCTGGACTGCGCAGTCTGCGGCGCGCACACCGTTCATTTCGGCGCAGAATCATTATTCGTTGCTTCGCCGCGAGGTGGAGCGCGAACTCGTCCCGGCAGCGCATGCGTTCGGAGTCGGGATTCTGCCGTACTTCCCGCTGGCCAACGGCCTGCTCACTGGTAAATACACTCGAAACAACGCTCCTGAGGGCAGCCGGCTGGCGAAGTTTAAGCCGACGCTTTTGGATACGGCTCCGTGGGATGTGCTCGAGAAACTACAGGTATTCGCCGACGACCGAGGCGTCACCATGGTCGACGTCGCCATCGGCTGGCTACTCGCCCAGCCTCAAGTTACGTCCGTGATCGCCGGTGCGACCCGCCCGGATCAGGTCAAGGACAACGCGGCTGCGGCAACTCGCTGGGAGCCAACCGACGAAGACCTTACCGCACTGGATCTGATAGTCCCGCTGCCTGCGTGACCTCGAAACCCCTTGCCCGAAAGTACCTTTCGCCGCTGTGAGAAATGATCCCATTCCCGAATACGCTTCTCAACGTCCAAACTCGGGCGCGGTCGCCGCCGTTGCCGTCGCTTTTATGGGCTCGGGCATCACCATGGCATCGGCAGTGTCCCGCATGCCGGAAATCAAGACCCAAATCGGCGCGACTGCAACCGAACTCGCGTTCGCGCTGGTTTTTACTGGGATCGGTTCAATTCTGGCTATGCCATTCGCCGGCCGACTCTGCACCCGCTTCGGAACCGGCCGTGTTGTCGCAGTGTTCGCGACCATCTCTGCGACCGGCTGGTCGCTGATCCCGCTGGCTGGATCCGTTCCCGAACTCGCTGCAGTGCTATTCCTGGTCGGGATCGGTTTCGGCACGTGGGATGTCGGGATGAACGTGCAGGGCTCGTTCGTGGAACGCAGCCGCCGACAGGTGCTGATGCCGCTCTGGCACGGCCTGTTTTCCGTGGGCGCAGTAATCGGCGCACTCATCGGGGCAGGCGCCGAGAAATGGAACATCCCGCTGGGCTGGCACTTGCCGGTGCTGTCGGTATTGATCTGGATGGGGGTAGTGGCAGCGTGCTTCTCCTTCCTGCCCAATCCCGCAGTGGATGAATCGGTCGACGAATCGACCAGACCCTCTGCAGGCACAGCGAAGTCCGCCTCCGACGCGGAGCCAGCGAAGCGTCGGCGTCGTGTTCGCGTCACTCGCATCGAGCTATTGCTCGGGCTCATTATGTTGTCGACTGCGCTGGGCGAGGGGGCTGCAAACGACTGGCTGGCAGTGTCCCTGGTCGACGAGCGCGCCGCTCCGGCAACCGTCGGCGCCCTGGCGTTGGCAGGCTTCAACGTCACGATGGCCATTGGCCGATTCACCGGTGGACCGCTCATCGCCCGATTCGGACGCGTCGCCTCGCTGCGCGCCGCGGGCTCAATCGCCGCGACGGGAGTCCTATTGCTATGCCTAGTGCCCGACACATCTATGGCGCTCGTCGGCTCGGCCGCATGGGGGTTGGGCCTGGCTATCGTGTTCCCGTCGGCGATCTCCGCCGCCGGCGAGATCCCCGGCCGGGCGAGCCAGGCGATCGCCACGGTGTCGACGATCGGCTACGGCGGATTCCTCTTCGGCGCACCGTTGATCGGCACACTGGCGCACGCCATCCCGCTGCTGGATGCGCTGCTAGTGGTGGCGGCCTTCGCCATCCTCATCGTCGTCATTGCGCCGGCCGCGCGGGAACGCCGAACGGCACAGGCAGCGTCGAGCGCCACGCCATGACCCCGGTACCGCGATCCCGCCGAGGTGCGGACCGATTGCGAAGGTGCGGACTCGATTGCGTCCGCACCTTC
>JBDTAR010000125.1:0-33805 GCA_039924545.1 Nakamurella sp. | reverse complement strand
CGTCGCGCGGGTCCTGCAGGACTATCTCGACGGCCGGGAGGGCTGAGCCGAAGTATCGCAGTGTCGGGCGCGAAAACGGCGCGACCGCCCCAAGCTTCAGGGAGGGTTTCCCTTGCGCATTCCTCTGAAAGTTTGGGATTAGCGCACCCGAATGACCAGATGGATGGAAGATTATTGACCTGACATGTGTTTCGTTCATGTGGAAGCAAATGTGGGGACCTGGGTGAGGCTCGGCCTGTTCGTCGTCCTTTTGGCCGTCGGTGGCGCCGTCCTGTTGTTCGTGCCGCTGCCCACAATCGACGAAGTGCGAGCGTGGGCTACCGCTGGCGGGACCTGGGTTCTGCTCGCGTTCATCGGCGGCTACGCCGTCGTTACTCTCCTACCGCTGCCCAAGAATGTGCTCTCCGCGGCGGCGGGATTAGCTTTCGGGCTGTCTACGGGCGCCGTCGTAGTGTGGCTCGCCGCGATAATCGGGGCTGTGGCGGCCTTCGGGCTCGGCCGGATCCTCGGCCGCGACGGCGTTCGGCGCCTCGCCGGACGCCACCTTGAACGACTCGACGGCCTCGTCCGCAAACACGGCGTGGTCGCAGTCCTTATCGCGCGGCTGGTGCCGGTGGTTCCGTTCACCGCAGTGAACTACGGCAGCGGTCTGACCGCCGTCGGTTTCCCTGCATACCTCGTCGCCACCGCGGTCGGGATCGTCCCGGGGACGATCGCGTACGTGGCAGTCGGCGCGTACGGGACCGATCCGGGCAACTGGCCGTTCCTGCTGGCCGTCGGAGCCCTCATCGCGTTGAGCCTGGGGGGAGCGTGGTTGGCCCGCCGCCGCAGCCACGAAAACACTCATACCGACAGCCCCGACCCCAAGGAATGGAACCATGCTTGACGCCCCGGCTCGCGCCGTCCTCGCTGGCCCCCTGGGTCGCGTGGCCGCCGTGCTCGACCGCCGCTGGATCAGCCCCGACCGCATCACGATGGCCGGGCTCGTCCTCGGGCTCGGGTCCGCGGCTGCCGCGGCCGCATCGTGGTGGGGAGCGGCCGTGGCCCTATGGCTGGTCTCGCGAGTGGCGGATGGCCTTGATGGGCCGTTGGCACGCCGACGCCACGCCATCGGCGTGGGCACAACGTCCGGGCCGGCGGGCGGCTTCCTCGACATCACCGCCGACTTCGTCGTGTATGGCGCGTTCGTAGTCGGGGTCGGCCTCGGCTGGGGCGGATCCCTCGCACCGTTCCTTGCCGTGCTCCTCGCCTACTACCTCAACGGGGCCGCATTCCTCGCGTTCTCCTCGATCGCCGAGCGCACCGGGCACACGATCAACGACGGCCGATCACTGAACTTCCTCGGCGGACTCGCCGAGGGCACGGAGACGATCATCGTGCACAGCCTCTGGGTGCTACTGCCGGGAGTAGCCGGGCCGATCGCGTGGGTGTGGGCCGCCATCGTCGGTATCACCGTCATCCAGCGCATCGTGGGCGGATACCGCACACTGCGAAAACCCGCAGCGCCCTGACCCTCGCCCCAGGCGTGGACACCGCGGCGGCCCGGCCGTCGCCCCGCCTTCCCACTACTAGCCCGCGTCGAAAGGATCACGCTATGTTCACATTGACACGTTCCGAGTGCAAAAAGATTGCTGGCATTCTGCAGGCCTACCTCGACGGCGAGGCCGGTCCGGCCGCAGCCCGGCGGGTTGCCGAGCATCTCGACGTCTGCCGCAAGTGCGGCCTCGACGCCAACACCTACCTAGCAATCCGGTCAGCACTCGCCGCGAGAAATCAGGCACCTGCCGAAGACGGAGCCATCGACCGGTTGCGCCACTTCGCAGAACAGCTCGCGGAGCCGCAGCAATGAAGCCACCCCGCTGCCGCATTGGAATCATCGCGATTCGAACCGGGTTACCCACATGCACAAGAAAGCCACCGGTCGAATGAACCAGCACCTAACGTCACATCGATTATCCGAATAGAGCCTCCACTGCAAGAAACTACTGAACGCGAGTAGCACCGTTGAAACTTACGATCCCGCTCCTGTATTGAGGCTCTTGTCGAGCTGTCCCACGGCACGCTTCGCTCATCCACGTACTTCCTATGAAGGGCACCAAACATGACCGACATCACCCAGAACCCATTCACCATCACCCCCGGCACGGTGCAGCCCGGGCAGCGGAGGGTCCGCGCGTTCAGCGCGGGGCACCTCGTGGCGGACGCAATCGCGCCGCTCCTTGTGTGGGAACACCCTTACTACCCGCAGTACTTCTTCCTCGAGCAAGATCTGAAGGCCGAGTTGAGGCCCGCCGGCAAGGGACCGCGATCGAAGGTCCTGGGCCAGAGCGAGCAGTTCGACGTCGTCGTTGAGGAGCGCGTGCTGCCGGCGGCGGCGCGCCGCTTCCCCGAGGCCCCTGTTGAGGGGATGCGGGACGCGGTGAGTCTGACCTGGTCCTCGTTCGACACCTGGATGGAGGAAGACGAGGTGGTGTTCACTCACCCGCGCAGCCCGTACGTCCGCATCGACGCCCTGTCCAGCAGCCGCCATGTCCGCGTGGTTCTGGGCGGTGAGGTAGTCGCCGACTCCAGCCGTCCCGTAGTGCTCTACGAAACCGGCCTCGAGCCGCGCTACTACCTGCCGAGGGGGGACGTTCGCATGGACCTTTTCACCCGCACGCCCACCGAGAGTCATTGCCCGTACAAGGGTTCCGCCTCGTACTGGAGCCTGGCGGTAGGCGACACGACGATCGCCGATGTTCTATGGGGCTACGAAGCGCCGCTTCCTGAAGCCGCGAAAGTCGCGGGCATGGTCGCGTTCTGGCCCGAGAAGGACGCCGCACTGGAGTTCTCCGTCGACGGCGAGCGAATCGGGTAGCACGCACCAGCGGTCAAGGCGTAGGCGAGGATCATGGCGGCGGCTTCTCGATTCGTCACAATTTTTCGGGTTCGCCAGAGACCGCACGGATTACGGGTGCCCGGAGCCGTTCTCGAATCTTGCTCGAGTTACGACGCGATCTTTTGCAGGGCGGCGGGCATGGAGCTCGCGCGGGCTTCGTCCAGGAAGCGAACCGTATCGTCCTCATCGACAGGAGTGACCCCCCAATCAATAAGCTGGCAGTACAGGTCCATGGGCGTCGCGCCTTGAATAGCTGCCATGAGCCGCATGCCATCGGGCCCAATCTCGAGCACATCCCGCCGACGGCCGTCACGCTGCGATCGGATTGTCGCCGCATAATGAGCCAGCGTTCCGACCTTGCCGATTGACATCGCGGCGAGGCGCCTCAAATTGATACGGATGGTCGGCGCCGAGTTGTCGCGACAAGGGAGCGCGTGACCTGGGAGCAGCGCTTCCCCAGGGACGCCATAGAAATCGGCTATCTCCAGCAACGTGACCGCCGTGACAGCACGCTCGCCGCGCTCGTAGGACCCGATAGTTACTGCTTTCCATTTGCCGTCAGAGTTGGCTTCGACCTCATCCAACGTCAGCGCCAATTGGCGTCGCACGGCCCGTAGACGCAACCCAAGTTGATTCTGGAAGGTGTCCGGCATCGTGTTTTGCTCCTCCACGGCTGGCGCTCCGCTACTTGGATTGATGGCAGTCCGCTCACTATCTATGACGGTTTCGCGGTTCACAGCTCACGTCCGGACAGATTGACGAACGCCGACTGGACAACCTGCGCGCGGTCTGCTGGAACGCCGACGTTGCATACGTGCCGCCGACGGACGGTCATGGCCGATAGCATCTTTGGATTCACAGTCCCTCCAACCGCAAGAATTCGTCAACGACCCAGTGGTGGCCGTCTAAACATGTATTGCCGCCGGATCCCCGAGCGTTACATTCGGCTACCGTTCGGTCACGATGCGTGTAACGGTAGGAAGGGAATCGGCAATGAACACAGGGAGGCACGACGCGGAACTCGCGGCGTGTGTCCGTCGTGCGCGAGCGGGGGACGCGCACGCGATCAACGACCTCCTACGCGAGTTTCGACCACAGATATACCGTTATTGCATCGCACGACTCGGACGATTGGAGGTGGCTGAAGACGTGACGCAAGAAACCTGCATGGCGTTGACGGCTGCGCTTCCGATCTACCGTGAACAGGGAAAATCGTTCGCCGCTTTCGTATTTGGCATCGCGTCAAACAAGATCAAAATGTCTCTTCGGAGTAGCTCACGGCGACCCGAAGACCCTTACGATCAGCTCCCCGATCGAGTATCCGCGACCCCGGGTCCGTCCGAGCATGCCGAGAGAAATGACGAGCTGCGACAGCTCTTGAACCGTCTCGATGCTCTACCCGAGCGGCATCGCGAGATTTTGCTCATGCGCGTGGTCGCCGGGCTGAGCGCCCAGGAGGTCGCGGACGCGCTGGGAATGAAATCGGGTGCCGTCAGGGTCGCACAACATCGCGCGATGAACGTGCTGCGTCAAAATATCGGCTCGGCTGCCACTGGTCAGGATGACACCTTATGAATCACCGACATATTGACCTGACTGCGGTCAATGCCGATGACGAGATGCTGAGCAGCATCGCGGAGCGTCACGATACGCCCAGCGTCGACGACCTTGCGGTCGCATTATTCCTAGATCTGAACAGAGTGCTGGACCAGATTCCTGTCCCAGCCCACAGACCCACAGTGACCCAACTGCGCAGAAAACGGCGTGGGCGCTCTGCCACGATTGCGCTGTCTGCGGCAGTTGTCGTTGCACTCGGCTCGGCAGGAACGGCAGCAGCGGCGGCGGCCGGCGCCGCTCCAGACAGCCCATTCCATGCATTCCATACTCTGGTCTTCGGCTCCGTGCCCACCGTGGCTGTTCAGATACGGGGCCATCTGGACCACGCCGGCGCCGCACTCGATCAAACAATGGATTCGGCCGACCCGGTTGCTGACTCACACTTCGCCATTGCAATGCGGGAACTAGACGCAGTACCGCCGCTCCTCGCCCAGCTCAACGATCCGATACGCGCCGCAGTCTTTGGTATGGAGTTTGCCGAGCTACGGGTCCGCGTGGACCTTTTGAGGATTCACGCCACACCGACTGAATCCGTCCAAAAGAATGACGCCAACAAGTCAAGCAGTGACGTCGTGACCAGGGTCGCTCAGCAGCCTAGCCTGCCGAGCAACAAGAGTGGGGGCGGCAGCACTCACGAACCTCCGGTCAGCATCATCGACCAGATCCGCGACGGCACCGCCAATATTGGCAAGAACGCGTCCGACAGTATCGATGGAGCCAGCCACAGCGGTGGTGAAGACGAGTCGACCAACAAGCGCGGTAACGACGGCGCCAGCGGCGACAGCCCGAACGTCAGCAACAACAGCGCCAACGCCAACGCCAACGCCAACGCCAACAAACCGAACAGCAACCGCGACAGACCGAACAGCAACCGCGACAAACCGAACAGCAACGACAACAGCAAGAACAGCCACGGCAACAAGGGCGACCACAGCGAAAAGCCAAACCGCGACAAGAACGCCCACAGCAACAAGCCGAACCGCGAAAAGAACACCTACAACCGCGACAGCCGCGACAGCGGCAACAAGAACAGCCCCCACGACAAACCGCAGCACGGCAACGCCAATGGTCGCGGCAATCGTTGACGGTTTAGAGGTCACCGCCGCGCGCGGCGCACTCGCTGAGGTGGTTGGCGCCATCGGCGGATGATCCGGTTCGGGGATGGTGTTGTGGAGGTGGTCGGTTACGGTGAGTCGGGGTCTCAGCCGTCAACCACGCTCTGACGCCGCAGCAGCGACACCGATAACGGGCGGATCAAGCTGAGTGTCCACGAGCTCGCTGACACGGTCGGTTTTCCTTACGCACGTAGAACAGAGCGTGTTTAACCTGCGCGCAAGCGCGCGGTTTCACGCATCGGCGCCGGGAAGATCGAGGATTTTGGTTCGAGCGGAGTCGGCGACATGGCGGGTGAACTCCGCCGCGCTCTGCACCGTGTCGCGGGCGGTTTCAACGACACTGGAGTCGGCGAGCTGCATTGCCAGATCACGGGCTTTACCCGGCAGGTCAGCGTCCTTGACCTGCTCGACGCCCCGAGCAGCGAATGAGGCGACGGCGGCTCCCACCTCGGGCCCGTGCTCGCGCACCGCGTTCCCGGCGGCGCCAGCCAACTGGGCGGCGCCGCGCCCTAACCGCTGTCCGAGATCGAGCACCAGACCGATCGCGGCGCCGGTGACCGCGCCGACGAAGAGGCCTTTCCACACGTTTCGCATCAATTTTCCTCCGTCATTCCGGTCTGACAATGTAATCGCGCGGGCGTCGCGGCGTTCGACGCGCCGTCCCGAAATGCAGTCCGACCCGCGCGGCGTGCGAGCAGTGTTTGAACACTTCCCCTGACATTCTCTCTCCCGCGTTCTTCAAGTCGGTTTCATCTGGGTAAAACATACCTTCGACGTCGGTTCTGATGTTGCCGGTGACCTTGCGCAGACCGTCCTTGCTTCCGCCTGCCGTGTCCGTCACAGCGTTTTTGACGTCGACTAGTCGACTCAACTGACCTCTCATAGCGTCATCCACCTCGCGTACCTGGCCCCGAATCTACTCCAAAACCGGACGCGGTTGGTGTCGCCGACCTGCTTGAGCTCTGCTCTGACGCCATGCTGACAATGCGTTCGATGCCGCAGGTCGTGATCAGGCGTCTGCAGGGGTTGGCCACCGGCGGCGGGTTTCAGATGGAGGCGCCCACGGATCTGGCAGTCGCGGCGCGATCTGAGGGATTCTAATTGCCGAGCGGCAAGGACGGCTGGAGCCGCGTCGAAAGCCTGGGGCAATCGCGCGCTATGCGAAGCTCGACCGGCCGGAGCACGACCCGTACTCCGCGGTCCGCCGTGCCGTGCGTAACTCTGGCCTGCCAACCGCCCATCTGACGATGGCAACGACGCTGATCATCTCCGACGGGTCCATATCGATCCACTCCGTCGATAACGCCCACCAGGTGCTGATTCGATGCTTACGAAGCCCGGCCACGGCCACGCAGACCAGCAAGTTCCCCCCTCACGACCTCAGCTCGTAGGCGGGCCACAAGACACAGCCACCACCGACAGCCCTGAAGACTCATCTCTGGTCATTCCGTGTGCTTGATGCCAGCGATCGATCCCAGCGGTGGTGCATCGGCCCTCAAGATCACAGGCTTAGCCGCCTTACCCGCCGCCTCTATCTTGCGTAAGTCATCGGTCGCGACGGCTGACGACACCGAGGTCTGCGCCTCATTTCTCCGCCGGTAACTAGCGGGCAACTAGACGGTGATCACCTACGTTCTCGGATTAGAACGGCCCGGGGACGGGTACCTAATTGTTGTTGCCAAGCGGAAGGAGCAGGTCATGCCTATCTGGGGTTGGATCATCATTGGAGTCGCAATCGGTGTCGCGCTGGCCGTGGTGGTCACGATGGCACTCCGCGCAAGTCAGAGCAATACCTTGAAGAAACGATTCGGCCCGGAGTACGAACGGACAGTCTCCGGAGCCGGTCATCGGCAGGGCGAGGCGATGCTACTCGACCGGAAGGAGCGTCGCGAACATTTAGATATTCTGCCGCTTGCTCCGGTGGATCGCGACCGATTCATAGCCCAGTGGCGGGATATTCAGAACACTTTCGTCGATCGGCCGGGTGCGGCCGTCACCGAGGCCGCCACGCTATTAACCGCGGTGATGAGCCAGCGGGGTTACCCGGTTCAGGACTTCGACGAACAAGCAGATCTAATTTCTGTCGATCATCCCGATCTTGTGCAGGGCTACCGCGCCGCCCAGGAGATTCGCGCGCGAAACAGTCGCAATGAGGCCACCACCGAAGAGCTGCGCGGCGCGCTGCTGCGGTTCCGCGCGCTTTTCAGTGACCTGTTGGAGACCGGCGAAAAAGATGCCGCTGTCGCGGCCGACCCAGAGCATTCCAGTCTCTAGAACAGTAGACAACAGATGAGAAGGAGCGGAAGAGATGACTGAACACCAACCGTGGCCCGGCGAAGAACCGAAGCAGCCACGAGATGAGGAACCGCGTCTAGCAGCCAGCTCCAGCCCGTACAACGTGGAAGAGTTCGCCCAGCCGGGTGCGTCCGCATCGCTACCCGACGCTGCGGGAGCCACCGCAAACCAAAGTGACGCGCAGAGTCAGGATTGGGAGGCGTCCGCCACGGCGCAAACGGATCGTCACGACGGAGCCGCATATGCGACGCACGAACCCGAATCGCACAACGACCGCGCGCCAGGTAACACTGAACCCGATGACGCAAGCTCGGGTGCCGCCTCGCTTTTGCCCGACCGGGATCTGGACACAGCGAACCGACGCTGGCACGACATTCAATCCGCTTTCGTCGATGACCCACGCCACGCCATAGCAGAGGCCGACAAACTGGTCGGCGACGTACTGCAACAGTTGATCAGCTCCTTCGATGCGGAACGAACGCAGTTCGACGCCCTGTGGAGTAGTAACGATGGTGCATCGACCGAGGAACTCCGCGTGGGTCTGCAACGTTACCGGGCCTTCTTCCAGCGACTGCTGTCCGCGTGAGCACACCAAGGACGCGCTGGCGCTAGGCTCTCGTTCGGCTCCTAACCAGGCACACCGCACCCGGCACGAACGACTACAGCTTGAAACCGATGAGGACCATCCATCACCGGAGGCACTACGTTTGCCGATCGACATTCGGCCGGTTCAGTCGACGATCTGATCAAAGCGTCCGCGGACCCGAAGCGACTCGGCAGAATTCAACAGTTGGCTACGGCGAAGCAGCAGGATCATTGCGATCGCACAGGATTGCCGTTCGAGAAGAGCAGCTTTCCATAGGAACGCACAGGCCCCCGTTGAGGTCGGTGCGTTTACGAGCCGGAGCCCCAGGGTAAATCAACAAAACAACCCGGTTGGGATGATCCCAAACACGGATGACGGGATTACCTAGGAGGTGAGCAGCATGACTACAGCGAATGCAGGGCGTGAACCGACGCTGATGAAGCTGAGCGACACGGACCGGGAAATAGTCAATCCGGAGGAAGACGTTCGGAACAAGACAGTCATCGACGTCGACGGCAGCAAACTCGGCAAAGTGACCGACCTATTGGTGGACGACGGCGGAAATCATGTGCGCTTCATGCTCGTGGAACACGGCGGCATTCTCGGGTTCGGAGCGACAGAATCATACATACCTGTGGATACGATCACCGAGGTCACCGTCGATGAGGTGCGAGTAAACACGAATCTGGAAAAGGTCGCGGGCATACCCGAGTACGACCCGGACATTGAGACGAAGCCCGGACTCTACGAAAACACCTACGGCTATTACGGTGTCACACCGTTCTGGGACTCGGGATACGTCGAGCCCGGATTCCCCTACTTTGGCCATCGCGGTTAAAGCCGGCGCGCATTCAATTGATCGCCGATTCCGGCGACGCGCTCTCCGGCGTCATTCTATTTTTTGAAGCTTCATATTATTAATCGAATCGAGAAAACCAAGGGAGTGAGCAACATGCTTTTTCTAATTTTGCTGCTGATCGTCGGGGCCGTCCTCGGCATCCTCGGTTTCGTCGTCAAGGGCCTGATCTGGCTCGCGATTATCGGCATCGTCGTCTTCGTGATCGGGCTGATCTTCGGCGGTGTACGAGGTCGAACAAGTCGCTAGATTTGCCTCTGGCGCGTTGGTACAGGGGCGTTCCTGGCTGTGGGCGTCAGTCCACACCGGGGGCGTCCCTTTCGGCTTGCGCGCGGATGCGGCGGGCTTCAGCGAGCTCGCGTTGGTCTGCGGCGGCGGTCTTTTCGATGGCTGTGGTGTCTTTGGGCGGTAGACGCAGGTTTTCCTCAGCGGCCATGCCGGCTTGGAGCTCGCGACCGCGCTCGATTTCGGAATTGACCTCTGCGCCGAATAGCAGCGCCAGATTGGTGATCCACAGCCAGAGCAGGAACACGATGACCCCGGCCAGCGAACCGTAGGTCTTGTTGTAGCTGGCGAAGTGAGCGACGTAGAAACCGAACCCTAGCGAGGCCAGGATCCAGACCAGCACGGCGATCGCAGCACCGATGCTGATCCACCGGAACCTCGGTTGTTGGACGTTCGGAGTGGCGTAGTACAGGATCGCCACCACCGTCACCACTACGGCGAGTACCACTGGCCACTTGGCGATGTTCCACACGGTCACCGCAGTGTCGCCGACCCCGATCGCGTCGCCGACAGCGTGGGCAACCGGGCCGGACACCACGAGGGCAAGCCCCACGGCGGCGGCCAGCACCACGGCAATGAGCGTAATGAGCAACAGTACCGGTCGAAGCTTGTAAAACGGCCGACCTTCGTCAACTTCATATATTCGATTCAATGCCCGGCCAAACGCCCCGATGTAACCAGAAGCCGACCACAGCGCGCCGATGAGGCCGATGGCTAGCGTGAATCCCGTCGCATCACTTTGCGCGAGCCCGGTGACCACCGATTGCAGAGTGTCCGCCGCCCCTGGCGCCACTCCACCGATGATGCCCATCAGCGCGTCGGTCCCCTGCTGGTCCCGGCGGATCAAACCGAGCAGCGATACAACTACAAGGATGGCGGGAAACAGCGCGAGGACGGCGTAGTAGGTAAGCCCTGCGGCCAGGTCTACACACTGGTCATCGCCGAACTCTCGGAATGTCTTCTTGCCGATGAATTTCCAGGACTGGCGGCGAATATCGGTGATCTCACCCGGTTTTCGGGCTTCCTTATCCGCGGGCTTCGATCGAGCGATGTTCTGACTGGTCTTGCGACTCATGGCTGCAGTCTCCTATCGTTCTCATGCTCGCGGCCCTTCATAGACTTCACAGCTCTTGCCTCACTTGCTCAGCCACGATATAGCTACGCAGCCCCCGTTATGACGCTTGCCGCAGTCGGCCTTGCGACGTGATCTCGGCAGCATTTTCCTCGCCGACCAGTTTTGGAGTCACCCAGACTACGTCGTGCTCGCACTCGCCAGGAGATGGGGTCAAGGTGTCGAACCAACAACAAAGGCACCCTGGCCGCATGGAGTCCGCGGCCCTGCGGTACGCCGTCCGCTGATGCAACGTCGGTCCGGCCAAAGTTCCAGAGACGAGAACCCCGTCGCGCTTGTCCCAGCGCGGACCAGGCCCACGCCTCGATCTGCACGCGTCGTCCGGGCGACCATCGTTGAGTATCGGTTCATACCTTCCTTCTCGTGCCCCGAATGCCGGAGCGCTGAACGGGAGGAAATATGCCTCGGACGACAAAACGCGAGAGGAAAATTGGCGCTTGTAGGCGCCGCTGTTTAAGCACCGCAGGTTTTGGTAAATATGCAATATATGAGAGAAGATCACATGTTCGGCCACGAGCGCGGCAATGCTGCCCGCTGGCAGGGGCGCGCCTTATTGATAATGCTGGTAATGATTATCGGTATCGCCGTGCTTGTCAGTGAATTCAGCATTAATTTGATCGAACAATCACAACCGATATGGTGGCGCATCTTTCCGGAAGCGTCGGTGACCGCCACTCTTTTCTTCGCCTATTTTCGCACCCGAGACAGTGGCCAAGAAAGATTCGAGCTTCGGCGCGGGCACCGTCATACGACGCCATACCGCCAGCGGAACTCACGTCGCAGCGTCAATGCCTTTAGACCCACATTTGTCCGAGATCCTCACTCGCGCTTTGGATTCGACGTAGCAACTCCGCGTGCGACTTAACCATCGAGCGCCTCGGCGTCGATCCGCTCAGGTAGGCGCCAAGGTCTTTCCGTGTGGATCCGCAATACTTTCATTGGTAGGTGCCGGCTAATTTGGCGATGGCGACCTGGGCCCGTTCGCTGACAAGCCGCAGCACCAGGATAGTTCTTTCCGCGACTGACAACCTCGATATTGCCTCGCGTAACATCCAAAGAGTCTTCTCGAAACTTGCCTCATCAACGCGGCGACGTGTTTGGAGGCCTGCAGCAGCACTAGCGTCCGTGCGTGTTGTCGCTATTGATCCCTGTGACGAGTCGGCCACCATACCCGTTCATGGCTAGGCTCGGGGCGACACCAATGGCACGGAAGCCGGAAGGTTTTCGACCGAGCCGGATCGCGGGGCTGGCAACTCAGCGATCATATGCGCGTCGTGGTTACCGCGGATTTCTGCTTCGATGGCTCCTCGCGCGTACTCCTCGAAACCCCATGACCCGCCGTCCCGAGACCAGTTTCGCACTGCCTTGACTAGTGCCCGTTCCGACGCGCGCATGCAACACAACGCGCCGGGGCTACAGCTGCGGGCCAGCTCGTGGGCCAACGGCAGGTACAGCAACGCGACTGCGGACTCGGCCGCGGACAAAACCTCCGGATCGTACTCGGCCCTGGCGCGGATGAGCGCAGCCCACACCCGACCGGTCTTGGCCGCATCAACCCATCCACCCCGACGCGCAGTGCCTTCTTCAGCGAGCACGGTCGACGGCCGAGCCGCACCCGCGTTCGGAAGCAGTGCGGGAGGAAGGCTGCATCTAGCCACGCCAAACCTAACCGCAGGGGCTGTCGCAGGTACGTATTGTTCGTCGGCATCAGCGAAAATCAGCGGCCCAGATGTCCGCGGAGCTTGTGTAGCAGCCATGATCGCGTTCCTCCTAGCTCAGCGAGGGGAACAGCGGTGGACCGGCATCACTCGGAGAAAGCCGCACCGCATTCCCCTATAACGGCAGAGGTTGCTGTGAACTCAACCAACGCTAACGTTACGAGGCCAAGAAGCGGCCGTCAAGGGCTCGCCTCGGAGGGAGGACAGATGGCGTTGCCCTTGCGCTCATGGGCGATAGTCGCGTTAATCACCGTCTCCCCAGGCCGGCGCGGAACCCAGGTGCCTACCTGCACCTCGACGCTGATGTAGGTGCACGCCGCCCGCGATCATCCGCATGGCCGCGGTAGCGCGGCGCCCATCGTCGTGCCGCTCTAGGCAACGCTCGATGTCCTCACCGGAATCCGCCGCCATCCGAAGTTGGTAGTCGAGGTCCGGCCGGAATGTCGTAACCGACTGAGCGGCGGTTCCCCGGACTCTGACGTCCGCGGTCGGCCAGACCTCTCCGCACAGCAGGTGCCCGCCAGGCACCGGCTACCTGAGGTTGGCTACCCGAGGTTGATGGAAGCCAGATCGGAGGGGCTGGATCTGCTGCCTTAGCAGGGGCGAGTCACTGACACGCAAGAAGCGTTGAGATTCGATTGTCGCGAAACCGGGCACAAGTATTGCAACCAATAAGTGCTGCAACCGCTGAGACGCGGTAACCGAGATCGACTTTCTCACTCGCCGATTTTGGGCACAGCGTTTGGATACCGCAGGACTATCTGCGGTCACGCGAAGGGACACCACCGTGGTACCAGCGATGATGGAACGCGAAAATCTTGGTCTGCAAGACGACACATGCAGCGCAGCTGTCGTGCTCGCTCGGCTTGCGGGCCCACGGCAGGCCACGCTCACTGCGGCAGACGCGGCACGCGTGGGATTGACCGGCCCGCCCCCGTGGGAGCTGTCCCGGCCCAATGTCCGAATTGCTCTCTACCAATGGGCACTCGCTACCGGCGCACAGTTCGACACCTACCGCTGGATAAGTCTCATCGACCTCGCCGCAGTGTGGCGGGAGCTCCACCTCCCTGAAGGCATTCACGAGGAATGGGAAAACACGCTGCGGTCCGCCGAGCTGATCGACTAACCACGCCGGTAATCTGCGGAAGGCCGTTGGTCTCGAGGAGCGCGAAAGTACAAGCGACGACAGCGCCTAGCGAAGGACTCGACTGATTCCCTACCGCTTGGCGGGCGACTCTTCATCGGTTTTGCGCGGATCTCGCTCGATCACGGTGCCGAGTACTTGGTCGATCTGCTTCATTAATTCGGTCGGAATCACGACACCGGATGCAGCAACGTTCTCCTTTACCTGCTCGGGTCGGGACGCACCGATCAGCGCGGCAGCGACATTGCCGTTCTGCAACACCCAGGCGACGGCAAGTTGGGCCATCGTCAGCGACAATTCGTCCGCGATCGGTCTGAGCCCCTGCACCCGTTCGAGGATTTCGTCCGTCAGGAAGCGACTAACCATCCTTGCGCCACCCTTCTCGTCATTCGCACGACTGCCAGCAGGAGCGGCCTCGCCGGGGCGGTACTTACCGGTCAGCACGCCTTGAGCAACCGGAGACCACACGATTTGTGAGATTCCCAGCTCGCGGGAAGTCGGCACCACCTCGGCCTCGATGACCCGCCACAAGGCCGAGTACTGAGGCTGATTGGAGACGAATGGTATGCGCAGTTCCTTTGCGAGTGCAGCACCTTGACGCAACTGGTCGGCGGTCCACTCGCTCACGCCGATATAAAGAGCCTTGCCGGATCGCACCACGTCGGCGAACGCAGTCATAGTTTCTTCGAGCGGCGTAGCGAAGTCCCATCGATGTGCTTGGTACAGATCGACATAGTCGGTCTTCAAGCGCTTCAGCGAGCCGTCGATCGATTCCATAATGTGCTTGCGGGACAGCCCGCCGTCATTCGGTCCTTTCGGACCCACCGGGAAATAGGTCTTCGTGAAAATCTCCAGCGACTCCCGACGCTTGCCCGCGAGTGCTTCGCCGAGCACAGACTCTGCAGCAGTGTTCGCGTACACATCTGCGGTGTCGAATGTAGTGATACCAGCGTCGAGCGCCGCGTTCACGCAGGCGATCGCGGCGTCATTTTCAACTTGCGAGCCGTGAGTAAGCCAGTTGCCGTAGGTGATCTCCGAGATGCGAAGTCCGGATGCACCGAGGTGGCGGTATTTCATTGTGATGCGTCCTTACATAGTGGGAGATGAACCAGTGAGATTGTTCCCGAGACCGACTCAAATGATGACGAGCTTAGGTCGGAATCCTTCTTACCACGCGACATCGACGACTACCGACCGATGCAGATAGATGTGCACCTATGCCTTGGGCACCGCACCACAACGGACGTGGGCCAAAAGTCCCGCATCGCCCCGGCTTTCGTCCCTATCACGGCGCCTTCTCAGCTCCTTAACGTGTGGGCATGGCTACTTATGATGTGTCAGGACGCGCCGCGATTGTCACCGGCGCCGGGTCAGGTATCGGGCGCGCGACCGCCGAATTGCTTGCCGCGAACGGTGCCTATGTGCTCGTGGCGGACATCTCCGAGCAGGCGAAAACGGTCGCCGATGTGATCACTGCCGCTGGCTTCCGCGCTACCGCCTTCCAGGGCGATGTCACGGACCCGCAAGTCTGTCACGCCATGGTGGAGGCTGCCAGCAAACTCGGGCCGCTGAAGATAGCAGTGAACAACGCTGGCATCGGCGGCGAGATTGCCCCGGTCGCCGACTACACGGCAGACAGCTGGCATCGCGTCATCGACGTCAACCTCAATAGCATCTTCTATTGCTTGCAGGCGCAGCTGCCAGCCATGGCCGCGGTCGGTGGCGGCTCTATCGTAAATATGGCCTCGATTCTCGGATCGGTCGGCTTTGCCATGTCCTCCGCTTACGTGACCGCTAAGCATGGGCTGGTCGGCTTGACGAAGAACGCTGCACTGGAATATGCCCCGGCAGGAATCCGCGTCAACTCGGTGGGGCCAGGTTTCATTTCGACACCGCTGATCGACGCCAATTTGGACGACGCCACGAAGCAATTTCTAGTCACCAAGCACGCTTTGGGCCGACTGGGCCGCCCCGAAGAGGTCGCCGCGCTTGTCACATTCCTTGCCAGCGACGCGGCCTCGTTCATCACCGGTAGCTACCACCTCGTCGACGGCGGCTACACAGCTGCCTAATAACACCCGCGAACACAGTGAATGGGCTGAGGTGATTACCGTTGCGGCATGATCCTTCCGGCGGTGCGCGACCGGCGATTCGTAACAATCCGCCGCGGCGGCACCCTGACCGACTCCGATCATCATCTGCTCGCCCTGTGGGCTGCCTTGTGCGCCGGGCACGTTCTTGGCCTGTTCGAATCAGCTCAACCCGGAGACCCGCGACCACGGCAGGCCATAGAAAATGCGCGTGGCTGGGCGCGCGGTGAGATCGGGATGATGAGCGCTCGCGCGGCAGGCGGGCACGCTATGGGCGCAGCCCGAGATATGCGCGGAGCGGCGCGGTTTGCTGCCTACGCCGCAGGCCAGGCCGGGGCCGTTGCCCACGTCGCCGCCCACGAACTCGGCGCAGCCGCGTACGCAATCAAGGCCGTGCGCGCTACGAACGCCACGGACAAGGGCGATGCCGCTGGCCGAGCCGAGTGCCGGTGGCAACGCAACCAGCTTCCGGACGCAATTCGCGCGCTAGTCCTGGACGATCAGCGGATGCGGAACGACATCTGCTGGTCGGCTTTCGACTGCTGAATGCGGCGGCCGACCAGATGAAATACACGGCTCATCTGCCGGTAGGGATCCCGTGTGCTGGCTTCAAGCTCAACAGCCGCGATTTTCGCCAGTTGCTGTGTATCCCCCGGGTCCAGTTCAACGCCGCCGAAACCCAGCAAATCGACGAAAAGCCATACGCCGTACCAGTTCTCGGGTTTCATTCCGTGACCGCGCATGAGTTCACTGAGTTCTTCAACCGTGTCGGCGCGGCCTGGCACACCGAGTACCCCGATTTCGGTTCGACCATCAAAAGCCGTCAGCGCGTCGTCCCATCGTTGTTCCATCGCGGGACGCACCGCCATCGCATGAGCGTTAGCCGTCATAATCGACACCACACCGTCGTCCGCCACACAACGACACAGTTCTGCTACCAATGGTTCTGGCTGGTCTAGGTAGCCGAGCACGCCATGGCACAACACTGCGTCAAATCGCCGTCCGCCGACTGCGACGACAGCCTCCTCGCCTGCCGCCTCAACGAACGTGACCCGGCTCTGCACGTCGGCGGGCAGCCGGGCCAGCCGCTCCCGAGCTTTGTCCAACATCGCTGGCGACGAATCGAGCACGGTCACGCGATACCCGGCCTGGGCCAGCGGGAACGACTGATTCCCCGCTCCCCCGCCGACATCGAGCACGGTCCCGGGCATCGGCGACAGATGGCGCAGCAATTGCTGATGCAACACGTAGGTGCGCACCCGACCCTTCACCGAGGAGTACGCGTCGTCAACGAACGGATCTGCTAACGCAGCCCACGCATCTTCGGGGACATGGCGAGCTTCGGTCGTATCGCGTTCAACAGCCACGCATCAATCATCCTCCCGTGAGTCGTTACTCGGCCGCGCCGCGCCACCACTTCTGCTGCGAAGGGAGCTCGCCAAGTACGAGACGTTGGCCCGGCACAGGCAGTGCAAGAGCCTCGCCGCCGCTAGCCGCCAGGAGGCGCTCGATCGGCTCAGACCAGTCATGCCGGGCAAGATCGAAGGTCGCCCAATGGATTGGCAGCAGCACCCCGCCGCCCAGGTCACCACACGCCCGTACGGCCTCCTCGGGGTTCATGTGGATCTCCGACCAGGCTGTGTCGTAGGCGCCGATCGGCAACACACACAGATCGAAAGGCCCGTAGCTGGCGCCGATCTCGGCGAATGCAGGCGTGTAGCCAGTGTCTCCCCCGAAGAACACCCGCTTCGTCGGCCCGACAAGCGACCACGACGACCACAGCGTCGCGTTGCGGGCCGTGGTACGGCCGGAAAAGTGCCGCGCCGGCGTGCACGTGATCGTCAGCGTGCCAATGTGATGCTGTCCATCCCAGTCGAGTTCTACGGTTCGCGCCGCAGGTACGCCCCACGAGCGCAGATGCGCACCCACACCGAGCGGCACCAAGAAATCAGCCTCGGTCGAACCGACCAGTGTCATGATCGTCGCCTGGTCGAGGTGATCGTAATGGTCGTGTGAAATCACCACCGCGTCCAGCGTAGGTAGTTCGTCCAACCGGACCGGTACGGAATGCAGGCGCCGCGGTCCTACCCACTGAGTCGGCGATACCCTATCGCTGAAAACCGGATCGGCGAGTACCCGATATCCGTCAATCTCGATCAGCACACTGGCGTGCCCGAGCCAGGTGACAGCTAATTCGCTGGCAGTATCCGGGAAGTCCGGCCGCATTAGCGGCACCGGCGCGCTCGGCTTTTTGCCAGTCTTGTCGGCGGCGAGATACGAGGGCAGCATGCCCAGCATCTGCCCCACCGAGAGGCCAGCTTCGGGCTCCGCATTGCGGAATCGATGCCCGTTGAAGTGCGACGATCTGGGCGCGGTGGACAGCGAATCACGGATGCCCCGCTGGCTGGCCCCCAATTGGGAGCGCAGCCGCCTGACGTGGCTCGGCAACGATTCCACGTCATACCTCCGGGTTTTTAGGGAGCAGGGACGGGCACGTAAAGTGCGAATCAACTGCCAAAAAGTCACTACGTATGACGGCCATAGCCCGCGCTGTGCATATCGCTAGTTGGCGTCGCTACGCATCATTCGGATTGCGGCTGCCACGACGAATACCACTACCCAGCCGATCATTAACAGCAGCGCGGGCCAATACGTGAGGTAATGAGGCAGCGGGGTGACATTGGCCAGTGAGGCGGCTGCGCTAGAAGGCAAGTACGGGTTGACCGCATTTTTCACGCTGGTGGAAAAGATGTTGATCAAGACGGGGACGATGAAGAAGACAGCGATCGTCACTGCGATACCGCCAGCGGTGCTGCGGAACAGGAAGCCAAACGCCACGCCGATCAGCCCCATGCCGGTGATGGTCAACGCGGCGCCAATGACAGCCGCGAGGACTCCCGCGTCGCCGAGTGATACCCCGACGTTGCCCAGGATTGCCTGTCCGGCAAGGAACGCGACGAGCACCGCGACGATCTCGATGACAAATACCGTCACCGCGAAAACCGTCACCTTGGCGAACAGCACCGGCAGCCGGCGAGGTACCGCAGCCAGGGTAGCGCGAATGGATCCGGTGACATATTCGGACGTCACCAGGATCACGCCGACGATGGCCACGATCATTTGGGCGAGCTGCACGCCAGCCAAAGACACCGCAGTGGGGTCGCTACCGAATCCGGGCGGACCGCCAGCAGGCCTGCCTCGCGGAGTGGCGATATCGCCGGACTTGATGGATGTAGCCAAGATGCCGATACCGATCACCACCACCATCGAGGCCAGCAGAGTGATCACGATAGAGCGGACAGTACGCAGCTTGATCCACTCGGAGCGCATTACTCGTGGGAAAGTAACGGCAAGATTCGACTCGAGCGCCGTAGGACGGCGAGTAGCGGCAGGTGCGCCAGCGGATCCAGGCGCACCAGCGGCGCTTGGGGCCGCGTCAATGGTGACGGTGTTCATGCTGCGACCCCATTCATGTGTGCGTACCGCTCGGCGGTGACCCCGCCGTGGTACTCCACCGAATCCCCGGTTATTTCCATGAATGCGTCCTCCAGCGAGGCACGATGGTCGGTCAACTCATGCACCGCAATACCCGCAGCGAACGCCTTCTCCCCGATGTCGTGCGCGCTCATACCGGTGACCTCCAGCGCGCCATCGGTGTCCAGCACCGCGGTGACCGCGCCGCTAGCCAATAGCGAGCGCAGCGCCTCCGGGCTCGCAGCCCTAACCATCACGCTGCTGTGGGTAGCGCGGGCAGTGAACGCGGCCAACGACTCGTCAGCAATCAACTTGCCGCGCCCCACGATGATGAGATGCTCGGCAGTAACAGCCATCTCGTTCATCAGGTGCGAAGACACGAAAACCGTGCGACCCTCGGCCGCTAGGTCACGCAGCAGGTAACGGATCCAGCGCACACCCTCCGGGTCGAGCCCATTAACCGGCTCATCCAGGATAACCACCTCCGGATCACCGAGCAGCGCAACGGCGATACCCAGGCGTTGACCCATGCCCAGCGAAAACGTGCCAGCTCGCTTATTGGCCACCTGCGCGAGGCCGACTATCTCCAAGACCTCGTCGACTCGTTTGGCACCGATGCCGGTGGTGGCGGCCATCGCCAAAAGGTGGTTTCGAGCCGATCGGCCCGGGTGCACCCCTTTGGCTTCCAGCAACGCACCGACCTCGTGTAGCGGCGCCCGCTGAGCCGTCATCGGCTTACCGTTGACCAACGCTTCACCAGTAGTGGGCCTATCCAGCCCCATGATGATGCGCATCGTCGTCGACTTACCCGCCCCATTCGGCCCAAGAAACCCAGTAACAATGCCCGGCCGCACGGTGAAGTCCAGCGAGTCGACCGCCAACACATCCCCATACCGCTTAGACACATGCCGTACTTCAATCATTCGAGTTACCCATCATTGGTCGAAATTGGGTGCCGACGTCTCGGTGTCCTGCCCCGATATGTCAGTTTCCTGAGTAGCACCTTTTCGGGAGAGGAAGAACGCCGGGATCAAGCACATGACGATCAGAATCGCTGCTACGAGATACGTCACAGAGAAGCTGTTGGCCATCTGTCCAGGCACCTGAGCGAGGATCCCCTTGTCTAGCTTGGCGATCTTCGCAGGTCCCTGTTGTGCGGCCATTTGAAACTGGACCACGGCCGGGTGGCTGAGGTACTGGTTAGTCAGGATCACACTCATGACGGCAGTGCCGATCGAACCGGCTGCCTGCTGGACGATGTTCATCAGTGTCGATCCGCGAGCAACTTCGTGATGAGTCAACGTGGCGAGTGCGGCAGACATGACCGGCATCATGGTGGCGCCCATGCCCAGGCCCATGACGAACAGCGCCGACATGATCAACGGATATGGAGTGGTAGCGCTAATCTGCGTAAACACCGACATTCCGGCAGCCATCAGCGCAATTCCAGTCATTACGATCCAGCCGGGGCCCCGCCTATCGGTGAGCCTGCCAGCAATCGGCATGGAGATCATTGCGCCGATCCCTTGCGGCGCCAGCAGCAGCCCGGCAGACAGCGTCGATTCCATCCGCACCTGAATGAAGTACGTCGGGAACAGCAACATCGCACCGAAGAACGCAATCGCGAACAGCGACATGGTGATCACCGCGACGCTCAGTTGACGGTGCCGGAATAGCTTCAGATCGATGAGCGGATGCTCGACGCGCATAGCGTGCACAACGAAGGCCGCCATCAACATCACGCCGACGATTGCCGGGATCAATACCTTGGCGGAAGCGACGGTCCCCGCCCCCGGAATGCTGGACACGCCATACAGGAAGAGGGCCAGACCGGGCGAGAGTAGCAGCATGCCAACAAAGTCGAAGGCCTCCGACGGCTTCGGATCGTCCTTTTCCAACACCCGTACCGCGGCGATGATGGCGACAATGCCGATCGGAACATTGATGATGAAGATCCAGTGCCAACTGGCGATACCGATGAGCCAGCCGCCCACGATCGGGCCCGCGATGGGGCCAAGCAGCATGGGCACACCAAGCACTGCCATGACGCGACCGATCCGTTTCGGGCCTGCAGCGTGCGTCATGATCGTCATACCTAGCGGCATCAACATGCCGCCGCCTAAGCCTTGCAACACCCGGAACGTGATCAGGCTGGTGATGCTCCACGCGAATGCGCAGGCCACCGATCCAAGAATGAACAGCACCAACGCCATCACGTACAGGCGTTTGGTGCCGAATCGGTCAGCGGCCCAGCCGGTCAGCGGGATGACGGTGGCCAGCGCCAGCGTGTAGCCGACCATTGTCCACGCGACGGTTGACAGTTGTGAGTCGAAGACGTGCACGAATGTCGGCAGCGCGACGCTGACGACCGTGGTGTCCAGGATCGACATGATCGCGCCGAGCACCACCACCCCGGCGATCATTAATACTCGCCGGTCCAGCTTGTCGCTGACGGGCGCGGATTCTATTACGGTCATGCGTGGAACTCCTCTGGGGTGCAGCTAGTAGCGCCAAATTTGGCAACGATGGGCGTGAATGCGGCCAGCAGTCGAACCCGGTCGCCGGGTTCCAATCCGCTCAGTACTTCGAGCGCCCGGCTACGTTTGGCGGCGATGAATTGATTGATCTGATCGCGGCCCTTGGTCGACAAGGACACCCGCTTGATACGACGATCAGTTCCGTCCGGGGCGCGGTCGACCAGGCCGGTCTGCACCAGCTGCTCGACGTTGCGGCCGGCGGCCGCCACTGAAAGATGAATGCACTCGGCAAGCTCGTTAATGGGCACCGACTCAGGCGTATGCCCGAGTACCATAATGATCCTGGCCTGCGAGAAGGTCAGCTCATTCTCGGCCAGTGAATCCAGCCCGGCGTGCTCAGTATGTCCAATGAGTACGTTCATGAACGCCTCAAGGGCGCCTAGTACAGTGGATGGTTCGGGATCAAACACATCCGCAATAGTATCACGCATGCAAGTAACTTCGCGTACCGCAGGTCTTGTCTGTGCATGAAACGGCCCGAATCAGGCTTAATTGGTATCGAGACCGCTACTACTTTTACTTCTTGTTACCGTTTATATAAGAAAACTTGAACGCTCAGCCATTCCCTTGCGGCGTCACCGATCCGAACATCGCTAGACGGCGATAGCCGTGCTCTGCCGACAGCGCCTTGAGAATCGTCGAGGCAGCCTTATCACCGCACCCCTCTCACGACAGGCGCGCGGCGGCAACCGATGTGACCATCGACGCCAAGGCGTCCAACGCGCCGGGAGCTACCGCGTAGTAGGCCCACTTGCCGCGCTGTTCACGGGTGACGAGTCCCGCGTCGACGAGCAGTTTCATGTGGTGGGAGACGGTCGGCTGAGAAAGCCCCACTGGAACAGTGAGGTCACAGATACATGCCTCCCCACCGTCGGACGCGGCAATGAGCGACACCAGTCGGACTCGGGTCGGGTCACCGAGCGCCTTGAACACAGTGGCCAAGCGCCCGGCCGCGCCGGCATCCAGCGCGCCGCCGGAGATCGGCGAGCAGCACGCTGCCGCATCGCTCACGAATATTCCCAGCGACTGCGCCATGTTCCGAAGTCTGCCACACATTGACAAACTTCGATGCAAGGCGGAGAGTACCTCTCATCGACGTTCATCGATGTATGACGCTGTTCTAAGTAAGACGCTGGTCTATGTATGACGCTGTTCGCTGTCGCTCTGCCCCACCTGAAGGAGATTCCATGTCCGATCACAGCACGGCAGACGAGGTCCAGACAGAGGTCCGCCGCCACTACGCCGAAGCCGCCAACTTCGTCACTGGCTCTGGCGGGGAGGCGTTGGCTCTCCTCGACCCGGTCGACAACGCGAACAGCTGCGGCCCAAACAGTTCCTGCTGCGGCGGCGACGGCACTGTGGAATCCGGCTTCGGAGCGGCGCTCTACGCGGCTGGCGACCAGAGCGAGCTCCCTGCGGCCGCGGTTGCAGCGAGCCTGGGCTGCGGGAATCCGACTGCCGTCGCCGAATTGCGCGCCGGGGAAAAGGTTCTCGATCTCGGCTCCGGCGGTGGTATCGATGTGCTGCTGTCGGCTAAGCGCGTGGGCGCGACTGGGTTCGCGTACGGCGTCGACATGACCGACGAAATGCTCTCACTCGCCCGATCGAACGCAGAAACTGCCGGGGCGACGAATGTCGAATTCCTGAAGGGCACCATTGAAGATGTCCCGCTGCCGGATGGCGCGGTAGATGTCGTGATCTCGAACTGCGTGATCAACCTGTCCGTGGATAAGCCCGCAGTGATCGCCGAAATGTTCCGCGTATTGGTTCCCGGCGGCCGGATTGGGATCTCCGACGTCGTCGCCGAAGACCGCCTCACGCCAGCCGACCGCGCCGAAAGAGGCTCGTACGTCAGCTGTATCGCGGGTGCACTATCGCGCGAAGAATACCTGGACGGCCTCGCCGCTGCCGGGTTCGCGGGTTCCGAGGTGACGTTTACGCACGAGGTCGCCGACGGCATGCACGGTGCGATCATCCGCGCCGTCAAGCCTGCCGCTACGACGCCCCTTAGTAACTGAAGCGGAAGTCAGCGAGCAATCACGCTCCGAAAGCTCCAGGCCCCAAATATTTGCTTTACACCGTCGCGACTACCGTGTGAAACATGACCTCCACACCTTCCGTAGCGTCCGCTGCCTCGTCCTCCTTTGACGATTTGCTCGCCGCGAACAAGACTTTCGCCGCAACACTGCACGAGCCGAACTTCACCGGCCAGGCCGAGGCCGGCGTTCTCGTGGTGACCTGCATGGACTCGCGGATCGAGCCGCTGCGCATGATGGGCTTGGACCTCGGGGACGCGAAGATTCTGCGAAACCCGGGCGGGCGGGTCACCGACCCGGTGCTCGTGGGCATCGTGCTCGGAGTGGACCTACTAAACGTGAACCGCGTATTGATCGTGGAGCACACCCGCTGCGCGATGGGTTCGTCCACGGAAGCGCAGATGCGCGAGCAACTCACCGATTCCACGGGCCAAGATTCGACATGGATGACGCTAGGCATGATCACCGATCAGCGGTCCGCGCTCGCCGAAGATGTGCGCCGGGTGACGTCGCACCCGCTGATCCCCGAATCAGTTCAGGTCGGCGGCTTCATCTACGACGTTGAGACGGGCCTTCTCGAAACTGTCTGCTAAGAAAACCATCTCGCGCCTTGCAAAGCGTACGAAAGGCGTCATACTTGCTGCGTTGCGCGGCATATATGGCGTCTTTCGCGTCTCTCCCCGCCCCCGTTCTTCCCCTTTTTCGCGTCGTGTTACCTAGCGCGCGCCGTAGACCGCGCTAGGTAACACGGGCGCCGATGTGGGTGCTGTTCGGGCTTGACCCTCCCGTAACGTGAGCCCGCACAGTAGTCATTGCCGGGCCGATGGTCGGACCGGTTGTCCTCCAGCAGGACCCGCACGGCACGGACAGGATCGAGTATGACGACATTTCGCACAGTGGGCGAGGCCGCTCGGCTTGGCGGGGTGACGGTTCGGACCTTGCACCACTACGAGTCGATCGGACTGCTCACACCGTCCGAACGGTCTGCGGCCGACTACCGGCTGTACTCGGAGCGAGACTTGGACCGGCTCACCCGCATCCTGTATTACCGCGAGCTTGGTTTTGCGCTCGAGGACATCTCGACGCTGCTCACCGATGCAGACGAAGGCTCGGACCTCTCCGAACATTTGGATCGGCAGTACGCGCTGCTGACCGAACGTCTCGCTCGGATTGGGGCAATGGTAGCCGCGATCGAAAAGGAAAGGCGCGCAATGACTATGGGCAAGGAACTCACCGCAGAAGAGAAGTTGGAGATCTTCGGCGAGAACTACGATCCTTCCTGGGAGACCGGAGCCGAAGAGCGCTGGGGCTCGACTCCTGCATGGGAGCAAGCAGCGCAGCGAAAGGGGGCGTTCACCAAAGCCGACTGGAAGCGGTTCAAGGCCGAGGGCGACACCTGGAACGAGCACGCCGTCGCGGCGTTCACTGCCGGGGCAGCTGCGGATTCCGCGCAGGCCATGGCGCTGGCCGAACAGCACCGCACCATGGTCGCGCACCATTACGACTGCTCGTACACGATGCAGCGTCAATTGGCCGACATGTTCATCGCCGACGCACGTTTCAAGAAAACCTACGAGGACCTGGCTCCCGGCCTGGCCCAGTGGGTGCATGACGCTATCCACGCTAACGCGGACCAGCACCCGGACGATCAGGGCGCTAGCTTCTGCTAAGGGCCGGTGGCGACCACGGGCTGGGACTGCAGGGCTTGCAGCACCTTTGGGTCTTGCGCCTGCATCCAGGTGACCACGTCTGAATAGGTCGCGCAGATCACGTTGGCCTTCACGCAGACCTCCTTCATGAAGTCGAGAGCCGGTGGGACGAAAGAGTTCCCGTTCCAAGTGCTCGCATGCGTCTCGATTACTAGCGGCGCGCGGTTGCCGGCATAGACCTGCGCAAACTGGTAATCGTAGGTCCGCTTCACCTGTGCGCGAAGCTGTGGCGCACTCGATGGATCATCTTTTGCGCCATTGAACGCCGTCCACATGTTGTAGTTCATGCCGATGACCTTGCGGTCGAATGCAGGCGAGTAGGCGTAGGGCATCTGGAACTCCCAGATCCCGTCGATTGCCTCGGGCCAGCCAATGCCGGTAAACCGATTCTTCGACGAGTCGTATGTCATCCCATATTTCTTCCACACCGGGGTGACGGCCGCGAGATCGCCTTCCAGGCAGGGGATTCGCCCACCGCGAATGTCTGCAGAGGAGAACGCCAGAGCCGGAACATCGGTGTACCCGTTGATGCTGCGGAACGTGTCGACGAACTTCATGAACTGTCCGAGTTCCGAGTCCCAGTCGGCGACCGACCAGTCGTTGCCGCTCGGCGCGTTGCCCGAACAGAAGTGTCCGTTGTAGTGGGTGCCGATTTCATGTCCGGCCGCCCAGGCCGCGTTCAGGTCGGCGACCTCTGTTGCGAGATCGGACTTATCGCCTCCGAAGCCGACCGCAGAAACTCCAGGCTTGTGGCCCGGTCCCGTATAGGCAGACGCGTGCGCATCGTCCAGCAAATACGTACCGGTGAGGAACGCGGTGAATCGTGCGCGGGACGTAGCCGCAGCCGCGAGGAACTCTTTCCAGATGTCGTGCGATCCGGCGCCGTCCAGACTGAAAATGATGAACTGGGGCGGCTTCTCACCGGACTTAAGCTTCGTCATCGTTACGTTGCTGGCCGCCCGCGACATGACCGGAACCGCCGATTTCTGCGCCGCGCCGGTCCCCGAAACCGCTCCCCCGGCAGTCGACGTCGCGGCCGATAGCGCGGAACCAGCACCGCTTTCGGCGGCTGCCGGTACCGGTCCGCGCCCCAGGTACACCAGCGTCACGGTCGCAATGAGGAAAGCGACGACCGCCAGCGCCGCGGCCGGTCCCTTGTGCATTCAGCGCTGCCCTTCGTTGCCGTGGATACATTCGATTATCCCAGCTGTCAGGTTCTTAGAACCCACTGAGCGACCGAACGGTCACAGCCCCTTCGCAAGCTCGCGCTTGAGCACCTTGCCGCTCGGCCCCAGTGGCATTTCCTTCACGAACTCCACCCGGCGCGGGTACTTGTATCGGCCGAGGTTCTCCTTCGACCAGTCGATCAGCTCCTCGGCGGTGAGCGATGCGCCCTCGGGCGAGCGCACTACTACGGCGCAAATCTCTTCGCCGTGCAGATCGTCCGGGAAGCCGACGACGGCCACCTGGGCGACGCCGGGATGAGTAGCCAAGACCTCCTCGACCTCCCGCGGGTAGACGTTGAAGCCACCGCGCAGGATCATGTCCTTCTTCCGGTCGACGATGTAGAAGAACCCATCCTCATCCACGCGTCCGAGATCGCCGGTGCGGAACCATCCATCGACCTTCGCCAGCTTCGTAGCCTCCGGGTTACCCAGGTAACCGGAGAAGATGTGATGCCCACGCAACACGATCTCGCCGATCTCACCGGCCGGCGTGAACTCGATGCGGTCCTCAACTTCGGCGAGCGCTATCGCCGCGTCGGTGCCCCAGACAGCCTTGCCGATGGAGCCAGCTTTCCGGCCATAGACCTTCTGGTTGAATGTGGCCACCGGCGAGGTTTCGGACAATCCGTAGCCCTCGTAGATGTCGACGTCGAAGATCTGCTTGAACTTGTCGATCACCGCGACCGGCAGCGCAGACCCCCCAGAGGCGCAAATGCGCAGAGCAGGCCGCCGAGGGTCCGCCCGCGCCGCGGACAACAGCGCTATATACATGGTCGGGACGCCCGCGAAGATGGTGATTTCCTCTTCAACGAGCATCGCGAGCGCGAGCCCCGGTTCGAACCGCGGCATCAGCACAATCCCAGCGCCGACGAAGAACGCAGCGTTCATCACCACTGTCTGGCCGAAGGAATGGAATAGCGGCAGCGCCGCCATCAGCTTGTCTTCCGTGCGCATATCGATCACGGAGGTAGCAGTGACGATGGCGTTCATCGTCATATTGAGATGCGAAAGCACCGCGCCCTTGGGAGAGCCCGTCGTGCCCGACGTGTACAGCACCACGGCCGGATCGTCTGGTTCCCGCTGCACGTAGGTGTCGATCGGCGTGGCCGATGCCGCGAGGAGGTCCAGCCGCGGAACGTCCTCGTACCCGGGGATGGTCCCCATTGTTGCCAGGACCGGGACGCCGGCGGTTTTCGCTCCCTTGGCACCCGCGTCCATCAGCTGCACCGCAACCACCAGCACCTTGGCGCCGGAATTGCGCAGTACGTAAGCGATCTCGGGCGCCACCAGCAGCGCGTGTACCGGCACCACAATTGCGCCAAGCGACAGCGCCGCGTAATAGACCCGCGGGAAGTCCGGCACGTTCGGCATGAGTAGCGCGACTGTGTCACCGGGGCCGACTCCTTGATCGCGAAGCACCGCGGCATAGCGGCGGGTTTCGTCCCAGAGCTGTCTGTAGGTGATCCGGGTGTCGCCCATAATCACGGCCTCGCGGTCGGGGTACCGGAGTGCGGACTCGGCAAGGATCGAGGACAGCGTCATACTCATTTCGCATTACCCTTCACAGAATTGAGGCATAGCTCACAGCGCTATTAGCCTTTGAGCCTAATCGCCGAGATACTAATGAGCGAGTAATGCACAGGTGTGGCGCAGAACATGCGGCTGTGTGGCCAACGGCACCCGACCGAGGCGGCACGGAATGCAAACGGCCGCTAACCTAATTTGAGGTGCACGATGCGCGACAGCACTCCCGCGCGCATATGCGACGGCGCGACAGCACGAAGACATGGCGCGAAGACACAGCAAGAAGGCGAGACACGCATGACGAATCCGACTCCCCCAGATCACGTGACACTGACGTATGGGGACACTCACTTGGACATGGCGATTACACGGTCGACCGAGGGGGTTTCCGGGTTCGACGTGTCGAAGCTGATGTCCACCACGGGGCTCGTATCGCTGGATCCGGGATATACGAACACCGGTTCGACAACCTCGGAGATCACGTTCATCAACGGCGGCGAAGGTATCTTGCGGTACCGCGGTTACCCGATCGAGCAGCTGGCCGGCAGGTCGTCATACTTGGAGACCAGCTACTTGCTGATCTACGGCGAGCTACCGACTGCCGCGCAACTGGCCGATTTCACCGCCCGCGTGCATGCGCAGACCGTGGTGCCGGAGCAGCTGGGAGGCCTGTTCGATTCCGTACCCGTTGGCGCGCACCCGATGCCGGTGCTTGCGGCGGCGGTATCGGCGCTGTCGACTTACCATCAGGACATTCTCGATCCGTTCGACGCCGAGGCCGTTGAGGCCTCGACGATCCGCCTGATCGGCGCGCTGCCGACGCTGGCCGCCTGGGCCTACAAGGCGACACTCGGCGAGGCGCGCGTGGCGGCGGATCCGTCGCTCGGGCTGGTGGAGAACTTCTTGAACATGACGTTCGGCGCTTCCGCGGCAAGTGACGAGACACTGACCGGTGCGCTCGACACCCTGCTGCTGCTGCACGCCGACCACGAGCAGAACTGCTCGGCCTCGACGGTGCGCATGGTGGGCTCGGCGGATTCCAACTTGTTCGTGTCGATCTCGGCGGGTATCCAGGCACTGTTCGGTCCGCTGCATGGCGGCGCAAACCAGGCGGTTTTGGAGATGCTCGGCTCGATCCGCGACCAGCACGGCGATATCGCCTCGTTCGTGCAGCGCGTGAAGGCGAAGGAGCCCGGCGTCAAGCTGATGGGCTTCGGACACCGCGTGTACAAGAATTTCGATCCGCGCGCAAAGATCGTCAAAGAGGCCGCCGATTCGATCCTGGCTAAGCTCGGCGCGAACGATGAGCTGCTCGATCTGGCGAAACAGCTTGAGGCCGTGGCGCTTTCGGACGACTACTTCATTTCCCGCAAGCTCTACCCGAATGTCGATTTCTACACCGGGCTGATCTACAAGGCAATGGGTTTCCCGACGACGATGTTCACCGTCATCTTCGCGATCGGCCGACTGCCCGGCTGGATCGCCCAGTGGCGCGAGATGCTGTCCGACCCGGCGAAGCGCATTTGCCGCCCACGCCAGGTGTACGTCGGCTCCGGGGCGCGCGATTACACGGAGATTTCCGGCCGGTAGGCGCGTTTTGAGTGTGACAGGGTCGGCGTGACGGCTTAGGTATGACGGTTAGGTATGACGGGGTTCGCCGCTAGCGCGGTGGTCCCCGTCTTCCGTCTTGTGGACCCCCGCTCCCCGACTCCCGGACCACTGCGCCACTTCACATACCGTTTTGGCACTTCACACACGCTGCGGGGTGTGTGAAGTGCCAAAAGGGCATGTGAAGTCGAGGGCTACCGACAGGGTGAGGGCTGGCCGAGGGTCAGCGGTTGCCGGGAGTGAGGCCCCAGGAGGCCTGCCAGATGGCGCCAGGCTGGAGGGTAATGAGCCCCTCACCAGAGTTCAGCGCGTTGGTCGGGCATGTCATCGGCTCGATCGCGACGGCGCGATGGACCCCCTCCGGGCCGCCGGACGTATCGTTCGGGAAGTCGACCGGTGTGAAGACAATCGTGTACTTGAAGTCCGAGTCGGCCCATATCGTGAGGGTGCGGCCGTCCGGCGCCTCTAAAACATGCTCAATGTGCTCGCCTATCAGCTCAAGGTCTCCGAAGCCGGTGTCCAAGTGCATGTCACGTAAGGATGCTCCCGTCGGCAGCGCCGCGAGATCGCTGTCCAGCGGACGCTTCTCAATCGGAATCATCACGTCATTCGTCACGAAGTAGCTCGCTGCGCGCACCGTCGCAGTGAGCTCCTCGGTAGGCACATCCCCGATACGCAAGTACGGATGCGCGCCGCAGCCGAAGACGGCTTCGCCAGGGCCGACGTTCGAGACTCGGTGCGTCACACGAAGCCCCGCATCGGTAAGCGCGTAGGCGACTGACGTATCGAGGGTGAAGGGCCAGCCGTGTTGCGGAAAAACCGACGCACTCAGTATGACGCTGTCGGCGGTGAGAGTGGTTACCTGGTAAGCGGTGTAGCGGAGGAGTCCGTGAGAAGCGTTGCCGTGCGACGGTTCTGTCACGTCGAGCTGCTGCTCTTCGCCCTGCCAGCTCCACGCAGCGCCCGCGACGCGATTCGGCCACGGCATCAGCACACTCCCGCATGCTTGCGGGGTGGGTTCGGTGGTCGGCCAGGTCTCTGTGTAGTGCGTTCCGTCGACTGTAAAATCGCGGAGCACCGCGGCGACTTGGCCGATTACCGCGGTGGCGTTCCCGCGCCGAAGCACGTACTGCTCCCCCGTGGCACGCCTCGGAGTCGCGGATCGTCCCATAGATTCCGGTATGGGAGAGGTCGGTGCGGGGGATTTCAGTGCGGTGGATATCGGTACGGAAGAATCGGTCACCCACAGCACATTACGCGAGCGCTAGACGCACATTGGGCACCCCCAAAGGCGGGGCGCTACTGCGTCAGGTGCTGTTGAGCTCGTGCTGCTGGAGTAAGGCTCAGCGGATCCGACGCTACGGTGCTAGCCGCTCGACAACCCACCTGCCGTCGTCGGCTGGCCCAGGCAAGTCATCGAGCCGGCGAAACCGGAGACGGTCGTGCAGACGATTAGTGCGGCCTTGCCAGAACTCTACCGACAGCGGCCGGATCCGCCAGCCGCCCCACTGGTCTGGGACCGGGATCGGCAACGCACCCGGCTCGGCGGCGTCTAGGCCACCGAAGCGTGCTTCTAACGCAGCCTGCGAATCGTCGAGCTCGGCGCGGCCACTCACCACCGTAGATTGCTGCGACACGGACGAGCCGATTTGCGAGCCGCGCGGTCGGAGCGCCCAATACTCTGCGGTTTCAGCTCGCGACACTTGTTCGGCCACTCCTCGAACGTGTACCTGCCGGTGCAAGTCGTACCACGGGAAAGTCAGTGCCACGGAAGGGTTCTCACGGAGGTCGCGGCTCTTGGCAGATTCGTAGTTTGTATAGAAGACGACCCCGGACGAGTCCACACCCTTGGCGAGCACCGTCCGCGCCGAGACCACGCCGGAGGCCGATGCAGTCGCGACGACCATAGCGTTGGGTTCCGTCATACCTGATGTGGCTGCGTCGTCGAACCATCGCTGGAACTGGGTCAGCCAGTCCGCAGCGAGATCTGCTTCGGCGAGCCCAGTGTTCGAGTAAGCCACTCGCATCCGCGCCAAGTGGTCGGTTTCGTGCATGGCCTAACGCTACCGCCGCGTTCCGAATGTCTCGCGAAAAAAGCACAAGTTCGTCCCCTGGCTGCCGATAGGAGCCGTAGCAGCCCATGGACGGGCGTGCCCGAGGGGACTTACACCCCCAGGGATTGCGAGACTTTCTGGACGTCGTCTCCACAGATCCCACCGGGCCGTTGACGGATCGCTGTCACGGGGAAGGCGCACTATGAGCCTGCACATCAACACCAATACGACCGCGTTGGACGCTTATCGGAATCTCGCGGCAGCGCGTGTTCAGGAACTGACAGCTCGCGCCCCGAAGTCGGACACCTCCGCTTCTGTAATTTCCGCCGCTACCGGCCAAGATACGGTGTCGTTCACGCACCGCTCGATGTCTGATGTCGTATCAGCGACGCAGGCGGCGGCGCAGTCGCGGCTGAGCGACGTCACGCTGATGCAGCAGCTTGCCGAGCTTACGGCCCGCCAGATTGCCGCAAATCCTAGCGCCTCGGTGCAGGCCCAAACGCCGGCAGCCGACGCGGTCCTGAATCTGCTGAAGTAGTCGCGCCCAACTACGCCAGCCCGGGAGACAGCACGGACATTCCAACCGCCCGCGCTGCGACGATCATGCGTGTGTCGTAGGTGACGAACTCATCAACGCCGAGCCGCAGGGCGGCCGAAAGATGTAGCGCATCCAAGGAGCGCAAGTTCTCGCCGGGCAGCAGCCCTGCCTGACGAAAAAGCGACGGCGGCACCGCGTAGAGCGATACCCCGTCGAGTAGTGTCCGTACATCGTCCTGGGTCAATGAGGGGTAGCGCAGCGCTGCCCGCCGCAACTCAGTTTCGAGCAGGTAGCAGGCGAGCGCCTCGGGCTGGTGGCTTTCGATGGCATGCGCAAGCGCGCTCGATTCCGACTCGTCGACAAGTAGTTTCAGCGCCGCTGAAGTATCGAGATACCAGCAACTCACCGATTACCTCGCAAATCGTCGATAACGTCGGCAGTGGCAGTGTCCGACGCGATTCGGGTGAATGCTGTGGGGACAAGGCGACGCCGGGCAGGTTGCACGCACGGCAGGTCCGCATCGTCGCTGATCGGACCGAGGCGCGCGATCGGCACCCCGCGCCTGGTCACCGTAAAGCTCTCGCCGGATTCGACGCCGCGCAGGATCTCCGCATTATCGTTGCGCAGTTCCCGCTGGCTAATGGTTCTCACGCTCATAAATGTAGCACCTCGTAGCACCCTGTTTAGATAACGCTTTCCGTAACCATGTCTCGCGGATTACAAACGGGTATGACGCCTTCCCCCGCTATTCCTGTCGCGAGATCGCAGGCTCGACGTCTGTGTGTGAGAAGTCGTCTCCCACGAAGAGCAGCGGCTGCCCCCGCTCGATGGCCAACGCATACGGGAAGCAGTCGCCGAAGTTCAGCCCCGCCGGATGCCCGCTCCCTTTACCGAAGTCTCGGTATGCACCGCGGGCTATCCGCGCCTGCGCCACGCTGACCGGAATGATCGAGACATCCAGCGCAGCAAGGAGTTCGTCGTACCGGCGAGACAAAACGGGATCGCCGCGCCGGTCGATCACGGCTGCACACTCGACGTAACTCACCGCCGACATCACCAGCCGCCCACGGGCCGATTCGGCCATCGCAAGTACCGTCGCGCGCTCCGGCTCCCCCGCGAGAAGCGCAATCACTGCCGACGATTCAATGATCACGCGGGCATACCGGCGGCGTCGTAGAGATCGGCAGTGGAAAGCGCGGGCTGCCCCGCCATGCGCGCATCAACATCGGCGAGGATCCGACCAACAGAAGCCCGCTGCTCGGCCTGCGCACCTTCCAGTCGCGCGAGCATGTCCGTAAGCGCCTGCTCGATGGCGGACGTCTGAGACATCCCAGTCCGCGCCGCTACCTGCCGCGCCAACGTATGAGCCCGTTCGCTCTTGAT
>JBDTAR010000124.1:0-25271 GCA_039924545.1 Nakamurella sp. | reverse complement strand
TTCGAGGCTACCGCCATCAGCAGTTGCGCTAGTGGGTGACGGTGATGGTTCGAGTATCGGTCTGCGGGGGCCCGCCTTCCCCGTCGGACGGGTCGTCCTCAATGATTTCGACGGTAAAAACTCCGGGGGGCAGGTCGACGTCGAATGAAAACGGGGCGAATCCGGTCCCATCCGTGGTCATCGTGAACCCACTATCGATCTCCTTGCCGCTCTCGTCGGCGATCTGCCAGAGCACGTTCGCCTCAAACGCGAGCGCGTCGCCGTCGATCGTTACGGGGGAGGTGACTTCGGCGCTCTCACGAGGGTTGTCGATCTGCAGGAACGCTCGGACCGCTTCCGGCTCTTCCCGTGCGATGGGCCCGTCCCACTCCACGGCGCCCCACAGTTCTCCGGCGATCTCGCCGTCGATCAGCAGGGTCACCGTGGCGTCGGGATCTTCCGCGGCCTCGGTAACCGTCCACACCAGTTGCTGAATCATCATGGCCGCGCCTGCAGAACCGACGTTCGAGGTACGCGCGTCGCCGGAGAGGTCGACAGTGATGTGTCCAACGTCAGTCTCGACGCCCAGCACCGTGGTGTCCGGGCTCCAGGTAGTGCTGTAGTCCGGATCGATTGCGCCGCCGATCATCGTCGAAACCGCAGCGGCGAGGCCGGTGGCGCCGGCCGGGACGTCGCGTAGTTCGCGCGCTAGACGCAACCCGTTGCGAGTGTCCACGAGGTAATAGACACGGGATTGCACCATCTCTTCGGCGTCGTCAGCGGGCGCGCTGGGCGACTGGGACGGCTCCTGCGGCTCAGTGGTGGACGAGTCCGAGCTCGTCGGGTCGAGACTGCTTGACGCCGACGCTTCGCTCGTCATACCTGTTGTATTAGCAGATATCTCGGCCTCGTCGCCAATTGCGGAACCCACGGTCGGCTTGCCGCAGGCGGCGAGCACCATCGTGAGCGCGCAGATCGCCGCCAGCGGACCCATGACCCGTCGCATTCCCTTGAGCACTCGACCCTCCATCGGGAGTAGTTCCGGGGAGTGTAACGGTAATTGGTCGCTAAAGGAGGAACGACGTGCACAATCACCCCACGAGCGGAATGCCCGTTACCAGCCGACGGGCAAGGAATCAACACCGTAGACGATGGAGTACTCGCGAAACGCGATGTCGCCCAACGGAACCGACAGCTGTAACCCCGGGAAGCGGCGAAGGAGCGCCGGGTAGGCGGTCCGCAGCTCCATCCGCGCAAGCTCGGAACCGATGCAGCGGTGAATACCGTACCCGAAAGCGAGATTTGGACCCGGTTCACGGTGAGTATCGAACCTCTCAGGATCACCGCCCAGGACCGGGTCACGATTCGCCGCAGATAGGGAGCACAGCACCATCTGCCCTGCGTGGATCTGCTTCCCGCACACCTCGATGTCTTTCCGCGCGAAACGCGGGAATGCCACCTGCACCACGCTCAAGTAGCGCAGCAACTCCTCAACTGCCTGGTGCACGGCGACATCGTCGCCGCCACGCATCGCATCAGCGAACTGCGCATTCGACATCAGCACCATCGCGCCAAGCGCCAGCATGCTCGCCGTGGTCTCGTGCCCGCCGACGAGAATCCCGTCGGCCAGGCCCGCCAGCTCGCGGTCGTCGAGCGCGTCTCCGTAGGTCCGAATGAGTCCGCCAAGTAGCCCATCACCGGGGTGAGCGCGCTGCATCGTTACCAGTTCGCCCATATACGCAAGTGATTCACCTACCGCGTCCAGCCCGCTCCCTGCGCCGCCAAAAATGTCGAACCTGGACGAAGAGAACTTGGTGAACGCCTCGCGATCCGGGTACGGAACATCGAGCAGCTCGCAGATCACCAACGATGGCAGCGGCATCGCAAACGATTCCACGAAGTCCACCGGCGAGCCAGACTCGGCCATGTTATCGAGCAATTCGTCCACAATCGCGGTTACGCGCGGCGCCAATCGATTCAGCCGTCGCATCGTGAACTCCGGTGTCAGCATCTTGCGAAGCCGGGTGTGTTCCGGCGGGTCCGACATGCCAAGCCCACCGGGGTTCTGTTTTCCGTCCAGCCCGTCCGCGGCCATGCTGGTGAGGTATGCGAAATCATTGGAAAACGCTGCAGTGTCACCAAGCACGGTCTTCGCGGCGTCGTAGCCGGTCACCAACCATGCGGTGATCCCGAACGGGAACTGAAGTTCATGCACGGGCCCCGATGCGGCCATCGCTGGGAGTTCCTTGACCGGGTCTAATCCCTGACGCTGTAGGAACATAAACGGGTCGACCGCAGTCGTGTCCGCTACTGAAGTGTTTTCCGTCATGTACGAGACCACCTGTGCGACCGCGGCCCGGTTTGGCCAACCCACCTACGGTACGGGTTAAACTTCTGAAATACGTGAGAAACTTGTATGACGCTGTCCTGGCCGAGTGCACCACCCGGGTCAGTCGCGCCGCGACTATGCCATCCCGAACCCACGCCTGCCAATGGCTAGCCTCAGCCGCCAGCGGCAACAGTGGCGGCATTGATCGACACCCCGGTCACAGCGCCATGACCGACATTCCAACGGTCCAGTATTGCTTGATACGTACCGTTCGCTATGAGCTGCCCAAGCGCGTCACGAACGACATCGCGAAGTGTTGCGTTGCCCTTGGCGAACCCGATACCGTACAGCCCGGGCTCGTATTGTGCGGTCGTCGACATTTCGTAGTGCGCATGGGTTTTCGGGTCAGTCGTCAACCATTCTGCCGGTGGATAGTCCATCAGCACGGCTACTGCTCGTCCAGTCCGCAGCAACAACAGCGCGTCGTCATTGCTGGTACCGGTGAGAACAGTGATCGCGTTGCCGCACCGGCTCTGGTACCGGCCGATGAGCGACTCCTGGGTGGTGTCTTTCTCGACGGCAACCGTGCGGCCGCACAAACTCCCAAGATCGGTGACGGACTCAGGGTTCCCACGTTGAACGACGATCGACGTCCCAGCCGCAAAATAGTTGACGAAGTCGAGTCGCGCCTCTCGCGCCCGGGTGTCCGTCATGGCCGACATAGCCATATCCGCCTTACCAGCCGCCACACGGTCGATAAGCGCACCGAAGTCCACATTGTGCAGTGTCACCTTCACGCCCAGCACCGCGGCGAGCGCCTGCGCGATATCCGGATCAACGCCGACAATGGTCTGCCCGTCGTCGGCAAAGCTCTCTATCGGCGGGTAGCTTGCGTCGGTGACGACCTGCAGTTCCCCACGTTTGACGATGTCCGCGGGCAGTCGGTCGTGGAGTTGGGAATCCACGCTCACTGTCGCCTTCGCCGCTGCTCCGGGCTCAGCTTCCACGCGATTACTACATCCGCCGACGAGCAACGCCAGGCACGCGACGACGGCGAGCACGGATCCAGGCAGCCCCGACGACCTGCCGAATCGGCTTCGCCGAGCCTTTTGTCCCCACCGGTGCACGGTGATCACCCCTGTACCATTTCGCGTGCCGACGGCGCCGTAAGCGCCGCTCCAGTGTCAGCGTCAGTGTCAGCGTCAGCGTCAAGCAAATCGACCCATTTTGAAGGCCTGTGGTACAAGTAGCCTTGCCCAATATCGCAGCCCAGGGACGCCAACACGTCCGCGCAAGACGTGTCTTCGACTCCTTCGGCAACGACCCGCGCGCCAATCCGGTGCACGATATCCACCATGGCGGCCACCAGGTCCCGATCTCCGCTGTTCGTCGACAGGTTCGTGACGAAGATCTTGTCGATCTTGACCTCTCGCACCGGAATATGACGTAGTTGCTGCAAGCCAGTGTTCCCTGTTCCAAAGTCGTCCAAGCTGATGCACACGCCAAGATCCGCCAATCGCGAGATGGTTTGTTCGGCCAATGCATTGTCGGCCGCGATCGCCGTCTCGGTCAGCTCTAAGGTCAGGTCCGATGGGGCGGCACCGAATTCGGCTAACAGGTCCACGACTTGATCCACAAATCCATGCGCTTCCAAATTGTGCGCGGACACGTTCACCGCAACCGGCCAGTCCGCGCCTCGGGCGCGCCACGCCTGTTGGTCGGCCAGTGCGCGGCGCAGTACCCATTCAGTCAGCGGATGGATCAACATGGAGCTCTCGGCCACCGGGATGAAGTCCGTCGGCATGACTACGCCACGTTCCGGATGGTGCCATCGCACCAGAGCTTCGACCTCGCAGAAACGCCCGGTCACGAGGTCAACTTTCGGCTGGTAGTGCAGCTCCAGTTCATCGTCGGCGATGGCTCGCTCCAGTTCGGTATGGATTAGATGCCAATTCGACGGCGCCGTCGCCATCTCCTGCTGCCACATGACGATTCGGTCACTACCCCGTTTTCCGTGGTACATCGCCGTATCTGCGTTGTGCAGCAATGAGGTGAGGTCGGAGCCATGTTTCGGGTAGAAGGCCACGCCGAAACTCGCTTCGACGGTCAGTGTGAAATCACTAATGCAGATGGGTTCGCCGAGGCGGTTCTGCACGTGCCGCAGCACACCGAATGCGCCGGCCTCGGTATCGACCCCGGGAAGCAACATACCGAATTCGTCACCGCCGAGCCGAGCGATGGCATCGTCGGTGCGCAGCCCCTCAGCGAGTCGCTGCGCCACGATGCGGAGCAACTCGTCGCCAGCGTGGTGACCGATCGTGTCGTTCACTTCCTTGAAGCGGTCTAGATCGACTAGGACTACCGCGCCACCGGACCCCTCGCCCGGGCGCTGCAGGGCACTAGTCACCTGCTGCTGGAACCAACTGCGATTCGGCAGGCCGGTGAGCGAATCATGCTGGGCGTTGTAGGACTGCTCCGCCGCGAATCCACGCAGTCGACGTGTGGTGGTCCACGAGACCAAGCCGAGCATGAGGTACAGCACGGCCAGCCCTCCAGCTAGGTACCCTTGCGTCTGCCGTTGCTGCTCGCGGATTACCGCAGCAATGGGCTCGTACGGCAGATAGACCTGCAGAACGCCGGTGGCCTGCCCGGTTGTGTTGGGGATTACTTGCTGGACAACACGGATTACCCGCTCTCCCGACCCGGACGGAGCATCGACGATAGCGGCCGACGTTCCGCCGCGCAACGCCTTCTCGAAGTCCGGCGAATCCCCAGATAGCGGGTCAGTGCGCGCCCCGTTGTCCGCGAAAACGACGTCGCCCGTGAAGCTGCGCAACCTAATCGCGTTGAGCGATCCCGAGTAGACGGCTAGATCCGTCGCAGCCCAAAGCCTGTCGAGCTCCCCCTGCGTCAACCCCTCCGACAGCGGAAGAGTGTTCAACGCCGGTGAGATAGCCATTTGCATGATCACGTCCGCTTGCGCGCGGGCCTGGGCTAGTGCCCGCTCCGAGCCGGTCTGCTGGTCGTGCCACATTAAAACGGCACCGAGCAACGTAATCGGAATGAGGCTGGCGATGACATAGACGAAGAACAAGCGCGGGCCGCCGTGCAGGGCCCACCGCCTAGGCGTCATTTGTGCACTATCGGCAGTCGACGATGCATTCTTGAGATGCGACGCACCGTTTCTTACCGAATCTCAGCGAGCGCGAGCCGTTCCATGTGTACGGACCGAATATCAATGCGGTGACGGAACTCTGCGACGGCCTATGGCAGCCCAATGAAGATGGACGCATTTATTATCGTATGTCGGTAAATCGAAGGGAACACGTCATATATATGAAAGCATTCGTTGCACGGACTTCTGGCGCTACCACTGTTGAGCTGACCGAGGTCCCCGTTCCACGGATAGACGAAGACGAACTGTTGGTGCAGGTGCGGGCGATCGGCGTGGGGATCCACGATTCCTACTACTTACCCAGTGCGGCTCGCTATCCGTTTGTCGTAGGAATTGAGGCTGCGGGTGTCGTCGAAGGCATCGGCGCGCAAGAGTCGGCCTTTCAAGTCGGTGACCGAATCACGTTCGTCAGTGCGATGCAGCTCAAGGGCGGCACCTGGGCCGAATATGTTGCTGTCAAGGCGAACTCACCAATCATGCCAATCCCGGTCGGAATGGATTTCGCCCAGGCAGCCGCAATTCCGATTGCCGGTGATACTGCCCTCCGGGCGTTGCAGGCCGTGGCGATAGAACCCGCAGATGGTTCGATATTCATTGCCGGCGGGTCCGGCGCTATCGGCACTCTCGCAATCCAGCTGGCCCGTAAGGAAGGGTTGCGGGTTGCCGCCTCCGCATCAAAGGCCAACCAGGAATATCTGCGGGGACTCGGCGCTAACCTCGCCGTCGATTACCGAGATTCCGATTGGCCCGAGCAGGTCCGGCAGTGGGCGCCCGGAGGAGTGGACGCCGCGATCGCAGTGCCACCGGATACTGCCGCCGACAGTATGTCCGTCGTACGGGACGGTGGCGTAGTCGTTGCTGTGTCAGGAGACCAGGTGCACTCCGAGCGGGGCGTGCAGGTACGTGGCGTACCGCATCAGATGGATACTCGAGGCGAGATGGCACAGCTGTTGACCGACATCGCCGCAGGCGAGATCCTGGTCGAGATCGAGCATGTGTATCCCTTCGAAGAGGCGCCAGCAGCACTCGCAAAGGTTCAAATGCGACACGCTCGGGGCAAACTCGTGCTGCGGTTGTCCTAGTGCACTCACCACCAACGTCAACGCGACATGACTCACGCGAATCAGCATGTCAGTGTGATCTGTTCCTCACAAACTAGTGACCTGCACCGAAAGGGGAGTAATAGCACCACCGACCGCTCATTGCGCCCCTCAGGGAGAGTCATGAGTCAGACAGTAATTACCAGAGTTTCAGTTGTGGCAGCCGCAGTATTAGGCGTGTGCGCCATCGGGTCGGTAATCCTAGCGTGCTCCACCTCATCCGCGGCCGACGCCGCAGTCACCCAGCAAAGCGAGTCGCTAACCGCGGCCGCGGCAGTTCAGGACTCATCGAAGTTTCTCCCCAACACGATTCACGCCTACACGGCTACGTGCGATTCGACCTGGCTCGACGCGTACTGGAAAGAAGTCAATGTCGATCAGACTCAGCTCAAAGCACTAGACAAGCTCAAGGCGCTCGGCACGCCGGATGCCGAGATCGCACTCGTCAACGAGGCGCACGCTAAGTCCTACGACTTGATCAATCGAGAAACCCGGGCCATGCGTCTCGTGCTCGACGCTGAAAAAGCGCCCCCGACCTAGATGCCCGCGCCGGTAGCCGCATGGAAAGTCAGCGCGCAGGACACGGCGCGACTGCAGGCTCACGATCCGAAGGACCTCACGTTCCGACTGCTACCGGCGGGCGTGACGGAAGCGAAGGACCTCGCGACTGCCTTTAACCTGCAAAATCCACTGGTTGCCGACGCTGTTCGGCAGATCACTGTCCACGGCAACTCGGTCGCGACTACATCCGGCAGTCTGTCCGACACGGCCGTACGGCTGGGCGTGGCCGCTGCAGAGGCGTCACGCGGATCGGATAGCGCTTCCGCCACCGCGGCCGACGCTGTCCGTGAAGCCGCCGACGCGCAGCGGATCGTGGAACAACTGCGCGCCTCGTCCTCGCTGATTGAGGACGTGACGAAGACGATCTCCCAACGAGTGCTAGCCATCCAGCGGGATACCGATGCCACCGCCGATGCGCTGCAGCGGATAGCCGAGGTGATCGAACGCAGCAACGAAACTCAAACCACCATTGCGGCAGCGGTGGAAGAGCAGACCGCCACCACTGCGGGTATCGCTCGGTCCGTCAACGATGCCGCCACCGGATCGGACACGATCGCCAAGAACATCGAGGTCGTAGCCACCCGCGCACAGGCGGTTCGCACAGGCGGTTTCCGGCGACACCGAACTCGTTCTCGACGCATCGCGCTCTATGTCGACCGCAGCCAGCGAACTACAGGAGCTGCCCGCCTCGTACCGGGTGTCCGAGTTGGTCTAGCGCTTCGGATGAATGCCGCGCCGCACAAAGCAATATCGGGCCGCACAAAGCAATATCGGGAAGTAACACCGAGACGAACAGTACCGAGACGGTCTGAACGGTTCATCGGATCCTCGACAGGCGCGGACCCGCAGATGCAGAACCGCAGACTATGACGACTCCCTCGCCCGGGCCCGATTTCAGTAGGCCACGGTCGAGGAAGTCGTCATACCTGCCGCCGATATTGCCGGCCAACAGCTCACTAGATCGACGTACTAACTCTTGTCATTTCGCTGAGTCACGTTGTCGATCGCATCGTGGATTTTGTCCGCGGCGTGGTCAACGCCTCGCTTCGTTTTCGCTGCGGCCTGATCGAACTGGCCTTCGTGCTTCAGGTCGCTGTCGCCGGTCAACGCGCCAGCGGCCTCCTTGGCGCGGCCCTTCAGCTCTTCGCCCTTATGTTCGCTCGTCATTGTTTTACCTCCGTCGTTCGTACCTTGGTTTGTTTGGATCGCTCGGTGGCTTCGCTGGTGTGCACGGACGTGACAGTCCCGCGCACGTAGCCCTCCCGGCGTTCCAACTGACGTGGTTGCCCACTGTGAAACGCACGCCGACAGGCCTTGCTCCCATCGCCGCTCGACTAATACCTACCCTTTTCTCCCTCGAGGCAAACAAGAGGAGGCAAACAAGAGATTGCTGTGTGTTGCGCATTTTTGACGCGATACTTGGATGACGGCCACCGAACGCGATGCGATGCCTGCTACTGCTCCGCGCCTAAGCGCTTGGTTCCTGCACCCTTGGCCAGCGCAGTATGACGACAGCGCCACCCTCCGGTGAGTTCGCGGCGGCGGCGCTCCCGCCGTGGGCCTTCATGATGGCCGCGACGATCGCTAATCCAGGCCCACTACCACCGTCGGCCAGGTTGCGGGCGTCATCGGCGCGGGCGAAGCGCTCGAAAGCGCGGGGCAGGAATTCTGATGGAAATCCAGGGCCGGTGTCCCGCACTGATACGGCAGCGTCGGCACCTTCCTGACTCACTGAGATAGTGATCGTCGAATCAGTAGGCCCGAATCGCACCGCATTCGTCAGCAGGTTTTCAATCGCCCTACGCAACCGATCCGGGTCACCGTCGACTATGTCGGCGCCGAGATCACGGATCTCGATCGTGACGCCGTTTTCGGCAGCGTGCGCGTGGGCAGCCAACGCGACACCGTGGGCAAGAGCATTGAGATCGACTGTCCCCCAGACTAAATTGCTCCCTCGGGCTAGGGTAAGCATGTTTTCCGTCAACCTAATTAGCCGGTCGGTCTCTTCCGCCGCGACGGTGATGGTGTCCTGAAGTTCGGCGGCCGAACGCCCGGGGCGCTGCGCCAACTCCAGCTCTCCCTTCAGGACGCTCAGCGGCGTTCGTAGCTCGTGCCCAGCATCCGCGACGAATGACCTTTCTCGCTGCAGGGCGGCATGCAGCCTTCCGAGCAAGCCGTTGAAGGTTTTGCCGAGCAGGGCGATCTTGTCGCGGGTACCCGGGGCGGGCACCAGCTCCGCCGTATCGGCTTCACGCAGCCGTGCCACCTGCGCGCGCATACGTTCCACGGGACGCAACGCAGCCCGTGCCAACAGCCACGAGCTGACGGCAGCCAGCAATAACGCGATGGCCCCGAATAGTGCGATTTGCTTCTCGGAGCTCCGTAGCGCCGTATCGATTAATCCGCGACTCGCGGCAGCCACGAAAACGCGGCCGTCCTTGCCGGATCCGACGGCCACCACGCGGAGCACCGGCGGCTGCCCATTGTTAGCGAGAATTAGTGGGATGTCGCCGAGCCGCGTGCTATCTGGCAGCAGCGCGACTTGTTGGTCGAAACGAAGTATGTGGCCATGGGTGGCCGCTATAACCTGGCGAGTTGAGGCCAGATTCACTCCATAGACAGCTCGGGAGCTACGAATGCGCGTTCCGTCCGCATCGAAGATCTGCACGTTACCGTCAGTTTCCGCCGGCAGCCGAATACGTGGATCACCGCTAAACGCCTCCATCATCGTGGTTGCAACGTCCAGCAGTTCCTGATCAAAACTTCCTTCCAGACTGTGACGTAGCTGACGGATGTAGGCGAATCCGCCCACCGACAGCAGTACTAAGGCCACCAACGTGAACAATGCGGCCAAGCGCAGCCGAATGCTCACGGGCGGTCCGAGTCGGCCGGCAGGAGGGCATCCGGAATAGGCGTGTCGCGCAGCCGGTATCCGACGCCGCGAACCGTCTCAAGCTGGGTGACACCGAACGGCCGGTCGATCTTTCGCCGCAGCAATGCCACGTATTGATCCACCACTTTACTCACACCGCTGTACGCGAAATCCCATACGTGGTCGAGTATCTGGGTGCGTGAGACTACTTCGCCGCGACGCCGCAACATCAGTTCAAGCAACGAGAACTCCTTCGCGGAGAGCGCGATGAACACACTGCCTCGACGAACATCGTGCGTTGCCATATCCAGCCGCAGATCGCCCGCCGTAAGGATGGTGGGGCGTTCCGGCGCACCACGACGGACCAATGCACGAAGACGGGCACACAATTCCGTGAAGCTAAATGGTTTGGCAAGATAGTCGTCCGCACCCGCATCCAAACCGTGCACGCGGTCGCCGACCTCCGCGCGCGCGGTGAGCATCAGAATCGGCACCCAACGATCAGCTGCACGAAGCCTCCGGCACAAATCGAGACCGTCCAGCCCCGGCAGCATGACGTCCAGGACCAGCGCGTCGTAGTCGACATCGGTGGCCTGTCGCAGCGCCTTTATGCCGTCACTGGTCACATCAACGGAATAGCCTTCTTCCCGCAACCCACGCTCCAACATCGTCGCCATTCGGAGATTGTCCTCGACGACTAAAACGCGCATTTTACGATCATAATTGGGTAGCGACGCCGACGCCGCCACCGCCAGAAACGGCTTCCTGGTTGCGATAATCGACGGCTCACTCCGCAGACAGGGGCGACGTTCCGCCTAGCATGCGAGTTTGACCGGGTCTAAGTTTTCGCCCCTGAGCTGCGTTCTCACAGATTTCATGAAGACCACTCGTATCATGCTCATTCATGACAGGCACCACGGAAGATTTTGCACCGCATCGACATCGCATGCCTCGCGGTACGAGGTCCCGGACACGGAGCCGTTGGCATCGCGCCCTTGTCGTGACGACCGTGTCCTTACTGGTCATCGTGATCGCCGTGGGTGGGATAGCCGTCTATAGCTACCTTGACCTGACAAGGGGGATCCATCGGTCGAATATTGCTATGCCAACCGGCCAGCCGGTGCCCGCGGTAGTGGCACCGACAGTCGGCCCGGCAGCGTCAGCGCTCGCGCCGGTCACCCCGACGGCTGCGGGCGTGCCACAGAACGACGGCTCGACCAACACGTTGATCATGGGGCTGGACAGTCGGCTCGACGAGAATGGCAACCCGCTTCCCGCCGCGACGTACAACGCGCTGCACGCGGGCAACCAAGACGGCGGCGGATACAACAGCAACGTATTGATGCTTATTCACATTCCGGCGGGCGGTCGGCACGCGGTGGGTATCTCGATCCCCCGAGACGATTGGGCGCCTCTAGTGGGGGCGCCGGATGGCCAATCGATGGGAAAGATCAAGCAGGCCTATGGTTTCGAGCTTGCACAGGACCTGCGTCAGCTGCATGCCACCGAGCCGAACCTGACCGCGGCCCAGGCGTACCAGCAGGCTCGCGACGCCGGACGGAAAGAAGAGGTCGACACAGTCTCGCAGTTTCTGGGCGGCGTGCCGATCAACCACTTCATCGAGGTGACGATGGCAGCTTTTTACGAGCTTGCGGTCGCAGTGCAGCCGATTACCGTGTGTCTGAACGAGGCGACGTCGGACCATTATTCCGGAGCGGACTTCAAGGCTGGGTATCAGCAGCTCTCCGCCGCCCAGGCAGTAGCTTTCGTGCGGCAGCGCCGCGACACGTCCAACTCCAAAGTCCAGCTCACTGACTTAGACCGGGAGCGGCGTCAGCAGGCGTTCATCACTTCGCTCGCCTTCCAACTCCGGCATGCAAGTGTTTTCACGAACTTCGGGCTACTACGCACCCTGATCGATACCGCCAAGCAGAACATCGCCATCGATTCCGGCCTGGATCTGCTGAGTTTCGCCTCGGATGCGGACCGGTTCGCGGGCGGCGGCATCACGTTCCACACGCTGCCTATCACCGCCTTCGGTACCAAGGACGGGCAGGATGTGAACCTGGTCGACCCCGCCCGGATCCAGGCGCTGACCGCACAGCTCATCGCCGCATCGAACGCGTCACCGACCGCGGCCGCAGCCGCAGCCGCAGCCGCCAAGGCTGCACCCACGCCGCCGCACTCGTCGACGTCCGGACCGAAACCCACTACCGCGTCCCGACTACCCACCTCGACCCGCCCGTCGAACGTGTACACGAACCCGTTCCAGCCGTTGACATCTGGGCAGATCCCGTGCGTGAACTGAACGCACAGCCGGCTGGACCGCGCTTTCATGATCTTTTCATCAAGGCGCACATACGGTGCGAGCATGCAGATGAAATGGGTCCGAATGGCTGCCAGCGCGGCGTTGATATCGATAGTCGCAGCGTGCGGTGGGACGCCAACGACGGTGGCGGGGGTGGCGCATCAGGCGGATCTCACGGTGCAGCAAACACAACAGGTGCAGAGCCCGGGAGGAGCGGCGCAGGGTCCCAAGGTGGCGCGAGCCACGATTACGAGCCGTGGCGCAGCCGCGGGGCATTTAGCTGCGGTGGCCAACACGCCGGTGGCATGCACAACGATTGCCCCTAAGTGGGACGCGGTGGCTCAGGTACTTCGTCCTGCGATCGAGGGCTATACCTCGTTGGACAGTGCAGCGCCCGGCACCCCGGTCGGGTTGTATGTCTCGGCGGTGGCTCCGCGCTACCAGGTCGAGGCCTATCGGATGGGCTTCTACGGCAGCACTGACGCCTGCCTCACGTGGACGTCGGCGTGGACAGGCCGGCCGCCGGCAGGCTCCGGCGCACACCGTACCCGGAGGGACGAACGAGCCCGTCGCGTCTTGGACGCGTTCGATGACGATCCCCACTAAAGGATGGGCGCCCGGCGATTATCTGCTGCGCCTGGACGGCGGCACTCCCGCCACGCGCCAATTCGTGCCGCTCACGATCCGTTCCACCTCGTTCGCCGGGCGGATTGTGCTCATCGTGCCGGATACCACGTGGCAGGCCTACAACGATTGGGGCGGGCATTCGCTGTATATCGGCCCCGACAAAAAGTTCGCGGATCGCGCCCGGGCTGTGCCGTTCGATCGGCCCTACAGCCAGAACAACGGATCCTCGTTCTTCGACAGCGATACTCTGCCGCTGGTGGCGCTGGCGGAATCGATGCACCTGCCACTCGGCTATGCCACGGATGTGGATCTGCAACGGCTGCCCCCGTCGGTGTTTTTCGGCGCCCGAGCGGTCGTGTCCGTGGGCCACGACGAGTACTACTCGCCCGGCATGCGCAGCGCGCTGACCGTGGCCCTCGCCCACGGCGTGAACCTCGCGTTCCTCGGCTCGAACGAGATCTACCGCAAGATCCGCTTCGCGTCGACGCCCACGGGCCCAGATCGGCTGGTAATCAACTACAAAAACAAGACCGATCCGATCAAGATTCCTTCATTGGTGACGACCCAGTGGGAACAGAGCCCGTCGAACGACCCGGAAAGCTCTCTGACAGGACTGTCGTATGGGTGCGCCCAGAAAAGATTCCCGCCACTCACCGTCGCGGACGCGAGTAGCTGGCTGTTTGCCGGTACGGGGGTACACAACGGCACAGTGCTGCCACAGGTACGTGGCCAGGAGTTCGACGGAATCCGCACCGACTTTCCAGTGCCCCGCTCCATGACAATCCTGTTTCACGGCCACGCGACCTGCCGCGGGCACACCAGAGGCGCAGACAGCTCCTTCTACACGACGCCGTCGGGCGGTAGCGTGTTCAACGTTGGCGCCTACTTCTGGGTGTGCGCCCTGACCAACGGATGCACCGTGAAGATGCCGCCAGCCGCTAGCAAGATCGTGACCCGCATGACGATGAACTACCTGCGCGCAGCGGCTCTCGGTCCAATCGGACTGAGCCGCCCGGCCAACGACACAGTCGGCCGCTACTATCCGAAGCTGCCGAAGGTGACCTCTGGAGTGCACCCGTGAACCGTCGGCCCACCGCGCGACGACGGCTAGCGGCGCTCGCCGCTGCCGTCATCGCGATCGCCTGCGTCGCCAGTGCGTGTAGCGACGGAGGCGCTGGTCAGGTCAGCGTCATACCCGGAAGCACCGCGTCGCGAATGCCATCTGTGCCCACTGGCTCCGCTACCTCTACGAATGCGGGATCAGTGAACACCGGGCATGCCGCGGTGGCCGGCACCCGGACCCCGGCTGACGGCGAGACGGGGACTTCGACGGGGACACTCCCCGCCGCGCAGGTACCTGAGCAGACCTGCGCCCACCCGGCCCCCGAGTGGGGGGACGTATCCGACTCCCCACAGTCGGCTGTCGAGGGTTACACCGACACTGACAGTGCCCTACCGGGCACCAAGGTCGGCCTGTACGTGTCGACGCTGCGTCCCACCTGGCGGGTCACCGCGTTTCGCATGGGCTACTACGGCGCCACCCAAGGCTGCCAGGTATGGCAATCCGCGTGGCAGCACGGCAAGAATCAGGGGACCGCGACAATCCTCCCCACGACCAGCACGGCCGTCGCGAACTGGGAGAAATCTTTGACCGTCGACACCGCCGGTTGGCAGCCGGGCGCATACCTGCTGCGCCTGGACACGGACTCGACGACGATCCGCCGGTTCATGCCACTTATCGTCCGGTCGCCATCGCTTGCCGGTCGCGTCGTCATCCTCGCCACCGACACCACCTGGCAGGCTTACAACCTGTGGGGCGGATTCTCGCTGTACTTCGGCGAGCCCGGCCACACACTCGGCCGCCGCTCCCGCGCGGTCACGTTCGACCGGCCCTACAACTACGGCCGCGGCGCCGCAGGCTTCTTCGACGATCTACTCCCCGTGGTGACGTTGGCGGAGAAACTACACCTGCCGGTGGCCTACGCCACCGATGTGGATATCGACCGGGAACCTGCGGCGTTCGCCACGGCGCGCGCCGTCATATCTGCCGGGCACGACGAGTACTACTCGCCCGTCATGCGGCGGGCGCTCACCACGGCCCGCGATCGCGGTGTCAACCTGGCGTTCCTCGGCTCGAACGCGATCTACCGCAAGATCCGTTATGCGAGGACTAAAACCGGCCCCTTACGGCTAGAAATCAACTACAAAGACGCGACCGACCCCATCAAGACCCCGTCGCTGGTCACGACTCAGTGGCGTGACGCACCGTCCAATGATCCGGAAAGCGCGCTGACCGGCCAATCGTGGCAGTGCGCAGCGACCAAGTTCTATCCGATCGTCGTCGCCGATGAAACGAGCTGGCTGTTCGCGGGAACCGCTGCCACCAAAGGGATGTCACTTCCATCGATTGCCGGCCACGAGTTCGACGGAATCGTCACCACCCGCCCCATTCCGCGGCCGATGAGCATCGTGTTCCACAGCGCCACGAGATGTCATGACGCCCCAGCAACCACCGACACGACTTACTACACGACGCCGTCCGGTGCGGGCGTGTTCGATGCGGGCAGCTACTTCTGGGACTGCGCCATCGATAACGTGTGCCGCATCCCGATTACGGCCGACACACAACGCATCATCACCCGCGTGACCGCGAACCTACTCGAGGCAGCCGCGGCTGGCCCTATCGGTCGCGCGCATCCCGTAGTGGACAACGTCCGCCAGTTCTATCCAGCGGCGCCCGTGCCCACCCGTGAATCAGGCGCACCAACGTCGTAGGTGTTCGAGGCTTGCCTGCGATTCGGCGACGTCATAGGCAAGTGCATTGTCTGGGCACCAACCCTTGATACCTCGCGAACCCGCGCGGTCACCACCCGCACTGCATGGGGGCTGGCGCGTTCATCATCCTTACATGTTGGCGCGCCTACCGTTCCACTATGCGCATAAATCGGGCCCGACGTTGTCGGGTCGAGGCCTACCGCACGGACTATTCCTAGAGCCGCTTCACCAACATCACCGCTACACCTTTTAGCTCCAGTCTCACGACCGACGGTGCCACCGCCGACCGTGAAACTACCGACCCACGGCACAAATACATCGTGAATTCGCAGTGTGCCGACGATCACTCTATTGACAAAGTTCGGGCGCAACGCGAATCCCCAAGCGACGTCATTGCAACCGAAACACGTTGCAACGATTCGACATTGGAGGCCATCACGCTTCTGTTTCAGATGAAAGGGACACACCACAATGAACAAGAGACTTCTCGCGAGCGCCGGTTCACTGGCGACCGCGGCAATGATCGCCATGACACTGCCGATTAGCGCCGAGGCCAGTACGCCACCGCCCATCCTGGCCGCCGCAGTCACCACCTCCGCCGCGCACGCCAGTCCGGCCGTCGCGTATGCGGATTCCGTGATTCACGCATGGGGTCACGGTGACCGCACCGCAGTCGCGAAGGACGCCACTGCAAATGTGGTCACGAAGTTGTTCGCCAACGCAAAGCAAGGTGGATCGCACTGGGTGCAGACGTGGTCCAACAAGGTAGACGGCGTGGAGTTCGTGGACTTCGCGAACCACACAATGAAAACCGCACTGACCCTGGCCGTGAACGCGACAGGCCTCGCACAGGGCAAGACACATGATGCATTCGACGTCTGGATCGCCCCACTGCGCTAGTTCCTGTACCAGCACTACAACATCCGCTCGACACGATCCCCGGCCATCGGCTCCGCTTCAGCGGGGCGGTGACCGGGGATCATCGCTGCACAGCGTTACGTGACTCACCAATGAGTGGTGCGCGTATGGCCGTCGGCACAGCGCAGCGGCGACGCATTTCCTGGCGTCATGCGGCTTCTGCTAGCTACTGCGCCGACCGCGATGACGGAATCCTCGGCGAAGTCGTTGCCGACAGCCACAACAGTCGCGGTTACGCCCTACTCTTTAGCGCGGCGTTGATGTCGACGCCCCGGTTGCGTAGCTTCTCGGCGACGCCCTCTTTCGCATCGGGGCCGACCATGCACATCTGCTCCTTGTGCACGATCACCTTGAGCTCCGCGATCAGTGCCCGCGTCTCGTCGTCCCACACTGTCTCATCTGATACCGCGGTCATCGGCGCCGCTCCTTGCCATTGTCGTGTCGCCTGCGGTTAGTAGCCGTCCGGGGTCCGCAGCCTGCCACTGATCCTTACGCGTCGGTAGCAGTGAGCAGTACCAGCGGAATTTCGCGATCAGTCTTCGCCTGGTAACCAGCGTAGTTGCGGTGATCCGCAACGATTTGCGGCCACAGGGCCGTTCGTTCCGCCGGCGTGGCCTCCCGCGCATGCATGTGGACTCGGTCGCCGCCTTCAAGTTTGACTTCGACGTCGGGGTTGGCCGTGAGGTTGAGGAACCATGCCGGATGGCGATCGTCACCGCCGCGCGAGGCGACAACCACCACCGCGTCGCCCGCTTTGATCGGCGAGGTCAGCATGACGGTGTGTGGGTTCCCGCTTTTGCGCCCGATCGTGGTCAGTTCCACGACGGGCATACCACCTATCGTCCATCCGACATGTCCGCCGCTGGCCGCGCGAATGGTTCGATGGGCGACATTCATGGACTTGAGCAGGAAATCGTTAGGCACGAGCTCCATGGTAGGCCGCTGTGCTTCGGGCGGTCGCTACTTCGCAGCGCCCCCGTGGAACTCCCGCGCTAACCCATCCGACCCTCGCGCCAAGAGAGTGACATCCGCTCCTACAGAAATGAAACTCGCACCTTCATCGAGGTAGGCGTGGGCGGCCTTCGGATCGAAAGCGTTCACGCCGTAGGGCTTACCTGCGCGCCGCGCCGCTTCGAAGACGCTATGCACCGCCGCGAGCACGTCCGGGTGTGTTTGCTGCCCAATCAAGCCCATGGAGGCCGCCAGATCGGCGGGCCCCACATACACCCCGTCAATGCCGTCCACCGCGGCAATGTCGGCTGCGCACCGCACACCATCCGCCGATTCGATCTGTGCGAAGAGCGAGACATGGTCGTCTGCGGAGCCCAGATAGTTGTCGACTCGGGCCCAGCGGGCGGATCTGGCCAGCGCGGAGCCCACGCCGCGACGTCCTCGCGGCGGGTAATGCACGGCCGCAACGATCTCGCGTGCGTACTCTGCGGACGACACCATGGGTACCAGTAGATTTTGCGCGCCAAGATCGAGAACCTGCTTGATCATGACGATCTCGCCGACAGGCAAGCGCACTACCGGCGTGATCGGATAGGCCGCTATCGCCTGAAGCTGGGCCAGTGTAGCGCGCAGGTCGTTGGGGGAATGCTCCATATCGATGAGTAGCCAGTCGAGTTCGGACCCGGCACATATCTCGGCAACGACGACGGAGCCAGAAGACAGCCACATGCCGACCAGAGGCTTGGTCGCGGCGGCGAGGTCGTCGCGGAACGTACGTTTTAGCTGAACCGGCATGTGATTGTCCCCATCGATCCGTAGTCACACAGCACGCTGTCACCGTGTGAAATCCACATCGGCCGCGTGAAGGATCCGGCCAAAATGATCTCACCCGCTTCCAGATGCGCCCCGTGTTGGTGCAGTTTGTTGGCCAGCCACGCCACTCCCGTCGCTGGGTGGTTCAATACTGCTGCAGCGACGCCGGACTCTTCGATCGTCTCGTTGCGGTACAACAGCGCCGAGACCCAGCGAAGGTCCACCTGATCCGGTCTGGTCGGATTACCACCGGTCACCATCGCCCCGTACGCGGCATTGTCCGAGATGGTGTCGACGATCGTGCGTCCGGCCAGTTCGACGTGCGAGTTGAGCACTTCGAGTGCCGGCATGACGTACTCGGTGGCACGAAGCACATCGAACAAGGTGCAGCCGGGGCCAGAGAGCGCATCTTTGAGGACGAATGCCAGCTCCACCTCGATGCGCACGTTCGAAAACGAATCAAACGGGAGAACCGAGCCGGTCGGCAACACGGTGTCGTCGAACATGACGCCGTAATCCGGCTCCGATATTCCGGTCGCCTGCTGCATGGCCCTGGACGTGAGCCCAATCTTGTGCCCGACAAGTCGGTGTCCGGCCGCGAGTTTCTGCTCCCGCCATACGTTTTGGATCGCATAGGCGTCCTCAACGGTAGCGTCGGGATACCGCTCGGTAATTCTCGGTATGACGGTGTGCGTGCGATCCGCATCCGCTAGTTCACCGGCGATCGTGGCAATGACCGTTGCGTCAAGCATGTGCCACCTCCGGACGTAGCCGAAGCGCCATTCCATGGGCCTGGAAGGCGCGATCGGCATGCCGCTGGAACAGCGGCATGTTCGAGGGCAGCGCCTTTGAAGACAGCGCCTTTGAAGACAGCGCCATTGAAGACAGCGCCATCGAAGGCAGTGCCTTCCAGGTCAACGTCATAGCTGGTTGCCGAGCTTGAACTCGCCGCGATGCCCGTCCGGGTTATTGCCCTTGCCGTCTGGACGAGTGTAAGAGAACCCGTCCGCGCCGATCGTGACCGTCATCTCCGAGGCTTCGGTTCGCGCGACTATTGGTTGCGGGTTGCCGTCCAGGTCCAATACCAACGATGCGTCGGTGTACCAGGACGGGACGACCGGGTTCCCCCACCAGTCTCGCCGCTGGTTGTCGTGCACATCCCAGGTGACTACCGGATTGTCCGGGTCACCGGTGTAGTAGTCCTGGGTGTAGATCTCCACCCGGTGTCCATCGGGATCCCGCAGGTAGAGGTAGAAGGCGTTGGAGACGCCATGTCGGCCGGGTCCACGCTCAATGCAATCGGACTTTCGGAGCGCCCCGAGCTTGTCGCAGACCGCGAGGATGTTGTGCTTCTCGTGGGTAGAAAAGGCCACGTGGTGCATTCGGGGCCCGTCGCCGCCCGTCATCGCTGTGTCGTGGACGGTAGGCTTGCGCGTCATCCATGAGGCGTAAATGGTGCCTTCGTCATCTTCGATATCTTCGGTGATCTTGAAGCCCAGATCTTGCATGTACTTCGTTGCTCGCGGAACATCCGGGGTTACCTGGTTGAAGTGATCCAACCGAACGAGGGCGCCCGGCGAATAGAGGTCGTAGCGCCAGGCCAGGCGCTCGACGTGATCCACCGCGTAGAAGAATTCGTACGGGAAGCCGAGTGGGTCTTCCACGCGAACAGCGTCACCGGCGCCTTTGACAAATCCGGTGGCGCGACGCTCTACGCGGCACCCGATCTCGCGGTAATACGCTTCTGCCTTATCGACGTCCTCTGGAGTCCGAACACGAAAGCCGAAAGCCGCGATGGCCGCAACAGGGCCCTTACGTAGCACCAGATTGTGGTGGATGAACTCTTCCAGCGAGCGAAGGTAAATCGATTCGTCGTCTTCTTCGGTCACCACGAGGCCGAGCACATCAACGTAAAACTCACGCGACGCCGCCAGATCGGTAACGATCATCTCCATGTATGCCGAGCGCACCACGTCCGGTGGTGGGGACTTCGGTGTCGCAACAGGGTTGTCCGATTGGACCGGAGCTTCCTGTGACACATAGAAACCTGCAGAGGTCAGTGTCTTGTTAGTGGTGATCTTCCCAGCCATGGCCTTTGTCCTCTCAGAGGGGAGTGCGCCGTCGGTGAAGGCGCACATTAACGTGGATCAGGGTCGTCAATATCTGTTGCGGCCTGATGCTCCGCCTTGCCGAAACTCGGATTGTGGACAGCACCGAGCGTGATGTGTACGGATTGCTGATCGGTGTAGAAATCGATGGATCGGTAGCCGCCCTCGTGGCCAAGCCCCGAGGACTTGACCCCGCCAAACGGGGTGCGAAGGTCGCGGACATTGTTAGAGTTGAGCCACACCATGCCGGCGTCGATCGCCGCAGAGAAGTTGTGGGCACGCTTGAGATCGTTGGTCCATACATACGCGGCGAGACCGTATTTGACGCCGTTGGCGAGTTCCAATGCCTGCGCGTCGGTATCGAACGGGGTGATGGAAACAACCGGGCCGAATATCTCCTCCTGGAAGATACGGGCGTCCGCCGGCACATCGACGAACACCGTGGGGGACACGAAGTTCCCCTCATCGAATCCTTCGGGGCGACCCCCACCTGCGACCAGGCGGCCTTCGGTCTTTCCCACCTCGATGTAGCTCATCACTTTCGCGTAATGCTCGGGGTGCACGAGCGAACCGACCTCGGTGGCCGGATCGTTCGGGTATCCGACCACTACTCGCTTGGCTTGTGCGGCGTACCGCTCGACGAACTCGTCATAGATATCTCGCTGAACCAGAATGCGACTGCCTGCCGTGCAACGCTCACCGTTGAGTGAGAACACGCCGAAGATGGTCGCGTCGACTGCGGCGTCGAGGTCGGCGTCAGCGAAAATGATGGCCGGGCTCTTGCCTCCGAGCTCCATCGACAGTCCCTTGAGGAACGGGGCCGAGTTGGCGAAAATCAGCTGACCGGTAGTGCTTTCTCCGGTGAACGAGATGAGCGGTACGTCAGGATGTTTGACCAACGCGTCACCGGCCGCTTCGCCCAGCCCATTGACCAGGTTAAACACTCCCTGCGGCAGGCCAGCTTCTTCGAAAATTCCGGACCACAGAGATGCAGACAACGGGGTGAACTCAGCGGGTTTGAGCACCACGGTATTGCCAGTCGCCAGGGCTGGGCCGAGTTTCCACGACTCCAGCATGAACGGGGTATTCCACGGTGTGATGAGCCCAGCTACACCGATGGGTTTGCGGTTGACGTAGTTGATCTGGCGACCAGGGACCTTGAAGGCGTCGTCCGCCTGCGCCACCACCAAGTCGGCGAAGAATCGAAAGTTTTCCGCGGCGCGACGGGCCTGCCCCAGCGCTTGGCTGATCGGCAACCCGGAGTCAAACGACTCTAGTTCCGCTAAGCGCGCGTCCCGTGACTCGATGATGTCGGCAACACGGGTGAGAATTCGGGACCGTTCCCTCGGCAACATTCGCGGCCAAGGTCCGTCAGTAAACGCGCGACGCGCTGCGGTGACAGCGAGGTCGATATCGGCCTTTTTGCCGGCCGCCGCGCGAACATAGGTCTTGTTGTTCACCGGGTTAAGTACGTCGAAGGTATCGCCGTCAACCGAATCGACTAGTTTGCCGTCGATGTAGTGCTGGATGCGGTCCGGCAGGTCGGCGGGGATATGGCTATATGCGGGGGTGCTTGTGGCATCTGTCATGGAACTCTCCAGATTTTCTATATGTCAAATAATGGGGAACGCGTCGACGTCGCCGGGATGTTGCCGCACGAGGTACGCCTCAAGCGTCGCGTTACGGTGCGCACGTGCCGCGTGTTCGATATCAGCCAAAGGCGCCTGATCTTCAATCAGGCGCAGCATCGCCTCATGTTCGTGTACCGATTCGCGGGAACGTCCAGGGACAAATGCAAATGTCGACGCACGCAATCGGCCCAGACGGGCCCATTCGGTATCGACGAGCTCGAGTAATCGTGGATTCGGGCATGAGCTAAAGAGCTCATGGTGGAAACGTTGATTCAGCGCGGTGAAACCTTCTGGATCGAAAGCATCGAGCTGGGTCTTCATCTGCTCGTTAAGGGTGCGAGCGGTGTCAATACGGTCCGCGGTGATAAAGCGCGCCGATAACGCCGTCGCCGAACCTTCCAGAATTGCCAGAGTTTGCATGCTGTAGCGATAGTGCGAATCGTCAATCATGGCGACACGAGCGCCCACATTGCGCTCGTACGTCACAAGCCCTTCAGCTTCAAGCCGTCGAATGGCTTCCCGTACCGGAATGATGCTCATTTCGAGCTTGTCGGCAATCGTCGTCAGCACCAGGCGATATCCCGGAGTGAAGTCGCGGCCGGAAATTCGTTCCTTGATCCAGGCGTGCGCCTGTTCGGACTTGCTGACACCGACGGCGGACCCCGTCTTACGGCGGGCGGCGGAACTGGTCATTGTTTCTCCTGTTTGGCACGGTCGGCCTCGTACCGTACGCGCCAATCGCCGTTCATCGGGAACAAGCCCTCTAGCCGGTGTCCTTCCTCGACACGAGCCGCGATCCAGCCATCGGATTCCTCCTGCGCCAACGCGGCATCGGCGACTTCTTCGGCTAGCGCCGGCGGGATGACGATCACTCCGTCGCTATCCCCGACGATGACGTCGCCCGGCTGCACTGTCGCGCCGCCACAGGAGACGGTCAGGTCGCTATCCCACGGCACATGTTTGCGGCCGAGCACGGCGGGGTGAGCTCCGCTGGAGTAGACGGGAATTGTCATCCCTGCCACGGCCCCATAATCGCGCACCGCGCCATCCGTCACGATGCCTGCGGCGCCGTTCGCCTGCGCGCGCAGCGCGAGAATGTCGCCGAGAGTGCCGGCACCGACATCGCCGCGCGCTTCAATGACCATCACCTCACCCTCGACTAGTGCATCGAAGGCTCGCTTTTGCGCGTTGTAACCACCGCCATGTGCGGTAAAAAGGTCTTCCCGATTCGGTACGAATCGCAACGTCTTGGCAACTCCAACAATCTTCCCGTTGCCCGGCATTGCGTGTACACCGTCGATAACGACATTGTTCAGCCCGCGCTTACGGAGTTGCGACGACAAGCTTGCCGTCGGCGCCGCCATCAGCTTCGCGCGCAGTTCGGCGCTCAGACCTGGGCCGTTGGTCGTTTCGGGCGGCAGCCCGGCGGCTTCGCGTGAGCCCCACGCCGCCGCGCGTTGCGCATCGTCGACGTGGGGAAGGGACCCGAGGGTTTCGTCATACCCGCTTGCGGTTCCCTGTTTCACTGTGGGTCCCTGTGTTACGGCGGTTGCCTGTGTAGCTGTAGTTCCCTGCGTCACCGTGGTGACGAGGCGCCCGGAGCTGACGCGACGCGCAGGGTCGTCCACCTCGACTTCAACCACATCACCAGGCACCACCACCGACGAGCCGGCCGGTGTTCCAGTCAGGATGACGTCGCCGCGTTCGAGCGTGAAGTGCTGGGAGAGGTCGGCAACAAATTGAGCCAGCGGGAAGAGGAGGCCCGCGGTGGTGTCGTCTTGAACCAGCGCGCCGTTGACCCACGTCCGAATGCGGAGGGCCGCGGGATCAATCTGGCCGGCTCCCATTAGTTCTGCCCCGAGCGGGGTGAATCCGTCGCCGCCCTTCGAGCGAACATTGGATCCCTTATCCGATGCGCGTAGGTCGTAGAGGCCGAAGTCGTTTCCGGCAGTGACCCACCCGACGTGGTCCCAGGCATCCGCGAGGGCAACCTGTCTTGCGGCGCGCCCAATGATCAGCGCGATCTCGCCTTCGAACGCCAGGAGTTCCGTGCCTGCCGGTCGTTCGATCGTTCCGTCCGACGCGCTGACGGAGCTAGACGGCTTGAAAAAGTATGACGGCGCCGCTGGTCTGCGGCCGCGCTGATCAGCGCGGGAGGCATAGCTGAGGTGGACCGCAATAATTTTGCCCGGGCGCTGCGGCAGCGCCGCAAAGCGCGGATCGTGAGCCTCGACATCGTTGAACATGGTTCCCTCCGCACTTGCATTGTGTCTCAGATCGTATATCATACTGCGTAGACGGGCAAGACCAATTGCGATGTGATCCCCACGGTCGGTAGTGCACCCACTGGCTCGGCGAAACGCGCGAGAGGCCGCGGCGTGGTAACTCCCGCCGTAGCTCGCGGACCGGGCGCTCTCTCACTGGCTTACCGACGGAAGGATGACCTGAACATGATGCAATTCCATCATCACGGTTACGTCTCGACAGACCCACGCGTGCGGCCTGCTGCGGGTACCGGCATCGGTCGATCGGACGATTTGCCGGACGAGGTTGATGTCCTCATTGTGGGGACCGGCCCGGCTGGCGTACTGCTCGCAGCGCAGATGGCCGAATTCTCGAACCTCACCACCCGCGTAGTCGAGCGCCGATCCGGACGGCTCGTACTCGGCCATGCCGATGGTATCCAGGCACGGAGCGTAGAGACATTCCAAGCATTTGGCTTCGCCGAGCGGATCATTCAAGAGGCGTACGAGATCACGGCGATGAACTTCTGGACGCCAGATCCGGACAACATCAACAACATCATCCGTACTCAGCGCACCGACGACGCGACTCCGCAGTTCAGCGAGTTCCCGCACCTGATCGTCAACCAGGCTCGAGTAGCCGACTATTTCCTGGAAGCGGCCGCCAGGGCGCCGGGTCGGATCACCCCCGATTACGGATACGAATTCGTCGGACTCACCGTGGGCGAGGCCGCAGGCGAGGGCGACCACCCCGTGGAAGTCACGCTGCGACGCACCCACGGCGAATTCGACGAGATCACCGGCGCATACATCGATCTCGACCCCACCGCTAACGTGCATGCGCGAGCAGGTGACGAGAACCGCGTCATTCGCGCGAAATA
>JBDTAR010000123.1:0-5458 GCA_039924545.1 Nakamurella sp. | reverse complement strand
GCCTGGTTGGAAGCCGGCGGCATCCCGAAAGCCTCCGGGCGTCTGGTCCAAGAATGCGGAATCGGCCTGGTGGACTTGCGCATGAAGAACAGTCGTCTGGCGTTTAAGGCGCCAGCCTTGCTGCGATCAGGGCCAGTGGATAACGTGACCTTGATTCGCTCGATCGCCGCATTGGGAATCTCTGTCGGTGACGTCATTCATTCCAACTGGGTGGACAACGGCCCAGGGTGGTTAGGGCTGGTCCTGCGATCGGCCGAAACTGTGCTCGGGGTGCGCCCAGACTTTGTGGCGATGGGTGACCTTCGGATCGGAATTATTGGTGCGTACGGCCCAGGCGGACCGGCAGACTTCGAGGTGCGTGCATTTGAACCGTCGCTGTCCGTCGGCGAGGATCCCGTCACTGGCAGCCTCAACGCGGGGCTCGGTATCTGGTTGATCGCAGCGGGTCTCGCGTCGGAAAGTTATTCGGTTCGTCAGGGCACGGTGTTAGGTCGTAGCGGCGAGGTGTCGGTATGCCGCGATACGGCCGGTGAGGTGTGGGTGGGCGGCGCCATTCGTACCCTCCTGCGTGGCACTTTGGAGTGGTAACACTGGCGATGACGCGAGCCAGCGGTGACGTGGAACCAACGGTGGCGTCCTCTCAGCTGCCTATGCATCTGGGATTTGGTTCAGCGACGGGTATGACGCTGTCCTCGCTCGAGGTCGTGTCGTGGGACGATAGGTAGAGCGCACCACCCGCCGTTAAACCACCAGCATCGAAGGACAATCTCACTCGTGACCGACGCCGCCCGCACTCCCTCGGTCCTGCACCGGACGACGTTTACCCCGCCCGAGTTGATCCGAAATTTCTGCATCATCGCGCATATCGATCATGGGAAGTCGATGCTCGCCGACCGTATTCTGCAAATCACTGGGGTCGTCGACGCACGGTCTATGCGCGCGCAATACCTGGACCGGATGGATATTGAGCGGGAACGCGGTATCACCATCAAGTCGCAGAGCATACGTTTGCCGTGGCAGGTAGCCGGCACCGGCGACCAGGCCGGGAAATCGACCGACTACGTGCTGCATCTGATTGATACGCCGGGCCACGTTGACTTCACCTACGAGGTGTCTCGGTCGCTCGCGGCATGTGAGGGCGCCGTGCTGTTGGTCGACGCCGCACAGGGCATCGAGGCCCAGACTCTCGCGAATCTGTACCTGGCGCTTGAGAACGACCTCACTGTGATTCCGGTCCTGAACAAGATCGACCTGCCGGCCGCTCAGCCGGAGCGCTACGCCAAGGAGATCGCGCACGTCCTGGGTGGTTCGCCTGACGACGTTCTCCGAGTGTCCGGTAAAACAGGCGAGGGAGTGGCAGCCCTGTTGGATCGAGTTGTCGCGGAGATCCCGGCACCGGTAGGCGATCCCGACGCGCCCGCCCGGGCCATGATCTTTGACTCCGTGTACGACATCTACCGCGGGGTGATCACCTACGTTCGTGTGATCGACGGCAAGATCGCGCCGCGTGAACGCATCCAGATGATGTCCACGAAGGTGACCCACGAACTGCAAGAGGTCGGTATTATTTCGCCGGATCCGATCCCCACTAGGGGCCTCGGTGTCGGTGAGGTGGGCTACCTGATCACCGGTGTGAAGGACGTGCGCCAGTCCAAGGTCGGCGACACCGTGACGTCAGCGTTGAAACCGGCTACTAAGGCGCTGGCAGGGTACGACGAACCGCGTCCGATGGTGTATTCCGGTCTGTTCCCGATTGAAGGGTCCGACTATCCGGTGCTGCGCGATGCGCTGGAAAGACTGCAACTCAACGACGCGGCATTGCACTATGAGCCTGAGACATCCACGGCCCTTGGCTTCGGTTTCCGGTGTGGTTTTCTTGGGCTCTTGCACCTGGAGATCACCCGCGATCGATTGGAGCGCGAGTTCGACCTGGATCTCATCTCTACCGCCCCGAACGTCGTGTATCAGGTGGTAATGGAGGATCACACCGAGCACACGGTCACGAACCCGTCGGAATGGCCGGAAGGCAAGATCACCGATATTCGCGAGCCGATGGTGAACTGTACGGTGCTGCTTCCGAACGAATATGTGGGCTCCGTCATGGAATTGTGCCAGACCCGTCGCGGCACCATGAAGGGGATGGAGTACCTGTCGGAATCCCGAGTTGAGCTGCGGTACGAGATGCCACTCGGCGAGATTATCTTCGACTTCTTTGACGCGCTGAAGTCCCGAACCCGCGGCTACGCATCGCTCAACTACGAAGAGGCCGGCACGCAGACGGCCGACCTCGTGAAGGTCGACATCCTGCTGCAAGGTGAACCAGTCGATGCGTTCTCGGCGATCGTGCACCGCGAAGCCGCATACGCGTATGGGACCGCGATGGCCACCAAATTACGTGAGCTGATTCCGCGCCAACAGTTCGAGGTTCCGATTCAGGCCGCCGTTGGATCCCGGATCATCGCACGCGAGAATATTCGCGCGTTGCGGAAGGATGTGCTCGCCAAGTGCTACGGCGGCGATATCAGCCGTAAGCGCAAACTGCTGGAAAAGCAGAAGGAAGGTAAGAAGCGCATGAAGATGGTGGGCCGAGTCGAGGTGCCACAGGAGGCATTCATTGCGGCGCTGTCGACAGATGCGCCTACCGGTAAAGAGGCGAAGAACAAGGACGCTAAGAAGTAGCCCTCGCTACGGCCGCCGGTGCACTACCAGTGGTAGCACCGCTGCCACACCCGCGGACAGCAGTTTCGATGCGGCGATTGTTACTGGCCAGAGTGACGATGTGGCGTCGACAACGAGCAGAACTGTCTTACCCACTACCGCTTCTGGATTCGGAACGCCGATGGCCGAGGCCCAGTGTGCGGCTTCGACCGGCGATGACGCGTCGGCGGGCGGAATGCCGGTCACCGTCAATTCGGCCACGTCGAGGCGGCCTGCCGAAGCGATCCGGTCGACGAGGCCGACCGTCATCACGCGCATTCCAGCCGCTGGTAATGCCACCGCCACGTCAGGTCGGGCTGGCCAGTCCGATTTCCAATCTGTGAGGAGCCGGATGACGCTCGCCACGAGGTCTTCGGGTGGTTCGCGGTCGGCGCCGCCGAAAACGCTGGCGACCAGCTCCTGCCACTCGGGTGCATCGGCAAAGATAAGTGCGCGCCCGACCAGAGCTTGCTCACTGGCCGGGATTCGGCCGCGTGTTCCGAATACGCCGCCGGGCCACATCTTGCGCGGCTCCACGCGGTGCTGTTCGCCGCGCAAGAATTGGGCGACTTTGCGGCTCACGTCGACATCTGGCTGCCCCTGTAGCGCGTCCGGCAGCGTGCCTGTGCACACGCTGCAACGGCCACAAGGAGACGCGGTCGGATCGTCCAATGACTCCTGCAACAACTGCATGAGGCAGCGGCGCCCGCGCGCATAGTCGCGCATGATGTCGGCCTCACGTTGCCGCACAGCAACGACTCCGTCATAGTGCGCCGCGTCGTACACCCACTCTGCGCCGGTGGCGCGCCACCCGTCGGTTGCGCGCTCCGTGACGCCGTCGACCGCGAGTTGCTTGAGCATCAATTCGACGCGGGTACGACGCAAGCCCGACTCGGCTTCTAGCGCGACAATGCTGGCAGCGGCACCGTTCGGGCCCGGCAATACCGCGAGTAGACGGCGCACCTTGTCTGGGTCGGGGATTGAAGCAGTGGCGAAGTAGTCCCACACGCGGGCATCTGCGGCCGAGCTGAGCAGTACCACCGCGGCGTGATCGATGCCGCGGCCGGCGCGTCCGACCTGCTGGTAGTACGACACCGGAGACGGCGGCGCGCCCACATGCACGCAGAACCCGAGGTCCGGCTTGTCGTATCCCATGCCGAGTGCTGATGTTGCGATGAGGGCTTTGATGCGATTTGCCCGAAGCGAGTCTTCTAGCCGCTCCCGTTCAGCCGGGTCCAGGCCGCCCGTATATGCCGCCACCTTCACCGCGCCACCGTGGAATGTCGTGATCGCGGCGGCCAGCCTATTGGCGTCGGCGACGGTGAGCGTATAGACGATCCCTGATCCCGGTAGGTTCGGTAGGTTCTCGACCACCCACGCGAACCGCTGCAGCGGGCTCAGCGAATCGATCACTGCCAGTTGCAGACTGGCGCGCGCCAACGGTCCGCGCAGCACCAGCGTCTGCTCGCCAAGCTGCGCCGCAACATCAGCAGTCACTCGACCATTCGCCGTGGCCGTGGTGGCAAGCACAGGAGTGTCCGGAGCGAGCCTGCGCAAAGTGTCCGCCACCCGGCGATAGTCCGGCCGGAAATCGTGCCCCCAGTCGGAAACTGCATGAGCTTCGTCGATCACCAATAGACCTAGCGCTCCGGATAGTTCGCCCATCACTCGCGCGCCAAAACCTGGGTTGGCCAGCCGCTCCGGGGACACCAGCAATACGTCGATTGCTCCGGCTTGAAGGTCTGCCTCAATCGCGCTCCACGAGTCGATATTCGATGAGTTAAGCGTCGCCGCACGCAGTCCAGCCCGCTCGGCGGCGGCGACCTGGTCTCGCATCAGCGACAACAGTGGCGAGATAACTAATGTGGGCCCGGCGCCCTCGGCCCGCCGAATCGCTGTCGCGACCCAATACACTGCGGATTTCCCCCAGCCGGTCGCCTGCACCACCAATACGCGCGCCCCAGGCTGCATCAGTCCATCGATTGCCGCCAGCTGATCGTCACGGAGCTTTGCATCGGGACCAGCTAATGCTCTAATGACGCGATCTGCGACGAGCTGTTGCGGTGCGGAAAGCGATGTTTCGGCAAGTGGTGCTGCGGCAAGCGGCGCGGTGAGTCCCATACGCGCCACGGTAGAGCAATCCTCTGACAGCGTCTGCTCAGTCTCGACCGGTTTGTCGGCGCAATGAGCTGTGACAATCGGTGAGTAACCCGCGCGGATCCCGCTGATGGAACCGCGACAGATCATGTTGCCGGGAGGCTAACGCAAGGCGGCTGGAGAGCGTCTGTTCGCAGGGCGAACGGCCAATAGCACGCTTCCTGCCAGTGCGACGCACAGCGGCGTGTAAAAGCGCAGGTGCTGCCGCCTGAACCGGGATCTGTTTCCATTGGTCAACAGGTGTCCCAGCAGACCGCCGATCCCGCGAACAGCCAGTCCGAGAGTGGCGCCCAGTGCCACAGCGCGCGCGGACATGCCCCATTGGGGATCCCGTGGCGTCAACCTGCTGCCGCGCTGCCGCGCTGCCGAGCGTTGCCGCACTGCAGAGCGTTGCCGCGCTGCCGAGCGCTGCCGCCACTGCGAGGCAGGCAACGGGACCTGGCATCGGTTGCGACCCACTGATCACCAGATCCGCGAGCGGGGCGCGTCAGGAGTGGCGGCCCGGCACCCGCTCCTATCTCTCCGGAGGTTTGCCCGGCGCAGATTGGTGGGTCGCGGGCGCTGTTGTGGCTACAGCGGAGGACGCCGACGTGGAACTCGACGA
>JBDTAR010000122.1:0-9718 GCA_039924545.1 Nakamurella sp. | reverse complement strand
CACATTCAACGGCCGAGTCGACCCTTCGTAGCCCCGTCGCGTCAGTGCGGCCGACTCGGGAGAGTCGACCCAAACGAAAATCTCCAACTCCGGGTCGTCGTTGAGCATCTGGGCGAATGACCCCAGCTCTGCCGGGTCCAGCACCGCATTGGCATGCTGAATCCGCTTGACGCCGAAGTGCACCGCGACCCGCAACTGCCAGGGGGTAGCGACCGTAATTCCCCAAGCCCCCGCGGCAAGTTGCCGCTGCCACAACTGCGGCGCCATCGTCGTCTTCCCGTGCGGGGCTAGTTCAGCTCCGGACTGCTTGAGAAAGGTATTCATCACCGAGATGTTGTGCTCCACAGCAGCCGCATCAAGTGTGAGCACCGGGGTCGGCAGGTTGTGCAAACTAGTCCCGGCAGCGACCAGTTCGGCGACTGTCCTATCATGTTGCGCGGCACCGAAACACTTGCTCCGCCATCCCACCGGCGTCGCATCCGGGATGAGCCACGACATGTCGTTTCGAGTGTTCACAGCCGATATGTAACGGGCAGGATCGCTTGCTGTCAAGCAGGTTTCGTGCATTTGGGGCTGAACTGTCTCAAAGCGCGCGACCGTGGTGCGCTTGAACGATCGGCAGGGGTGTAGACGGTGCCTCCAGCACCATGACCACGCCGTCTATGACGCGGGATAATGCATGGGCAAAAGTCAGGACTCGTGCGACACGACGGCGTCGAAACACGGCTTGTGGCACGTTCTGTCGCCACCCGCCGGTGAGTGTCCCGGCGCCGTGGCCCGGGAGCCGACCCCGGACCGACCTCAATGGGAAGGACACCATGTCGCACGAACACTCACAAGTGTCTATCGACGTCGAGCTGGACGCGTTTTTCGGCCAGTACACGGCGGCAAATCAGGCTCGTGGGTTGGTATACGGGTTGGTAGGGCCCGCGGGCCTAGTTCACAGCGCCGGATTTGGCGTCGCGAACGACGCGGGTCAGGCGCCGGACCTCGACACTGTATTTCCGATCGCGTCAATGTCGAAAAGTTTCGTTGCGTGTGCCGCCCTGCTCGCCCGAGATCGCGGCTTGATCAGCTTGGATGCCCCGATCTCAGATTTCTTCGACGGATTCACGGCGAACCTTGTAGACGGTGAGCCGTGCCGCACGCCGACGATCCGCATGCTGCTCTCGATGGGCAGCGGCCTCACCGAGGACAATGCGTGGGTCGATCCGTTCATCGACGTACCGATCGCGGAGTTGCTGTCGACTGTCTCTCGCGGTCTCGCGTACAGCAGGGCGCCAGGCATCTCATTTGACTACTCGAACCTCGGGTTCGCCCTCGCCGGGCTGGCTGTCGGACGGGCTGTGGGGCAGCCCATCGAACAGTGGATCAGCACCGAGATATTTCAGCCGCTGCACCTAGCCTCGACCCGATTCGACAACGACGGCTCCGCGCGGGCGGACGAGGAGGCTCGCGCCACCGGATACCGGCTGGGCCCTACCGGCGAATGGGTAGGCTTCCCACCCGCCACCTCCGCCGCCTTCGCTGCCGCCGGTGGAATCCAAAGCACCGTCAGGGACCTCGCCACGTGGGTGACTTGGCTGTCCTCCGCGTTCCGGCCCATTGGCCGCAACGACGACGAGCCTGTCAGCCGGCAGTCGCGTCGGGAGATGCAGCATCTGCATCAACTGGACCTACCCACGCTGGCCACGCGACCGGACGGCACACTCAAGCTTCGCGTGGCCGGATACGGACTCGGACTCGTCATCTCTGAGGACCTCCATCGAGGCACCGTTGTGATGCACAGCGGGGGCCTTCCCGGATTCATCCTGAATATGACGTGGCACCCCGATTCCGGGCACGGGATCGTAGTGTTGACCAATAGCCACCGCGGCAACCCGGTCGCAATGTCCGAAGAAGCGCTCTACCGGTTGATGGATCGACACCGCACACCCGCTCGGACGATCCGACCGTGGCCCGCAACGGTGAACCTCCAGCACCAGACGGAGGTACTAGTGCGTCGCTGGGACACGGCGCTCGCGGAACAGATATTCGCGCCGAACATCGCATTCGACAGGCCATTGTCCGAGCGTCAGGCCGAGATCGAGCTATTGATCGACCAAGTGGGCCCGCTCCGCGAACATAACGGCATGGGGAACAAGTCGACGGATATCGTGTCCGCAACGTCTCCCGCGGACATCACCTGGGCGATACCCGCTGAGCGCGGCGAGTTGCTGTGCATGATCCACCTGACTCCGACAACACCGCCGCAGATCCAGGAATTTGAAGTGAAGGCCACCCTGTACGGTACCCCTCGTAGCGCCCGGCGCACCGATATCTCGCCGCGTCGGGCACGGCTCGGCGACGTCCCGCTATCGTCCTTGCCGAATACGAGAATCGATTGGCCCGAGTCGTAGCGTCAGGAGCATACGCGGAGTAAAAGCCACAGTACGAGTCGCTCGTCCGGGTCGTCCAACGCGAGATCGAAAATCTCCGTCATCCGGCGCATCCGGTGACGGAATGTGTTCTGGTGCAAGAACATCCGTACGGAAGCGGTGGGCACGTCGCCGAAGCAGTCCAGATAGGTGCGCAGCGTCTCAACGTATCCCGTGCTCTTCTCCGCGTCGTACGCGGTCATCCGCTTCAACACCTCGAGCTGAAATTGCGAGTCACCGTCGATGACTTCGTGCAACTGCAGGATTATCGCGCGGCTGCGCACATCGGCGATGGTAGCCAACGATCTGCCGTCATCGCGCTCAGCGAGAACGTGTAACACCAAGTCGGCTTCTTGGCGCGACCGGGCAACCCCCGCGAGGTCCTCGACAGTGCTGCCGATCCCGGCGCACAACTCCACACTGAGCGACCCTGCGGCCCTGCTGAGAAGTCGCTCAGCGAATGCGGGTAGCGCTCGATGCGCCCCCCGCCCCGTTGGCAGCAATGCATAGACCGTCTCGCCCAATGTCAGACAGGCGGCGCGCCGATCAAGGCTTTCGCAATACAGCGCGACGAGGTCCGCCACGCGCTCGAGCACGGTATTATCCGTCGCGTCGCGGGCGGTTGAGATACGAAACGCCATGACCGTCATATCTTGGTCGCTGGATATCGGCAACGCCTCCACCGCAGGCGTGCGGCCGCCAAGCAACAACGCCTGCAATGCCGCCGCGCGAGCGGCCCGAGCGACATCCGCCGTCGTGCGAAGCCGCAGGATGTGCACCGACGCGATCCTCGCGGTGTCCATCAGCGCCCTTTCTGCGTCCGGCGCGAATCCGGAGTCACCCTCCACCGCCCAGATCGAGCCGATAGGCTCATCCCCCGCCCGAATTTCCACGGCGAGACGGTCGCGAAGTCCGGGTAATATGACACGCTCAACGCTCTCGGACCGGCGCACCCGCCCGTACAGATCGGCGAGCCGGAACTCGGCAGGCACCCGTCGGCCCAGGATACCGGCCTTCCGCACCTCGTCGATGGGCTGCCCCGGAACGTTCGAATAGGCCAGCATGTTCTGGTGCGGGTCCTCGATGGAGATCGCGCCTCCGACCATGGCGGCGACCGCGTTGGCCAACGCGAACAGGTCTCCTATGACGACTCCTGGTTTACCGTCGTTCTGCCCGGCGGCGCCGTGCTTCGAAGCGGCTGACAACAGCGTATGCAGACGCGCCCATGAAACCGTCTCATCCGCCAGAATCAGCGCGATGCGCGCCGACTCCGCGGCGCTGATCACTGGGTCGAGGACGTCGCCATAGCCTTTCACGACAACAGCAGCATATCCGCCGTCGGCAGCCTGACTGATCACCGAGGCCATCGTCTGCGAGCCCGGTCTGCAGCCGACAGCCAATAGGAGAGCCCCGACCGACCTGCTGATCCCCACCGCAATATCGAGCAGCGATGGCTCCGTGACTGCAACGTCGGGGCCGCGCGGCATGCACATGGGCTGTATCAGCGTGGGACCGACCGCTGCTAGCACCGTTCCGAGCGTCGCTTGTTCGCTGTGGCTCACCTCGGTAACTAAACCACAGGTCCATCGACCGTGGGCCGTTCGCGCTTCGTCACGAACGATCGATCGACAATTTCTCACGGCGCGACATGACACCGGCGAGCGCGTCCATGTCCACTTCGACGCCGAGGCCGGGCCCCGTCGGCACATCGATGTATCCATCTCTAATCACGAACGGCTCGGTGACAATATCCCTGCAATAGAAGCGATCCGACGCAGAGGTATCACCAGGGAGCGAGAATCCCGGCAACGCTGCCAGCGCGATGTTTGCGGCCCGGCCAAGTCCCGTCTCGATCATGCCACCGCACCACACGGGGACCCCGCTCGCGACGCACACGTCATGCACCCGTCGGGCAGAGAGGTAGCCACCCACTCGGCCAGCCTTAATATTGACCACAGAGGTGGCGCCCAGCCGAATAGCGTCGGCTGCGGTCTTAGGAGAGGTGATCGATTCGTCCAGACATACGGGGGTACGCAACTGCCGCGCCAAGTCGGCATGTTGCGTCAAGTCCTCGTCCTCCAGCGGCTGTTCTATGAGCAGAAGATTGAACTCGTCGAGCTTGGCAAGGTGCCGCGCATCTGCCAACGAATACGCGGTGTTCGCGTCGACCTGCAAAGGGATGTCTCCAAATCGCTCCCGCACGGCGCGAACAGGTTCGATGTCCCAGCCCGGTTTTATCTTCAACTTGATGCGAACGTAGCCGGCGTCAAGAAAGCCGGCCACCGCGTCGATGAGAGCGTCCAAAGACGGCTGAATGCCCACGCTGACCCCCGAGGGAACCCGATCGCGGACAGCACCCAGATAGTCCGCGAAGGACATACCGGCCGCGCGAAGCCACGCATCCAAGACCGCCATCTCCAGCGCCGCCTTTGCCATCCGATGTCCCTTGAACCGGTGCAGCAGTTCCGCGACCTTTGGCGCAGTCAATCCGTCCACACCGATGAGCACGGGCAGCAGGTGTTGACGGATCATGACGGCGGCACCGTCGTTGTACTCCGGCGAATAGACCGGGTCCGGCAATGTCACACATTCACCCCACCCGGGCTGGCCATCCAGCTCAATGCGCAGCAGGAGCACCGCGCGTTCCGTCTGCGTGCCGAACGAGGTTTCAAACGGCGTGACCAGTGGCATACGTACGTCAAACAATTCCGCAGCGGTAATTCTCACTGTTGCTCCTTCTGTTTGTCTTTCTGCGTGACATAGGCGTCGGTCCGGTCAAGCCCGATGATCCGGTGCCCATCGGCGAAGGCATCGGCGAACACGGAGCGGAGCGCCGCACGCCACTGCCGGCCTAGGGCTGGATCCGCCCGGCGGATGGCCTCCACATCTGGCGGAACTTGTACCGCGCGCAGATCGTCGGTGACTCGATGAACTAGCGGCTCGCCATCCGCGCCGACTATCAATGCCCATGACACGTTCCGCGCCGAATTCAACGACTTACCTGGCACCGGCGCGAGTAAATCCCATTCGGCCAACAACCGGTCGCTGCGATCACCCGTGTTGACGCCGTCCGCCAACTCTCCGTAGAAGTCCGGCAAGTACTCTGCGACGGCAGCGCCCAACTTGATCAGATTGAAATGAGCATTGCGGCGAACCAGCGGATCGAATGTCCACGCGATCGTACGAATGCCATGCCGCATCGCCCAAGCGCGCTGATGCAGCTTCAGCACATACCCGATAGAGCGACCCTGGTGTGACGGAAGCACACCCGCGATATGCGAATGCAACGCCCGGTGGTCCGTGAGGAACGCTGTGGCGACACCCACGATTTGCGCCCCGTCGTAGGCGGCACCCACGTAGTTCCCGGTGAAGTCGAACGCGCGCAATAGCTCCGGTGGCAAGGGCGAGCCGCCGTCATGGCTCCAGATCCGCTGCAGCACATCGGACGCTAGGTGCTGCTGGCCCGTGTCGGCAACGGTGCGCACCTCCACGCGGCTGCGCGTGGCAGCCTCGGCTGCCAGCCGCTCGGCCTGCGCGATCACGCCCTCGCTGATTCCAGACCCCGTACGGTCAACCAACCCTGCGGCCGGGCGATCGGCGGGCGTCATATTCGTGCTCACGGTAATAAGCGTGCCGTGGTCGCCGTTTAGTCACATCGTCGCAGCTACCTATCCTGCGACGCTCGCTTCGTCCGGGGCCACCATCACCACAAGTCAGTGCGCACCACGTCGATCAGGCGGGCTAAGAGTGCGGCCCGGTCGGGCATGGCGCGCACGCTCGCCCACTCACCTTCGGCGTGAGCATGCCCGCCGACGGCGCCGAGTCCGTCGAGGGTCGGGGTGCCGACCCCTGCCGTGAAGTTACCGTCCGAAGCACCCCCGACCGACGCCGAGCGCAGCGGCCCTATTCCCATGTTCTCGGCCACCCGGCTTGCCAGCGCAAACAGCTCACGGGACGACTCCTTCGAAAGGGGCGGTCTATTGACGCCGCCGTGCACGGCCAGCTGCGCGCCGTTGAGCACCGGCCGCAGGGAGTGCATCGCCACATCGATCCGGCGTTGGTCCATCTCGGTCTCGACGCGGACATCCACGCTGACCTCGGCGTGGTCTGGCACAGTGTTGGAAGTATTGCCGCTACGCAACACTGTCGGGGTGACTGTCGACGTGCCGGACAGATCCGCGAGAGCCGCGATGGACAAGACTTGGTGGGCCAGCTCGATCGACGCGTTGATCCCCGACTCCGGTTCCAACCCCGCGTGCGCGGCCCGACCACGCACGGCAAGTTGATACAGGGACACGCCTTTCCGCGCCACCTTCAGTGCGCCGTCCGCGCTCGCCTCAAGCACCAACGCCGCCCGCGCCCCTGCCGCCTCCCGCTCGATCAGCGCGCGGGATGTCGGAGAGCCGATTTCCTCGTCGCTGGTGACGAGCACAGTCACCCCGGTCAAATCGTCCAAGACCCCCAGTGCATGGAACATCTGCACCAGGCCGGCCTTCATATCGAACACACCCGGGCCGGTCGCGCGGTCGCCGTCGATCGAAAATGGCCACCGGGCAACGGTTCCAACCGGCCATACCGTGTCACAATGGCCGACCAGCAGTACCTGGGTCGGACCTCCGAGCCGCCAGAGCAGATGCGCGCGTCCGCCCTCGGTGCACAACTGCGGAGCCGCACCCGTCAGTTCACGCCCTAGCTCACCGACCAGTTCCACGCAGGCGGCAATCGCGGCGACATTGTCCGACGGCGACTCGCATGCGACCAATTCAGCGACGTCAGCCACGATCCGATCTCGGACGGAACGCAACCGGGGCAATAGCGCGGATGCGTTCACCTGACGGTCCACGCGGGCATCTGGCTGCTGTCGCACGACGCGCCCCGCTGGCCACCACATAACGTCATCGTCGCCGCCCTGGTCTGACTCTCGGGCGATCCTGAGAGAGTCGTCATACCCGGTTGAGCGGCCCGAGCATGGAACGCAGCCCGATATTAGCCAGCTGATAGCTGACGACGATTAAACCCACAACCTCGTCCGGCGTGTCAAGGTTCCGTTCGATGGTACGCACGAAGGTGCGTCGCACTCCGGGTATCGACTCAGCGAGCTCAGCGCTAACAATGTTCGGCATATCGATCGCCAAATGCAAGCGGTCTGGGACTGACGTCGGCTGCACCCGGTCGGCCCTGCGCACGGCGCGCTCAGCACCGGCCCGAATCGCTGCGCACGCCACACTCGGAGACAAGGTGTTGGTTGCGAGAAATCCGTGCGCCTTCTTCGTTTGCACCACGGTGACCTCTGGAAACACCCTCGAGGCGATACCGCAGATCACGTCGTCGCCCGAAACCATGCCGACCGGCACACCGAGGAATCCTGCCTGCAGCGCGCATACCTCAGCTTCGCTCACCGGGGTTCCATTCAGCCGAACCTCACCGAAATACCCGGAGAACGTGTGCGCCAACACCCCAGGGCTGCCAGCCGGTGCGTGATAGCCGATGTACAGAGCGATGTCATGCTCGGCCGTCAGGCCCTCGGCCATACATTGCAACTTGGGAGATCCGATGAGTAGCCGCGCACGGGGGTCCAGTTGATCCTGCAAAAGGTTGTCCATGGTGCCGTGCGAGTCATTGACCAAAACCGATTCGGCCCCGGCGTCGAATGCCCCGGCGATCGCGGCATTTGCTTCGGACGTCATCAATTGTTGTGCGCGCGGGTAGCCGTGGGCACCTCGGATGATCTGATCCGGCGTGGCGATACCGGCCACGCCTTCCATGTCGATGGAGATATAGACGTGCATGCAAGATTCCTCTCGATGTCGACTCCGGCGCGAACGCGCCGTGTGCGGTCACGCTGTGAATTTGACCCCGCGGTGGGCTGTACCGGTAGTCGCTACTCACCGGGCACGAAGTACTTGCCCCGCATAGTGGCCGGTGAGCAAGCCAGCGCTCAGTGTGACCTGACCAGCTATCAGCACATGATCAATGCCCGTTGGCGGCAACAGCGGCTCGATGTAGGTAGACCGGTCAGCGACCGTGGCCGGGTCGAATATGACGATGTCCGCAGCCGATCCAATGGCCAGACGCCCCCGGCCACCCGGAATCCGATATCGGTCGGCTGGCATGCTCGTCATGCGCCGGACTCGGTCGGAAAGCGCACGCCACGGATCGACACCTTCGGGCGCGCGCAACGCGCGTGAAAATGTTCCAGCGATTCGCGGATGGGGCTTACCAGGCAGTGGCACGCCGTCCGATCCCAACATGGCGCCGGTCCATCCTTGGATCGCCGTGACGTCGTCCTCGGCCATCATGTGCAGGACGACAGCCGTGTACGCCGCGTCGGCTCGGACGATGTCGCACACCACTTCCACGGGGGAACGCCCAGTCGTACTGGCGATCTCCGCGATAGACACTCCCTCGACCTGCGGATCCGACGGAGATCCCGCGATGACGACATTGGCCCAGCCTGATGCGCCCGCCAAGTCCTGCCAGCCCGGAAGACCGGTAGCGAAATCACGGTCGATACGCTCCCGTACCGACGTGTCTGACAGCCGCGCAAGCATTGAGTCCAGACCGCCAGCATTGGCCCAGGGCGGCAGCAACGCATGCAAACTCGTGCTGCCGGCGGTGTACGGATACATATCCACGGTGACGTCCTGGCCCAGCGCTCGAGCATCGTCCAGCATTGCCAATGTCTGGTTGCTGCGACCCCAGTTGTGCTGGCCCGCGACCTTGTGATGCGAGATATGCACGCCCGCGCCGGATAGCTTGCCGATAGTAAGCGCCTCGCGAATCGATGCGTCGACGCGGTCGGTCTCGTCTCGCATATGCGAGACATACGGCGCTCCGAAACTCGCGGCGACCTCCGCGATCGCCACAATTTCTGTCGTTTCCGCGAACTGACCCGGCGTGTAGATCAGTCCGGTCGACAGCCCGAACGCTCCCTGTTCAAAGGCTTGTGCGGCGAGACGTCGCATGATGTCGAGCTCGTCCGATTCGGGCGCCCGGGCGGCGAAGCCCATCGCAGCTCCGCGCAACATCCCATGCCCCAGAAGCGGCGCTTGATTGGTCGGCAACGGCACGGTGGACGCGAATTCCGCGTAACTGTCGAAGGAATCAAATGCGCCCAGTCCTACCTGGAATCCGGCGCGGGTGAACTTGTCCACCTCGTCTCCATGGAGCGCTGTGCGCGGGAACGGGCTTTCCCCACAATTGCCGCACACCTCGGTAGTCACGCCCTGGCGCAGCGGCGCTACGGTAACATCGCGCCACTCGTCGGGCAGGAACATGGCCAAATCGCTGTGCGCGTGCGC
>JBDTAR010000121.1:0-27823 GCA_039924545.1 Nakamurella sp. | reverse complement strand
GTCCGCACCCACACAACTGGTCCGCACCTTTGCGTCGGCAGGGGTGCGCCGGAGTCTCGTTCATGCTGCCGCCGTGTTCACAGTTGAAGTCTGGCGAGCGCTGCGGCGCGGGCCCGCTCCACTGCCGGGCCAATCGCCGCCAGCAACGCATCTACGTCATGGTCGGTGGAGGTGTGCCCCAGCGTGAATCGGAGGGCGCTGCCGGCCTCGCGCTCCTCCATCCCCATCGCGATCAGCACATGCGAGGGCCGCGCCACTCCCGCGGTGCAAGCGGAGCCGACCGAGCACGCGATTCCGGCGGCGTCCAGCAGCATTAGCAGTACGTCACCCTGACATCCGGGGAACTGCAGGTGGGCGTTTCCGGGCAACCGCGACGGGCCACCAGCTATGACGGCCGTGCCCGGATCGCCAGAGAGCACAGCCTCGGGCACTATGGCCCGGACCCCGGAAATAAGTCGGTCGCGGAGCGCGGTGAGCCGGGCAGCTTCCGCGTCGCGTCGGTGTGCGGCCCACTCGGCGGCCACAGCGAATCCGACGAGCGCTGGCATGTCCAGGGTTCCGGAGCGGATTCCGCGTTCTTGACCACCGCCGTAGCCGATCGGAGTGACCGCCACATCCCGTTTCAGGACGAGGGCCCCCACTCCAATGGGTCCGCCGATCTTGTGCGCGGTCACCGTCATCGCGTCGGCGCAGCTAGCGGAAAAATCGACCGGCAGCGCGCCGAATGCCTGCACCGCGTCGGTGTGCAGCGGGATGCCGTACCGGTGCGCGACCTCAGCCAGCTCGCGAATGGCGTTAACGGTGCCGACCTCGTTGTTCGCCCACATCACCGAGATGAGCGCGACGGAATCCGGGTCGTCGGCGATCGCTGCGGCAAGTGTGTCGGCGTGCACTCTGCCGAATTCGTCTACGTCCAGCCAGGTGATCTCAACGTTCCCGGAAGTGTGCAGCGCCTCGGCGCAGTCCAGTACGGCATGGTGCTCAACGGCGGGAATCAGCAGCCGACGGCGTCGTGGGTCAGCCTTCTGCCGCGCGGCGGTAATCCCGGCGACGGCAATATTATCGGCCTCGGTGCCGCCGGAGGTAACCAGTACTTCGCTGGGCTTGGCGCCGAGCGCTGCGGCGATTGTCTCGCGGGATTCCTCGACGCGCCGTCGCGCGTCACGGCCGAGGCCGTGCAGCGACGACGCGTTGCCCACATTCCGCATGGCACCCGCAACGGCATCAATCACCTCGGGTAGTGGCGGAGTCGTCGCCGCATGATCGAGATATACCTCGCCCGCGGGATCGGGCACGCACGGGGAATCAGTCATAGCCCATCCAGGGTAGACCGCCTGGCTACGACCCACGGCCCGCTCCAACCAAAGGTGCGTGCCGATTGTGAAGGTGCGTGCCGATTGTGAAGGTGCGTGCCGATTGTGAAGGTGCGTGCCGATTGTGAAGGTGCGTGCCGATTGTGAAGGTGCGTGCCGATTGTGAAGGTGCGGTCGTGATTGAGCACGCACCTTCACAATCGGTCCGCACCTGTGCGGTTGCGCGGAGCCCCGCACCTGTGCGGTTGCGCGGAGCCCGGCACCTGTGCGGTTGCGCGGAGCAGAGTCGGGAATCGGGAATCGGGTTACTGCTTACGCGCCCGAACCGCCTCGGTGAGCTTCGGTGCAACGTCGAACAAATCGCCCACTACCCCGAAGTCGCTGATTTCGAAGATTGGCGCTTCGCTGTCCTTGTTCACGGCAACGATCGTCTTGGATGTCTGCATTCCAGCCCGGTGCTGAATCGCGCCGGAGATGCCCAGCGCAATGTAGAGCTGCGGCGACACCGTCACTCCTGTCTGGCCGACCTGGAACTGGTGCGGGTAGTAACCAGAGTCGACGGCCGCGCGGGATGCGCCAACGGCGCCGCCCAGCGCATCCGCGAGCGCTTCCACGACAACGAAACTCTCCGCAGAGCCCACGCCCCGACCGCCGGACACCACAATGGACGCCGCCGAAAGGTCGGGCCGATCTCCCGATGGTTCGGGATGCGATGCGACGATCGTCGCGGCCTTGACGCCGTCGAGCGATACGTCGAGCGCGACGATATCGCCGGCAGCGGCCGGAGCCACGCCCTCGATCGAGTTCGGCCGCACCGACACGATCGGCACACCTTGAGTCACCTTGGAGCGCACCGAGTAAGCGCCGCCATAGATCGATTGAGTCGCCACCACGTCGGCGCCGTCCACCACCACATCGATGGCGTCGGCGATGATGGCTGAGTTGAGCCGGACAGCAAGTCGACCCGCGATCTCACGACCGTCTTCGGTGGCAGCCAGCAGGATCGCTGCAGGAGTAGATTTCGCGGCAGCCGCCTCAATAGCCAGCACGGCAGGCATGGTGAGCAGCGTCGCGGACGCGTCCGATTCGGCGGCATATACCTTTGCGGCGCCGGCAGCGGCCAGTTCGCTTGCAAGCCTGGTGGCACTGCCCGGCGCCCCCACGACCACCGCAGCGGGCGTGCCAATGCGCGCAGCAGCAGCCAATAGTTCGTTGGTCACCTTGCGCAGCCCTGAGTCGTTGTACTCGGCCAGAACGAGAACTTCAGACATTTCTTTTCAATCCTTTTCGTTCGGGTAACGGAGTCGGGTTTAGATGATCCGGGCAGCGACCAGGAAGTCGGCGACCTGTTGTCCGCCGGTGCCGCCGTCGTTGACCTTCTGGCCCGCGGCTCGAGGCGCTGCAGGGGTCACGTCAATCACCACGTTGCCGGGCGTGACGGACACGCCTAAGTCCGCCACCGTGAAGGTCTCGATCGGCTTCTTCTTGGCGGACATCAGACCTTTGAAGTTCGGGTAGCGCGGGTCGGTGATCTTCTCAGTCACGGAGATAAGCGCCGGGAGTTGGGCCGTGACGTCGCTATATCCGGACTCGTCTGCGCGCTCTGCGTGAACCGTGCTCCCGTCGATCGACACCTTTTGAGCCTGGGTAACAGCCGGTAGGCCGAGCCGCTCCGCAAGCATGGACGGCACCGAACCGGTGCGCCCATCGGTAGTTTCGTTACCGGTAATCACCAGATCGTAGGGCTGGCGCGCCAGCGCTGCGGCGAGCACGGCCGAGGTCGTCAAAGCGTCGGCGCCAGCTAGCGAGTCGTCCACCACGTGGATGCCCCGATTGGCTCCCATCGCCAAAGCCTTTCGCAGCACCTCGGTAGCGCGCTCAGGCCCCATCGTGACGACAGTAACGTCGCCAGAGCCGGCGGCTTCCACCAACTGCAGCGCAATCTCCACGCCCCGCGAATCGATTTCGTCAATGACCGCGTCAGCCGACTCACGGTCGAGACGATGATCGTCTCCCAGGGTTCGCTCGGAATATGTATCTGGAACCTGCTTCACGAGAACTGCAATATTCATGGTGCGCGCTTCCTCCTATGTTCCGTACCGCTGCCGGGCTTCCCACGAGTATTAACTACTCATCAGCGTTCGCAGTACGTGAATTTGGCCACGCGAACCGGCTTCGCACAGCATTCCAGGTGTCCCGTCCCTGACACAACGATCCTGCACAACGACGTCGGCCACCATCAGTTCAGCCAGGTGACCGGAACCTACCGGCACATCGTCATACCTGATACCTGCCGCAAGTGCGCCGCCGACACCCTTAAGTTACCGGTCAGTAGCTTACCGCATGACGCCACTATGCGCGCAAAGGTGGCAGGCTATGCGGGTGACCACTACACCTCCGGCTTCCACGTACGTGCTGCTAATAGGCATGATGACGACGATGGTCTCATTTGGCGTCGTCATCATCTTCCGATCGTCACTGTCGTGGTACCTGATGATCCCTGTCGCCTTTGCGATCCCGGAGGTCGTCATCCTGATCCAACGCTATCTGCGCAGGCAGCGAGTGAAGGCCGAGATGCGCGCCACCATCGAGCAGCTGGGTTAGTACTACCCAGAACCCGCTAACATTTGGACATGCCGATCCCGCTGATCCTCGATGTCGATACCGGAATCGATGACGCGTTCGCACTGATGCTCGCCGCCCGTCATCCGAACGCGGACCTGCGAGCGGTGACCTGCGTCGCCGGTAATGCCGCGGTCGATCAAGTGGTGGCAAATACGTTGCAGGTACTAGACGCGGCTGGCGCACAGGACGTTCCAGTAGCCCGCGGAGCCGCGCGCCCGCTCATCGCACCAGCGCGCGACGCCGGACATGTACACGGCCGCGACGGGCTCGGCGGTTTCGCCAGACCCAGCGACCGGCGGGCATCGGATATGGGCGCGGTCGAGCTGCTGCGCGTCACCCTGCAGCGAGCGATCGCCGACGGAGAATCCATCTCGCTGGTGCCGATTGCGCCGATGACAAATATCGCGCTGCTTCTTCGCACCTATCCGGAAGTTGCCCCAGGTATCGAGCGGATCACCTTCATGGGCGGTTCAGCGAGCGCTGGCAATGCGACGGCAGCCGCCGAATTCAACGTGTGGCACGACCCGGAGGCGGCGGCCATTGTGCTCGCGGCCTGCGGCGAGCTTGCTATCCCAGTAACGATGTACGGACTCGATGTGTTCGAAAAGGTTCACGTGTCAGAAGCCGACGCAGAGCACCTACGCGGGTTGACTGACCCTGCCGCGCAGCTCGCAGCCGGGCTCATCGTCCAGCAAATCGCACTATTCGGCGCGCACGACAGCGCTGCGGAAAGGGCGCTCGGCGCCAAGATAGGTGACGCAGGCGCGGTATGCGCGGCCCTCGACCCGGAGGGTCTGTCGACCCGGTCGCTGCCGGTTCGAGTGGACACGTCAGCTGGCCTTGGCCGCGGCCAGACGATCGTCGACCGCCGCACCTGGATCGGCGACGTCGATGCCGATCCGCATCAGGCAACCGCCACGATCGTGGACGTAGCGCTCGATGTGGACGCCGCTCGCTTCGCAGCACTGTGGCTGTCCGTATTCGAATAGCTGACCTTTGAATTGACGCCTGCACACTCCCCCGGAATGCCCTGAACTCAGCTAGTAGCGAAATCGGGCAACGCCTCGTACGCTCATAAACAACACCCGAGCCGTCGCGCCGAGATCCCCCGGTCACACTATCCGTCTACCAAGCAAGGCCGCCTCGACACGGCGACGCTCGTGCCGCCCCGCCGTGCTCTCCGGTGAACCCCGATCGCCATCAATCAGACTTGCAGTCGATGGCGCTCGCTCTCCATCGCCCTGTACTCCGAGGCTCCCATTGGTTACCCGATCGGAGACTCACATGCGATTGCCATCCCGTGCGCCAGGGGTGATCTCGGCCTTTGCGATCCTGGCCATGATCACTGCGGCCTGCAGTTCCACCGCGCAGCAACCATCCACCAGCAACACATCCGTCGCCTCCAGCTCAAGCAGTGCCGAAGGCGCCGCGGGAGGCAGCAGCACCGCTGCATCCTCATCGTCACCGTCAGCGCAGTCCGGTTCGCTGACTGCGGATCAAATCGCCAACGTCAACGCGACCGGAACACCGGCGCAAGGCGGCACGCTGAAGGTTGTCGGCAACGCAGATGTTGACCATCTGGACACCGCAGCGGGCTACTACACGACCACGAATACGCTGTTCCGCGCATTCACGCGCCAGCTGTTCACCGAACCCGCGTCCACAGATCCGGCCAAGGCAGTGTCTGTGGTGCCGGACGCCGCTACTGAAATGCCCACCGCGGCCAACGGCGGGCTGTCCGCCGATGGCAAGACCTACACCATCCACATCCGGCCCGGCGTCATGTGGAACACCACTCCGGCGAGACAGGTGACCGCGCAAGACTTTGTGCTCGGTTTCAAGCGGCTCTGCAACCCGACTCAGAATTCCGTCGGCGCGCCCGGGTACTACGAAGGCGTCATCGTCGGAATGACCGAATACTGCGACGGATTTGCCAAGATCAAGGCCGATGTCGCTGATTTCAAGACGTATATGACGTCGCACGACATTTCCGGGATCAAAGCAGTCAAGGACGACACGATCCAGTTCCAACTGGTCAATGCGGCAAGCGACTTTCCGAATATCCTCGCGCTGACCTTCGGTTCGGCTGCGCCAGTGGAGTATCTGAACTACCTGCCAGACGCCGCCGACTTCCGCCAGCACACGCTTTCGGACGGACCGTACGCCATCACGAGCTACACGGCATCGCAGTCGTACACGCTCAAGCCGAATACGGCCTGGAAACAGTCAGCAGACCCGGTGCGCCACCAGTACTTGGGCGAGATTGATGTGACGATGGGTCTGGACGAGGCCGCCATTCAGCAGCAGATCTCCGCTGGAACTGCGGATATGGAGTGGGACACCACGGTGCCAACGGCGAACGTTCCGCAACTCAAGGCCACCAAAGACGCGCGGATGGGGATCTACCCCAACTACGACACCAACCCGTTCGAGACTTTCAACATGCAGTCTCCGAATAATGGCGGAGCGCTGGGCAAGGTCGCCGTACGGCAAGCACTGGAGTATGCCGTCGACAAGACCGCTATCGGCAAAATCTATGGCGGCCCCAGCCTGAATACACCGCTGAACCAGGTGATCCCACCGGGCAATGTCGGATACAAGGAGTTCGACCTGTACTCGACGCCGAATAGCGCTGGCGATCCTGCCAAGTGCAAGTCTCTGCTGGCCGCTGCGGGGTACCCGAACGGGCTGTCGCTCAAGGACCCGTACCGGACCTCCGGCAAGCACCCTGACGTCTATCAGTCGATCCAGGCTGACTTCGCCAAGTGTGGGGTGACGGTGGTCGGTCAGCCCGTGAAGGCCTCGGACTTCTACGGCAAGTATCTCTCGGACCCATCGGCTGCTAAGGCCGGCGCCTGGGACATTGCGGAACCAGGCTGGGTTCCGGATTGGTATGGCAACAATGCGCGTTCGGTCATGGAGCCATTGTTCGACGGTCGGCACTACGGCCCCGGCTCCACCAACTGGGGCGACTACAACAACGCGGATGTCAATAAGGACATCGATACCGCGCTGACGTCGACCGATCCGGCGGCAGTCGATAACGCCATGCAGTCTGCGGATGAGCAGGTAATGAAGGATGCCGCGTTCATCCCGTTCCAGACACAGTCGACTCCGCTGTTCCACTCCTCGCGGGTGCACAACGCTATCGAGCTGCCTACAACGATAAATTACGACATCACCAACGTGTGGCTCGCCGGCAACTGACGGACGAAAACATATGTCGCTACTAGAGGTCCGCGACCTCACGGTGTCATTTCACACGGCGGACGGCCTGGTTCAGGCCGTCCGCGGTGTGTCGTTCTCTGTCGAGAAAGGCCACACCTTAGGCATTGTCGGCGAATCGGGCTCCGGCAAGTCGGTCTGCACGCAAACCCTGCTGGGGTTGACGCCAGGAGCCGACGTATCCGGCGAGGCCCTTTTTGACGGACACGATCTGCTCACTATGTCCAACTCCGAGCTGCGCAAGGTACGCGGAGCTCGAATCGCCACAATCTTCCAGGATCCACTATCCAGCCTGCACCCGTTGTACAAGGTCGGATGGCAGATCGTGGAGATGATTCGCGCGCACCAGCACATCACCAAGTCCGCGGCCCGGGCCCGGGCTATCGAGTTGCTGGACATGGTGGGCATTCCACAGGCAGCTAGCCGAGTAGACGACTATCCGCACCAGTTCTCCGGGGGCATGCGGCAACGCGCCATGATAGCGATGGCACTAGCGCTGAACCCTGATCTCATCATCGCCGACGAACCCACCACTGCGCTGGACGCCACCGTGCAGGCCCAGATCATCGAGTTGATGGCGAGTCTGCAAGCCGAGCTAGACAGCGCCCTCATCATCATCACGCACGATATGGGCGTCATCGCAGACACCGCTGACGACGTCATGGTGATGTATGCCGGCAAGGCGGTAGAGAAGGCCGATCAGCGAACGCTGTTTTACCAACCACACCACCCGTACACCAAGGGGTTGTTGGAATCAATCCCCGGCTCCACTGGGGCCGGCGAGAAGCTGCGGCCTATTCCCGGCCAACCGCCGAGCATGATCTCCCTTCCGTCCGGCTGCGCGTTCCATCCGCGCTGCGCGTACGCGATGGCTCAGTGTCGCCGTGAGATTCCACCGCTCTACGACATAGCTGGTGGGCACACGTCGGCGTGTTTTCTGCCAACAACGATTGTCGGCATCGGCCCAGAGATCGACGAAGCGCGCGCGCAGGCCGCGGACGCCGTCCGCGCAACAGACGCCGCCGCCGCACTTCAGAATCCAGGTGAACAGCCATGACGGACGCAGCGAAGCTCACATCGACCGACCCGGCTGGTGACCCAAACACGCTCATGACATTGACCAACGTGGTCAAGCATTTCCCTATCCGGCGCGGCGTCATCATCAAGTCCGAAGTCGGCCAAGTCAAGGCCGTAGACGGAGTCACTCTGGACATTCGGCGCGGCGAGACTTTAGGGCTGGTCGGCGAGACCGGTTGCGGCAAATCAACTCTCGCACGTTGTATCACTCGCCTCTTTCCCCTGACCAGCGGCACTATCAATTTCGACGGGCACGATATTTCCCGACTGTCACCGCGCGCAATGCGGCCGTATCGGCGACAGGTGCAAATGATCTTCCAGGATCCGTACGGCTCGTTGAACCCGCGCCGACGGATCGGCTCGATCATCGGCGACCCGTTCGCGATCCACGGCGTAGCCGACGGGCAGGAACGCAAACTCAAAGTGCAGGAATTGATGGAGCTGGTTGGCCTCAATCCTGAGCACTACAACCGCTTTCCATCGGACTTCTCCGGCGGCCAGCGGCAGCGCATTGGGGTGGCTCGGGCACTAGCACTGCGTCCCAAACTCATCGTGTGCGACGAGCCAGTATCCGCCTTGGATGTATCGATCCAGGCTCAGATCATCAACCTGTTGAAGTCGCTACAGTCCGAATTCGGCCTCACCTATCTCTTCATCGCACATGATCTGTCGGTGGTCGAGCATGTCTCCGATCGAGTTGCGGTGATGTACCTCGGCAAAATCGTTGAGTTCGCGGATAAGTCCAAACTTTTCGGCTCACCTCGACACCCCTATACCGCCGCGCTGCTGTCCGCGACGTCTATCGCTGATCCGGACCGGGCTGCAGCCCGACAACGGATCGTGCTGCACGGTGATGTCCCGTCGCCGATTAACCCACCGACCGGTTGCCGGTTTCACCCGCGTTGCCCCATTGCGCAGCCAATCTGCAGCCAGCTGGAGCCCGCACTTATCCCAGTACTGAACGACACATCTGCGCACATCACCGCTTGTCACTTCCCACTTGCCGACGGGCAGCACTTGCCGACGGGCCGACCCAGTATCGAACAAGGCGGGGAGAAAAGTGCCAGCTAGCGCGGGCGATTCACGGCTCCAGAGGCGGGAAGGAAGCGGCGATGTCGATATCTGAACTGGCGGACCAACCGATGCCTGCCCCGGGGGATGCTGGCGCGCCCAGCGGTAGTGTGCTGGGCCGCAGCCCGTGGCAACTGGCATGGGCGCGGCTGCGGCGGGACCGGGTAGCGCTGGCATGCGTGGCGTTCATTGTGTTCCTGATACTGGTCGCAGTGTTCGCCGATCCACTCTCACACCTCATCGGTTGGGGACCGACCCAACAGGACCGGGCCACCGGAACCGATATTAACGGCCTGCCGACCGGGCCGGGACGGATTCACCTATTGGGCGCCGATCAGTTGGGTCGCGACATCCTGGTCCGACTGATCTACGGCACTCGAGTCTCGCTGGTGGTCGGTGTCGCGGCAGCGTTAGCGGCAGTAGTAATCGGTGTCATCGTCGGTCTATGTGCCGGGTTTCTCGGCCCGGCGGTGGATTCCGTACTGGCCCGCCTGATGGACGTGGTGCTGGCCTTCCCATTCCTACTGTTTGCGATCGCGCTGGTCACTGTGATCGGGCCAAGTGAACTCTTGGAAATCGGCGTCATCGCATTCTTCTCGTGGGCGGCGGTCGGCCGAATAGTTCGTGGCCAAACCTTAGCCATCAGAGAACGCGAGTACGTTGAAGCCGCGCGTTCCCTCGGCGCCGGCAACCTGCGGATCATGGTGATCGACGTTTTGCCGAACCTGATCGCGCCGGTGCTGGTCTACGTCACCTTGCTCATCCCCATATCCATCGTGTTCGAGGCGACATTGTCTTTCTTGGGGGTCGGCATCATTCCGCCAACAGCCAGTTGGGGCAACATGCTCAATGATGCCCAGGCTGGCGGCTTATACCAGGTGGCTTGGTGGTTCCTGGCGTTCCCCGCAGCGGCCCTGGTTCTGACCACCCTGGCGTTCAATCTGCTCGGTGACAGCGTCCGAGACGCGCTGGACCCACGCACCGAGCGACTGTTCGCCAAGTGAGGAAACCGCGATGCTGAGATTTCTGATCCGTCGGATCCTAACCGGCGTGCTGGTCATGTGGCTGATTTCAATAGTGGTGTTCGTCATCTTCTTTATCGCGCCGCCAAACGTCGCCTATCTGCTGCTTGGCAAGTTCCAAGCATCTAACCAGGCGCTCGTCGCGCAGGTGACGGCCCAGCTCGGGCTAAATAAGTCGATACCGGTGCAATACTGGGATTTCTTGGTGCGGCTGATGCACGGCGACCTCGGCTATTCGTACTACAGCCACGAGGCGGTGACGACACTCATCGGCCGGGCACTGCCAGTCACCGCCTCGCTGGCGATCGGCGCTTCCCTCATCTGGGTGATTTCCGGCGTACTGGTCGGGGTCATGTCTGCCACTCACCCGCGCAGTATTCGGGACCGGATCGCGACATTTTTCGCGCTCACCGGACTGTCGTTTCCGACGTTCGTATTGGGCCTAATCCTGCTGTACTTCGCCTTCTACAAGCTGCACTTAGCAGGGATCACCTGGTTTCCTGGCGGGGGCTACATCCCACTTACCCAGGATCCGGGCCAGTGGTTCATGCACCTGCTCCTGCCGTGGATCACCCTCGCGGTAGCCTCCATGGCCGTCTACGTCCGGCTCACCCGCGGCCAGATGCTGGAAGTGCTCGGCGAGGATTACATCCGTACCGCACGATCCAAAGGATTGTCCGAACGGCGGGTGACATTCCGGCATGCACTGCGGGCAGCGCTGGTGCCAATCGTCACCCAATTCGGCATCGACGTGGCAACGCTGCTCGGCGGCGCGATCGTCACCGAGCAGGTCTTCGGGCTGAATGGACTCGGCAGGTTGTCGGTGACGAGCGTGGTGAACCAGGACGAACCAGTGATCATCGCGATCGTGCTGTTGGCTGCAATCTTCGTGGTGCTGGCCAATATCGCGGTGGACATTCTGTATGCGGTACTCGACCCGCGGGTGCGGCTGAGCTAGCGACCGCTCTGTCGAATCCACCTCCGGCCCCGGACGGCGTTAGACCCCGATGTCTTCGTTCCACAGAGCTGGCTCGGCGGCAATGAATTCCGTCATCAGCGCGATGCACTCCGGATCGTCGGCGACGATGACCTCGACGCCGCGGGTCCGGAGGTAGTCTTCCCCGCCGTAGAACGTGCGGTTCTCGCCGATGATGACCCGCGAGATTTTGTAGAGCAGTATCGCGCCGGTGCACATATCGCACGGTGACAGCGTGGTCGCCATCGTCGCGTTCGCATAGACCGATGCAGCCAACCGGCCAATGTTTTCGAGGCAATCAGTCTCGCCATGCCGTGTCGGGCTGCCCAGTTGAACCCGCTTATTGTGACCGACTCCAAGCAGTCTGCCTGTGCCAGCCAGCGCCGCGCCAATGGGGATGCCACCTTCCGCCCGGCCCGCTTTTGCCTCGGCAATGGCGGCATTCAACAGCTCTCGGTCCGTGTCTGACAGTGTCGTCATGGTTGATTCCTCTCAGCTTTTTGATCGTGCGGTGCTGATCGTGCAGATAGGTCGATTCATCGGCGATCGCGCTTTTTCGATTTAGGTCCGCCGATACGGCTGCAAATAGGCGCCGGGATAACGCAGATTCCGACCGGATGCGGCCAGGGCGGCGATCACCACCAGATACGGCAGCGCAATCATCACCTCGCGAGGCACGGACGCAAACTCGGGCGTCACCACCAGTTGCAGTTGCAGTGCGTCAACCGCGGCGAACAACAGGCCACCTGCGACCGCTGGCCATACCCGCCAGCGGGCGAAGATTACCAGTGCGATTGCGACCCACCCTCGGCCGTTGGTGATGTTCAGCGTGAACGAGCCCAACATGGCCAGCGACAGAAACGCCCCGCCCATGGCCATCAGCGCGCCGCCGATAGCCAGCGCCGAATACCGCACTTTCGCGACCGAGATCCCGGCAGCGTCGGCTGCTTCCGGGTTCTCGCCGACGGCCTGCAGTTTCAAGCCCATGCCGGTGGCCTTCAACGCGTACCACGCGGCGGGGACGAGCAGCAGGAAGGTGATGTAGGTGAGTAGATATTGGCTAGCAACTGGCGTATCCGGGAAGAGTTGGCCGAACTTCGCGATCTGTGGCAGCGTTCCGCCGCCATATTTGAGCCGGGAGACGAAGTCGCACGCAGCGATCGCGAGCAGCGTGGTACCTATACCGGCGACGTGCTGGTTGACGCCAAGGGTCACCGTGAGGAACGCCATGAAGAGGCCCGCGACGACGCCTGCCACCACGGCGACCAGGAGCCCCCACCATGGAGAGCCGAGTAGTTCTGCGCCGACGAACCCGGTGAACGCCCCGGCGTACATCGTGCCTTCGATGCCCAGGTTCAAGATGCCTGAACGTTCCGTGATCACCTCGCCGAGGGCCGCAAGGATTAGCGGTGTTGCTGTGGTGAGCATGGCGGTGAGAAGGGCCAGGTAGCCGATCGTCATGACGTGCCTCCGACGGTCGGAGTGGTGGCGGGTGAGCCGGCCGGAGTACTACCCAAAGAATTCGTACGTATGACGTCTCCCGCGGCCTGCGCCGCGAGCGTGGCTGCCGCCGGTGAGCTCCGATCGGGCGGCCCAGATACTGGCGAGCCCAGGACTGGTGGCCTTGCTGTTGGCGGTCTCAGTTTGCGCCCCGGTGGCCGGAACCAGCCGATCTTGTAGCGGCGCAGCACCAGCACGCTAATGACGGCGAGCATCAACAGCGAGGAGACAATCTCCCCCATTTGCGGCGGCAGCTGGAGCACCAGCGAGGCGTTCTGGGCACCGACGGTGATGTCGCCGAGCAGTAGCGCCACGAGAACCACTCCAGCCGCGGTCAGCGCCCCGAGTGTGGCGACCACGATGCCGGTGTAGCCGTAACTCGAGGACACTTCCTGGGAGAGTTTGTGGCCGACCCCCAGCACTTGGTCAGCGCCGCCAAGGCCCGCGATCCCGCCTGAGACCAGCGCGGAGCGCATGAGGGTGCGACGGACCGAGATTCCGGAGAATCGGGCGGCGTTCGGCGCGAGGCCCACCGCCTTGAATCGCAGGCCGGTGGCCGTACGCGACATCACCAGCCAGATCACAATGGCAAGCACAATGGCGATGATTGCGCCGAAGTGCACTCGGCTGCCGGGTATGACTGTCGGCATGCGGTAGCCCGCGCCGAGTTCGTTGGAGACTGGGAAGCCGCTTTTCGTGTTCCGCCATGGTCCGTTGAGAAGACCCTGTACCAGCAGCAACGCCACCGGGTTGAGCAGCAGGGTGGTGACCACCTCGTCGATGCGGAAGTGGGTGCGCAGCAAAGCGGGCACCAGCGACCACGCCACACCCGCCACAGCCCCCGCGATCAGCGCCAGCGGGATTGCGATCGGTCCTGGCAAGTCCGGCAGGGCTAGTCCGACGGCCGTCGCGCCGATCGCGCCGGCCAGGAATTGTCCTTCCGCGCCGATATTCCAGTACCCCGCGCGGAAGGCGACTGCCACCGCAAGGCCGGTGAACAGGATCGGGATCGCGGCCAGTACGACCTCAGACAGCGAGGTCGACTGCGTCAGCGGGGTGAGGACATAGCGCTGATACGCGGCTTGCGGGTTGGCGCCTGCAGCACGGATCGGGCCGGAGGTAAGCGCGAAGACGATGGCAACGGCCACCAGAATCAGTACCGGGGCCAACCAACGTGGTTCTCGGCCACGCAACACTAATCGCAGGCTCATGCCGTATCCCCGCTCTGTGTCTTTTGACTGCCCCGTGCCTTCTGATCGCCCTGAGGTTTGAAACTGCTCTGTGAGCTCTGTCCGGCCATGAGCAGTCCGAGTCGTTCGATATCGGCACCGGCAGCAGGCATCTCGCCATTGATGCGGCCTTCGTAAATGACGACGATCCGGTCCGCGAGGGCCAACAGTTCCTCCAGGTCTTCGGAAACGAGCAGCACACCGGCCCCGGCTTCGCGGCGTGCGAGCAGCTGCCGGTGCACGAACTCGGTCGCGCCAATATCCAGGCCGCGGGTGGGCTGTGCGACGACCAGCGCCGACGGGTCGCGGGACAGCGCTCGAGCGAGGAGCACTTTCTGCATGTTCCCGCCGGACAGGGTGCCGATCAGATCATCCGGCTTCGCCTTGATCGAGTAGTCGGCGATCAGCTCTTCAGCGTGGACCCGCATCGCTTTCCGGTCCAGGAATAGTCCCTTCTTGAACCTGCCGAGATCTTCCATTACGAGGTTCTGGGCGACCGACAATTTCCCCACGACGCACGCATGACGATCTTCCGTGATTCGGCCTAGTCCGGCCGCAATCACCGCGTCCGGGCTTGCCCCCGTGATATCTGTGCCATTGACCAGGATGGTTCCGGCGGTGGGGGCAGTGAGCCCGGCGAGGACCTGTACCAGCTCAGTTTGGCCGTTGCCGGATACTCCGGCGACGCCGACGATTTCACCGGCGTGAACGGCAAGGTCGATCCCGGCGAGAGTGTCTTTCCCTGGGCCAGCCAGGCGCAGGCCGCGAATACACAGCACCTCGGCCGTCGCTGCGGTAGCGGGAACGTCTGGCAGCCCAACCGGGACGGTCGGCGTTCCGTCTTCGCCTCTGTCTGTCCGCCGAACTCCGACGGTGGGTCGACCGACCATCATTTCAGCAAGGGACGCGGGAGTGGAGCCCGCTGTTGGGACCGTGTCAATGATCTTGCCGCGACGCAACACCGACACCCGATCGGAGATTTCGGAGACCTCGCCAAGTTTGTGCGAGATGAACAACACGCCCATCCCCTGGGCTGTGAGTAGCCGGATCGAGGCGAACAGAGCTTCGACATCCTGCGGAACCAGCACCGCTGTCGGCTCATCCAAGATCAACACCCGGCAATCGCGCGAGAGTGCCTTCAATATCTCGACCCGCTGTTGCTCACCGACAGACAGCTTCTCGACAATCGCGTCCGGGTCGACTTTGACTCCGATTCGCTGCGCTGCTGCCGCCACCATGGCGCGACCGGCGCGGCGGTCCAGCCTGCCAGCGCCGGCTCGGGAAAGCAGCAGGTTGTCGGTCACACTCATCCGACCCACCAGTGAAAAATGTTGCGTCACCATGCCGATGCCTGCCGCGATGGCAGCTCCAGGCGACCCGATCGAGGTCGGCGTCCCGTTGACCTCGATGACTCCGCCGTCGGGGCCGGTGAGCCCGTACAGGATGCGCATCAGCGTCGTCTTGCCAGCGCCGTTCTCACCGAGCAGAGCATGTACCTCGCCCGGCATCAGCGACAGGTCTACGCCGCCATTGACGAGCAGGTCGCCGAACGACTTGCGGATTCCGGCCAGGCGTACCAATGGCACTGCGTCCATCAAAGCTGTGCCTCCACTACTCGAGCCCGGCGCCAGCGGGCTGGCGGGGACAGCGTCATACCTGTTGGTCATGCCTGTACCTGTTGATTTCCGCGTTTGTTGATGGAGCAGGTATGACGCCGTTCGCAGCGGGCACATCCGCCCGCTGCGAACGGTCGTCGTCGGATGTATCCGTCACTTACCGACGGTCGTCGATCCGGCTGGCGCGGACTCGTCGATCGGCGTCACGAATGAGCCGTCCATGATGTCCTTCTGCTTCGCGGTGACCTTGTCGATGAGGTCCTGCGAAACGCCGCCCGGGACATCCGTATTGATCGGGGCCAGCGATGAGCCGCCGTTCTTCATATAGGAGAACTGGCCAAGGTTCTGCGAATGCAACGTGCCAGCCTTCAGTTCCTTGACGATCTCGTCGACGGTGGGCCGCATGTTCCACACCAACGAGGTCATCACGTTCTTCGGCGCCTGGGACTTCTGGTCGACCATCATGCCGATCACCGGAAGGTTCTTCTCCTTGGCTGCTTCGATCACACCGTCCCGCTCGGCGAACAGAACGTCTGCACCCTGCGCTACCTGCGCGAGCGCCGCCTGCTTAGCGGTTGTCGGATCGAAGAATGAGTTGATGAACGTGACCTTGACGGTGGCGCTGCTGTTCGTCGCCGCAACGCCCTTGATGAAAGCGTTCACGATGCGGTTGACCTCAGGAATCGGCATGGCCGCGACGACACCGATCGTCCCGGACTTGGTGACTCCGCCGGCGAGCATGCCCGCCAGGTAGCCCGGGTCCTGCAGCCAGTTGTCGAACGTGGAGAAGTTCGGATCAACTGGATCCTCACCGGAACCGAACGCGAACTGCACCTTCGGGTAACCCTTGGCGACGTCGCGGATAGCGGTCTCCGAGGAGAATGCGTCGCCCACCACAATGTCCGGCTTCTCGTTGGTGAGCAGGTCTGTGAGGGTGCGCGTCATCTTGTCGTCGGAGTCGTTGTTGTCGGTGTGCTTGTAGACGATCTCGCCGGCATCCGCGGCGGCCTGCAGCGCCTGGTGCACCGCACCGTCCCATGGCTCTTCCAGCGGGGTCGCGAAAACGCCGTAGACCAAAGGCTTGTCGCTCGTACTGGCACTTGTCGCTGCGCCCGAATCGGCGGGCGCAGACTCAGATGATCCCGCGCTTTCCGGCGCGGACGAAGACGAACTTGACGCCGAACCGGTCGCCCCACCGCACGCTGCCAGCGCCATCGCGGCAATGGCGGCGAGCGCCGCGATCCGGGTGCCCCGGACGCGGCGTCGATCAAAGCGGGAACTCTCACTCAGCCGTACTCGCATCAGTCGACCTTTCTCGAACGGTTTACCGCTCGGGTTCGCACCCACGCAGGCAGCACGGGTGTCATCACAGGGAAACAACACAGGACGTAGGCTCAAAATTCAGGACTCGGTGCTTCGAGCTCGGTGCTTCGAACTCGGCTCTTTCGACTCGGGACGCAGGACCAATTCCCACTCCTGCCGCAATGTAACCGTGATCACACCACTAGCCGCTAGAGTCATAGTGTCCACTTTTTAGGTCGGTTGGATTGACGGTCTGTCCACTGCCAACGTGACCTGCCTAAGCCCCGACCGAAACGAAAGCACGGATGCGGATGTCTTCCACGACGGCGCCAAGTACCTCGAATCCCGCATCGACGAGCGCGTGGGGCGACGTGGCGGACCTCCGGACCCTGAATGACTCACCACCGCACCAATTGACGGTGGCCGATCTGTTGCAGTTGGACATCCTGCAACGCGGCCGACCCGAGGTGCTCGCTGGCACGAACCTGGAGAGCCGCGTTGTTCGCTGGGTACATACCAGCGAAATCTACGAAATCTCACCGCTACTCAAAGGCGGAGAGGTACTGCTCACCACGGGGCTCGGACTCGTCGGCGTCGGGCCAGCCGCTCTCGGCGACTACGTTCGAGCCCTGGCCGAGCGGTCCATTGCCGCGCTAGTGCTTGAACTCGGGCGCACCTTTGCGCGCACTCCGCAACCGATCGTCGACGTCGCTCGCGAGGCCGGCTTGCCGCTGATCACGCTGCGCGGCATCGTGCCATTTGTCGAGATCACCGAGACCGTGCACGCCATGCTGATCTCTCGAGAGGTCGCGCGACTCCGCTTAGCGCGACACATCGACACAGTGATGACGTCATCGTTGGTCGCGGGCGCCGGGCTCAGCGGCTTACTACGCGATCTCGCGACCCTCGCCGAATGCCCCGTCCGTCTCTACGGCATGGACGGGCACATTGTTGCGGCGTCCGACCCGTTGACGGGAGCGCCGTCCGAATCTGACATCGGCCCCGCAAACGCACTTAACATTGCCGGCGGCGATTATGTCCTCGACCGTGCGGGCGCGGGAATTGAAGGCAGGAATACCGGCAGAGGCGCCGGCACGGACGCTGCTGCGATCACCCTGCCACAGGCAAGCGTCGAGCTTCGTTCACACACCTGGGGTCGGTTGGTGGTGTGCGGATCGCCAACGGTAGCCCGAGCGCTCATAGCGGAGCGCGGAGCCGTCGCCATCGCCATCGAACTCGGGCGCTCGGGTTCGAGTGGAGGCGGTCCATCGCGCCGCCGCGCCGGAGCTCATCTCCTGCGCGACATTTTCGGGCGCCAATACTCGTCCGTCGACGACATCACCGGACGCGCAGCCGCACTGGGTCTCGCCATCCGCCCCACCACACCCGCCGCTGGAATATGCCTGTCCATCGACACCTCCCGCCGCGCAATCAACTCACGAACAACATCGCACCCACCGCAGGCCGCTACGGCTCGCGGAGCTAGTACTGCCGATATCGTCGCCGACGCGGCCGAGAGCATTCTGGGGCCGGCACTGGTCGCCGAACTCGACGGCAGCATCCTCATTGCAGCAACGACGGGAGCTGGCGACCCCCGCCACTTGCTCGATGCCCTCGCAGACGCGATCGATGCTGCTCTTCCGGGTGGTCGCGCAGTGGCCGTCGTGTGCGGACCATCCGCTAGCGACGTCACCGCTCTCGTGAGATCGCTGCGAATTGCCAGAGAATCGAGCGTGCTGGCGCGGCGACTACACAGTGACATGCGAACCCTGCGGTACACCGATATGGGGGTACACCGGCTCATCAGCAGGTTCGCCACCGACCCGGAGCTGGCTGCATTCGTCGACGAGCAATTGGGCCCTCTGCTCGACTACGACGCCGCGCGCGGCCGTGAGCTCGTGCGCACGCTCGACACCCTGTTGGCCTGCGGTTTATCGAAGGCACAGACGGCTCGAGCGTTGCACATTAGACGCCAGACGCTCTATCAGCGACTGGACACGATCGAGCGACTCCTTGGCGGTATCGATCTCACCGCTCGAGAGCGGCGGACCTCCTTGGACCTGGCTCTAGTCGGCTGGCGCTTGCGCACCGCAGGGGCGGCTCCAGTCACCGCGCCCCCCGGCTCAGGGCGAGAATCGCAGCTCGCGCCCCAAGATCGCTCCGGCAGTTGAGTTGTGCACACGAGGTAGCTATCGATCCAGATCTGCCTGCAAGGCTCGCTATGCTCACGGCATAACAACACTCACCGTGCAACGTACCAAAGCATCCTGGACGAAGGAGTAGTCGATGACCACCGGTCCGTACGGCGAATCGACAGCGGCACCAGATCCTTATGGCTACCAGCCCGGGAACGTCGGCGACCCATCCCTGACACCCGACCCGGCATCGGGGTATGCAACCCCTGGATACCCGAGCGCTGGATACCCGGCTCCGGGATACTCACCTACGACGTATCCGGCGCAGGGATATCCGGGTTACGGCGCTCAGCCGACCGCCTACGGCGCCTACCAGCAACCGCGCAACGGGCTCGGCACTGCCGCGCTGGTACTCGGCATCATCGGCATCGTGCTCTGTTGGATACCGTTCACCGGCTGGATTCTCAACATCCTGGCGGTGACGTTCGGCGCCATCGGACGCAAGCGCGGCGCCATCGGCGAAGCCACCAACAAGTCGTCGGCCGTGGCGGGGCTCGTTCTCGGCATCATCGGCCTTGCGGTGTGGGTGGTCATCTTCGTCGGCTTCCTGGCCGCCTGGAATAGCGTCCGCTACATGTAAACGGATTGTCGGCAAACACCCCTATGCAGCGCAGACGGAACACCGTGAAACCGGCCAGAACGACACAGACCCCGGCAGCCTGCACGCCGCCCGACGCCTCGACTGGCACCGGGCCCGGCATTGCAGCCGACGAGGGATCAGCCACGCCGCTGATCATCGGCATGGTCGTGTGCCTCCTGCTGCTTGGTGCCGGTGTCACCGCCGCTACCTCGGGGTTCATGGCCCGCGCGAATCTGCAGCACGTGTGTGATGGCGCTGCGTCAGCAGCCGCAGACGCGGCGCAGCGCACTGCCCTAACCGCGCCTATTGCGGAATACGACACTGTCGCCACCGCTGCGGCAGCCGACTACGTCAGTGCCCGCGCCGCAAATAGCAACGCGGTCGATGTGGCCGCCGCAGTTCAGAACGAAGCTGTGCAGCTCGCCTGCAGCGGCGAAGCAACCATCACGTTTGGGGCCCTGTTCGGCGCCCCGACGATCTCTGTGACGGTGCACTCATCCGGACGCACTGTGCTTCCACCCGGGCAGTAATGTTCTCACTATGGCTGAACAGTCCTCCGCCGCTTCGGCGCGTCTCGACCTTCTCAATATCGACCAGACCCTGACTGACGACGAGCGTGCTATTCGAGACGCGACCCGTCAGCTCATGGATAAGGCGGTGCGCCCGCATGTTGCCGACTGGTACGAAGCTGGCGCGCTGCCCGCCCGGGAATTAGCGCTTCAATGTGGTGAGACCGGCCTGCTCGGTATGCATTTGGAGGGCTACGGCTGCGCAGGTACCTCCGCCGTAGCGTACGGCCTGGCCTGTATCGAATTGGAAGCCGCCGATTCCGGCATCCGCTCGCTGGTATCCGTGCAGGGCTCGCTCGCTATGTTCCCCATCTGGAAATACGGCTCCGAAGAGCAGAAGCAGCAGTATCTGCCCGGAATGGCCTCCGGTGAGATCGTCGGCTGCTTCGGCCTGACCGAATCCGATGCCGGCTCCGATCCCTCTTCTATGCGCACTCGCGCGCGCCGCGACGGCGAGAGTTTCGTCCTCGACGGCGGAAAAATGTGGATCACGAACGGCACCATCGCCGACATCGCGGTGGTGTGGGCCAAGCTCACCGAAGAAGATGGCTCCGAGCAGATCCGCGGCTTTATCGTGCCTACCTCGACGCCGGGCTTCACCGCGCGGGAAGTGACACACAAGCTTTCTCTGCGGGCGTCGGCTACGGGCGAGTTGACATTCGACTCCGTGCGGCTCGGCCGTGAATCGCTGCTACCCGACGCGGTGGGGCTCAAGGGCCCGCTGTCGTGCCTCACCCAGGCGCGTACCGGCATCCTGTTCGGCGCGCTCGGCGCCGCTCGGGACTGCCTCGAGGTTGCTCTCGACTACGTCGCCACCCGCACTGTGTTCGGTTCACCGTTGGCCAGCTTCCAGCTCACCCAAGCCAAGCTGGCAGATATGACGACGGCCTTCACCGGCGCCTACTTGATGGCGCTGCACATCGGGCGCGCCACAGATGCTGGCACCGTCACACCCACGATGGTGTCCATGGGCAAGCTCAACTCGACACGCACCGCAATTGAGATAGCGCGTACCTGCCGCACGTTGTTGGGCGCCAACGGTATCTCCGGCGAATACCCGATACTGCGACATGCAAACAACCTCGAGAGTGTGCTCACCTATGAAGGCACCGCGGAGGTGCACCAGCTGGTGCTCGGTCGCGCACTCACCGGTCTGAGCGCGTTCGGCTGAGCTACGGATCGCGCCGCGGCTAAGCCCGAGGACAGCGTCATACCTGCGGCGCCGTATTTGCGGCCCCGCTGCCATACGCGAAACCAGCGCGCAGCACCTGGTGAGGAATATCACCGGCGCATGTCTCTTGACGATCGGAACCGACATACCGACGCCTGCGTCCATAGATCCAGTGGCTTTAGATAAAGCAGATTTGGCCGATTCATCCAAGGGGCTCGTTAGCGGCGAAACCTCGACGGCTCGCCCGGCGTCCCAACCCACGGGACGAGTCGTCGCACGATACCCTGGTACCAGGTCTCATCTGATCGAGCGCAGACAGGCGGAGAGTAAAAAGTGTCGTCAGCGACAATGCCGGAATTCGGGCCAAATGACTGGTTCGTCGAGGAGAAGTTTCAAGAATTCCTCGCGGACCCCACCAGCGTCGATGCTACCTGGCGAAGCTACTTCGCCGAAGGCGGCCCGGGCGCAGCAGAAACACCTCGCACAGCTGCTCCGGTAACACCGTCTGCAAGACCGGCGGCACCGCCAACAGCGCCGGTGACTCCTGCTGCTCCGCTCCCCCCGGTCGCGGCACCGGCGGCAAAGTCGGCGCCTCAAGCATCGACGCCTCAAGCATCTGCGCCTCAAGCATCGGCGCCTGCCACTGAGGCTCCCAAGCCCACCACCACGGTGCGGCCGTCGGACATCCAGCCCACCGGCGCGCCGGTAGCCGCCACTCCGGACGTGCACACGCCGCTACGGGGCGCCGCCGCCGCAGTCGTCCGCAATATGACTGCCTCGTTGGAAATTCCCACGGCCACCTCTGTGCGCGCAGTTCCAGCGAAGCTGCTCTCCGACAACCGCATCGTCATCAACAACTTCCTACGTCGTCACCGCCGCGGCAAGATCTCGTTCACGCACTTGATCGGCTACGCGATGGTCCGCGCCATCGCCGACTACCCGAACATGAACCGGCATTTCGCCGAGATCGACGGCAAACCCCAGGTCGTCACCCCGGCGCACGTCAGTCTGGGGCTGGCCATTGATTTGCCGGGCAAAAACGGCAGCCGGTCACTCGTAGTCATCCCGATCAAGGCGACAGAAAATATGTCGTTCACCGACTTCTGGGCGGCGTACGAGGACGTCGTGCGCAAGAGTCGCAGCGGCCAGCTCACGGCAGATGACTACGCGGGCACCACGATTTCGCTGACCAACCCGGGCGGTATTGGCACGGTCCACTCGGTGCCACGGCTCATGGCGAACCAGGGCGCGATCATCGGTGTCGGCGCAATGGAGTACCCGGCGGAATTCCAGGGCGCCAGCGAGCAGACCATTGCCGAACTCGGCATCTCCAAGGTCATGACGCTGACCTCTACCTACGATCACCGAGTCATCCAGGGCGCCGAATCCGGCGAATTCTTGAAGCGGATCCACGCACTCCTGCTCGGCGAAGGCAGTTTTTATGACGATGTCTTCGCGAATTTGCGGGTGCCGTACGAGCCGGTCCGTTGGGTTACCGATCGGAGCCTGGGTCGTCACGGGAAACTAGGCAAAACCGCTCGTGTGCTGGAACTGATTGACGCGTATCGCACCCGCGGGCACCTGATGGCCGATCTCGATCCGCTCAACTACCGCCAGCGCAAACACCCCGATCTGGATGTGCTGCAGCACGACCTGACACTGTGGGACTTGGAGCGGGAGTTCCCCGTCGGCGGGTTCAACGGCGAAGAGTTCATGAAGCTGCGTGACGTCCTCGGCGTGCTGCGAGACTCCTACTGCCGCACCGTAGGTGTCGAATACATGCACATCATGGATCCGATCCAACGGAAATGGATCCAGGAGCGCGTCGAGCACAAACAGCAAAATCCGGGCGTCGAACACCAGAAGTACATCCTCTCCAGGCTAAATGCCGCCGAGGCGTTCGAGACGTTCCTGCAGACGAAGTACATCGGCCAGAAGCGTTTCTCCCTTGAAGGTGGCGAGACGCTGATCCCCCTCCTGGACGTCATTCTCTCGACGTCCGTGGACAACGGACTGGACGAAGTCGTCCTCGGCATGGCACACCGCGGCCGACTCAACGTGCTAGCAAATATCGTCGGCAAGCCCTATTCGCAGATCTTCCGCGAATTCGAGGGCAACCTCGACCCGTCTCAGGCCCATGGTTCCGGAGACGTGAAATACCATCTGGGCGCCGAAGGTAAGTACATTCCGCCGTCAGGCGAGGGCCAGCTAGATGTGTCGCTCGTAGCGAACCCTTCTCATCTCGAGGTCGTCGATCCAGTACTGGAAGGGTTCGTCCGCGCCAAGCAGGACGCGCTTAACCGCGGCGACGGCGGATTCTCCGTCATGGCCGTCATGATGCACGGCGACGCGGCGTTCGCGGGCCAGGGGGTCGTAGCCGAAACCCTGAACCTGTCCCAACTACGCGGTTACCGCACCGGCGGCACAGTGCACGTCGTCATCAATAACCAGGTCGGCTTCACGACGGCTCCCGAGAATTCTCGGTCCGGCGAGTACTCCACTGACGTGGCGAAGATGATCCAGGCACCCATTTTCCACGTCAACGGGGACGATCCTGAGGCCGCGGCCTGGGTGGCGAAGCTGGCAGTCGAATACCGCCAGAGGTTCAGCAAGGACGTCGTCATCGATATGGTCTGCTATCGGCGACGTGGCCACAATGAGGGCGACGATCCGTCCATGACGAACCCGCAGATGTACGCGATCATCGACGGCAAACGCTCGGTGCGCACGATCTACACCGAGGCACTCATCGACCGGGGCGATCTGTCGCCGGAAGACGCCGAAGAGCTGGTACACGACTACCACACGAAGTTGGAGCGCGTCTTCAACGAGGTACGTGTCCTCGAACAAGAGGTAGCGTCCCCGTCGCCGTCAGTGGAGGCGCAGCAGCAGATTCCGACGAAGGTTATCACCAACATCTCGCTCGAGCTTGTGCACCGCATTGGCGACGCGCATGTGGAGATCCCCGACGGTTTCTCCGTTCACCCTCGAGTCAAGACCGTGCTCGAGCGCCGCAAGGAAATGTCCCGTCAAGGCGGCATCGACTGGGCCTTCGGCGAACTCCTGGCTCTTGGATCGCTGGTCGCCGACGGGCGCATGGTCCGTATAACGGGCCAGGACACCCGGCGTGGCACATTCAGTCAGCGGCACGCGGCGCTGGTCGACAAGCTCAACGGCTCGGAGTACCTCCCGTTGCAGCACCTCACTGACGATCAAGCACGCTTCTTGACCTACGATTCGGCGCTCACTGAATACGCGGGGCTCGGCTTCGAATACGGATATTCCGTGGCAAACCGTGACGCGCTGGTGGTCTGGGAGGCGCAGTTCGGCGACTTCGTCAATGGCGCCCAGTCTGTGATCGACGAATACCTTTCGTCCGGCGAGGCAAAGTGGGGCCAAGAGTCCGGCGTCGTGCTGCTATTGCCGCACGGCCAGGAGGGCCAGGGCCCCGACCACACGTCGGGTCGAATCGAACGGTTCCTGCAGTTGTGTGCCGAAGGCTCCATGACAGTGGCGCAGCCATCCACACCCGCAAACTACTTCCACCTGATGCGACGCCATGTACTCGACGGTGTTCACCGCCCGATGATCGTCTTCACGCCGAAGTCGATGCTGCGCAATAAGGCTGTCGTCTCCGCAGTGGAAGATTTTACCACCGGCAAGTTCGAGTCAGTGATCCCGGATACGTCCGTGAATACTGCGGAGGTGCGCCGCGTGCTGCTGGTGTCCGGAAAGCTGTACTACGAGTTGGACCACTACCGGACCGAACACAACATCACCGACACTGCAATCATCCGGCTGGAGCAGCTGTACCCGATCCCGCGTCGCAAGCTGGACTACCTGCTGGCGCCCTTTAGCGAGAACGTCGAGTTCCGCTGGGTTCAGGAGGAGCCAGCGAACCAGGGTGCGTGGAGCTTCTTGCTGATGAATCTGCCTGATACGCTGCCGCGGCTCGCGAACATTGTAAGGGTCTCGCGCCGCGCGATGGCGGCGCCGTCGGCTGGCTCGGCAAAGGTACACGCCGTAGAACAGGCGCAGGTCATAGCGGGAGCGTTCGCCGACTAGCTTCATTGAGCGTATCCGTGCCCAGGCGTCGCTCGACGCCTGGGCACGTCTCTATGTGCGAGCCACCACACCTGCGGCGGCATGGAATACGCCGACCCAGTGCGCGGTTACAACAGGCGTATCCGTGCGAAAGGCGTGGTTTCCCATGCAGGTTGAAGTGTTTTCAGATGTCGTGTGCCCGTGGTGCTATATCGGTAAGCGGAGGCTCGAGGAAGCGCTCGGCAACTTTGCTCACGCTGACGATGTGACGATCACCTACCGCTCGTTCCAGCTCGACCCAACGACCCCCGTCGATGTGCCGGGGCCGTCGGCGCAGCGACTGGCCGACAAGTACGGCGTCTCACTTGCCGAGGCCGAAGCGATGGGCGACCGCGTCACTGCCGTAGCGGCAGATGCGGGCCTCGAATTCCATACAGATATCTCGCAGCCCACCAATACATTCGACGCGCATAGGCTGCTGCACTTCGCAGCGGAGCACGGTAAGCAGGCGGAGCTCAAGGAGCGGCTGTTGGCCGCGTACTTCTGCCGTGGTGAGCATGTCGGGCACGTCGACTCGCTGGTGGCGATCGCGGCCGAGGTCGGACTAGACCCGGCCGAGGCTCGCGCAGTGTTGAACAGTGACCGCTACGCCGATGAGGTCCGCGAGGACTTCTCGCTGGCTCGCGCATTCGGCGTCAATTCCGTACCGTTTTTCGTCATCGACCGGAAGTACGGCATTGCCGGGGCTCAAGAAGCGGCAACGCTTGAGCAGGCGCTAGAAAATGCGTGGATGGAATCCCATCCGCTCACCATGGTCGGAGCGCAGCAATCGGGTACCGCGCCCGCCGACGCGGGCCGGGCTGATACGGATGCCGCAGGAAGCTGCGAAGACGGAGTCTGCCGGGTCTAGCCCGGGCCGGTCATCATATTCCAAGATCCCGAGATTGGCGCCGTCGCCGCGAAATACGCAGCAGCGGCCTTTTTCTAGGCGACGCGCTTGCCGGCCCGCCACACCGCGCGAGTGCCCACACCGCCGACCCGATAGGCAATGTGGTCGATCGTGGGCGCGTCAATCACCTGCAGGTCGCCGCGCGCCCCCACTCGAACAACGCCGACGTCGTCGCGGCGTAGCGCGCGAGCGCCGCCAGCCGTCGCGGCATGAACCGCTTCCTCCGCGCTGAGTCCGCACTGCAGTACCGCCAAAGCAATGACCAGCGGCATCGAGGCGGTGTACGAGGTACCTGGATTGCAGTTAGTGGCCAACGCAATATGCGCACCGGCGTCCACTAGCCTGCGGCCCGGGGCAGCCGATTGCCGGGTGGATAGATCCGTAGCTGGCAGCAATGTGGCGACCGTGTCCGTGTCAGCCAATGCAGCCACGTCGGCGTCGGTGAGATACGTGCAGTGATCCACGGATGCGGCACCCATTTCGACGGCCAACTGGACGCCTGGCCCCGGCCCAAGTTGATTGCCATGCACCCGCAGTCCTAGACCGGCCGCCCGGCCGGCTTCGAGCACGCGGCGCGATTCGGCCTCATCGAAGGCGCCAGTTTCACAGAATACGTCTATCCAGCTGGCTTTCCCCTTCACGGCAGCGAGCATCGGACCGCACACCAGATCGAGGTAGGCGCCACGATTGTCGTCATACTCGGCGGGAACCACATGGGCACCGAGAAAAGTGATCTCATCGACGCCGGCGGCTGCCGCGACGCGGGCGCTGCGCGCCTCGTCTATTACCGTCAATCCGTAGCCAGTCTTTGTTTCGATGCAGGTAGTGCCAGCGGCGTGCATGTCTTTGATGCGGTCGGCCATGAGTTGGGCCAGTGTGGAGTCGTCGGCGGCCCGGGTGGCATCAACGCTGGCCCGCATGCCCCCGGCTTCGTACGGCGCGCCAGACATGCGCGCGGTGAACTCAGCCGCCCGGTCCCCGGCGAACACCAGGTGCGTGTGTGAGTCGACCCAGCCAGGCAGCACGGCGTGCCCGGCAACGTTGAGCGACTCGTCGGCCTGCGGCGCGTCGGATTCGGCGCCCACCCACTGGATGTGGCCGTCCGCGATTACCACTGCGGCATCGGAGACGACGCCCAATAGCCCCGGCCCACGCTCCGGATCGTTGGTGACTAGCTGGCCAATTCCGGTGATCAGGGTGCTGCGCATACCAACTCCTACTTCGCGAAGTTTCTTAGGTTGTGCGTCTGGCGCAACTCTATGATGTTGCGTCAGACTCACAACCCATGGGCGGGTGCGGGAATTACCGCCAAGAGCTGCAGCGTGTTGGCGAGCGCCTGCACACCGGCTACGCAGTCGT
>JBDTAR010000120.1:0-37940 GCA_039924545.1 Nakamurella sp. | reverse complement strand
ATCCACTCACCGGCAGCCGCATCGACCCGCTGCCCACCGATAATCATCGGCCAATCCGGCACAGCGCCAGTTTTCGTCGCCGAGGCTATTTGGGCGATATCGGGATCAGCGTGGGCGGCTGCGGACGGGGCGGAAGTTGAGGACAGCGTCATACGTAGTAATCCTGCCGTCCTTTGCGCCGGACTGCCAGCGCCACGCCGAACAGTGGCTGGATCGGGCTCGGCGAGTCTGTGTGGAATCAGCGACGGCCGACCTGCGGGTCACACCAAACACTGCGCCGGAAGTTCGAACCAGCGCAACTGCTCGAAGTCCCCCGAGACTTGCTCGGCCGAAATCTCGCCTTCGCTAGCGGGCCCACGTCGCTCGTCCAGCACCTTTCGCGCCTCGACCAGATAGTGCGCCAGCACCGATTCGTACGCTCGGTCACGATGCTCGGGATACGTCATAGTGCCGTCGGGCGCATACCCCACCTGCCGTAGGCGCAACGGCGGCTCCACGGGTTCCGATCGGTGTCGCCAAAGCCCCGTTGAAAGCTCGAAGGTGTAGTCGGGCAACAACTTCCAGCCTTCATCTGCGATCATGGCGACTGCGGCGATGATGTAGTCGACCACGGTGTCGGACACGAAGTAGTTGACGTTGATCCGTACCCAGCCCGGCTTGATTCCTTCACATCCTCGCGCGGCCTCCTGTCCGAGTTCGTGCGAACGATCCAGGCCGATTCCCAGCAGCCGATGCCCATAGGGGCCAGCGCAGGAGCAGCCGCCGCGAGCACAGCGTCCCATGCCGATGCAACAAATCTGCGATAGCGCAGGTGTCGGTGACGATGCCCGTAACATTCGACGCCGCCGAGAACGATCCGATCTTCACCGGCCGGTCCGCGTATTCCGCCAAACGATTTTCCAGGACGACAGTATCGATGTGCCTGTCGGCGTCTTCCGGGGTCTGCACCACATCAGCGATCGACTCTCGCCACGGTAGGTCGTTGGAGTGGTGCTCAAACGGACCGATGAACACGACGGGCCGATCTGCACTCGGGATCTGCGACAACAGTCGGTACTGAGCGTTGAGCTCCGTCGGGATCCGAATGCCGAGCACACCAATCAGTTTGTCGATCGCTGCAGTGGACCCGGACCCACAGAACAACACCACGTCGCGATCGGTGCCACCTACTGCGCCGCGAATCAGCAGCCGGGCATCTTCGCGCAGTCGAGTCGTTTGCAGCCCAGTCCCAGAGGACTCGGTGTGCGTATTTGCGTACCGCGGCAGAATTTCGTCACGAATGAAGTCCTCTAAAAAGCCCAGCGACCGACCCGAGGCAGTGTAATCCGCGTACGTCACCCTGCGCGGCCCGTAAGGACCAGGCATCGCCTGGTCGTCACCGATCACCGAAGATCGGATCCGCCGCAACAACGGACTATCGGCTACTCGATCAGGGTCGGTCGCGTTCGCAATGCCCATCTGGTCACCAATCCCCGTCACATATATCAGCAATAGCTGAGTGCTCCTATGCGAAGGCAAGACCCGGCGGGCAGTAGGTAATGTGCACGCCGCCCACACCGAGGCGCCGTCGCCTACCGGACGCCGGATGCCGAGCCTAGCGAACAGCAACCACATCGCTGGACTCGGCGTTCGGCACACCACAACCTGGGTTATTTGTCGACGTGCTCCTTCTCCGATTCGCCTGCATACACCAGCTCCAGCTCCCCGTCGGGCAGGCTGCCCACGCGTGTGGGCTCAACCGTGTCCAGGGCGGTAGTACCGACTCCGTGCACGCCATTGAAGCGATCCAGGTCCAGGATGCCTTCTTCCTTGGCCACGAGGGTTGGTACCAGCGCTTGACCGGCGACATTGGTGGCGGTGCGCATCATGTCCATAATTGGGTCAATAGCGATCAGCAGACCTACACCGGCCAGCGGAAGACCGAGAGTGCTCAGGGTCAACGTCAACATGACGATAGATCCGGTCAAGCCAGCGGTAGCTGCCGAACCTATCACCGACACGATCACGATGAGTAGGTAGGAGGTAAAGGTCAACTGAATCCCGAAAAGGTGCGCCACCAGGATCGCCGCGATAGCCGAATAGATCGCCGCACAGCCATCCATTTTGGTAGTCGCACCCAATGGCACGGCAAACGACGCGTACTCCTGCGGCACGCCAAGGTTGTTGGTGGTGCACTCCAGCGTCAGTGGCATGGTGCCCATCGAGGAACGAGACGCGAACCCCAGGACGATCGCGGGCCACGCCCCGGACATGAACCTGGCCGCGGACAGCCCATGCAAGTGCAGCAGGACTGGGTAAACCACGAACAACACAATCAGGCAACCCACGTACACATCGAGCACGAAGAGCCCGAGCGGCTTAATCCCATCCCAGCCGTATGTAGCGACTGCCTTGCCAATAAGGCCAGCTGCGCCGATGAGCGCCAGACGAATGACCCACCACAGGGCCTTCTGAATGATCTCGAGAACCGATTCGGCGAAGTCCACGAACGGCTTTGCCTTCGCGCCGACCTTCAGCGCGGCGATGCCCAAAACGATGCCGATGACCAGCAACTGCAGAATGTTGAAGGATTCGGCTGTCGTGGCAACACCATCAGTGATGTGAGTGGTTCCCTGCAGACCGAGGATGTTGCCTGGCACTACACCCTTGAGGAAGTCGAGCCAGGAACCGGAGCCGCCCGAGTAAGTGGCATCTGCGGCGGCGATGGCAGACAAGTGCGTGTGCGCGCCGGGATTCGTGAACAGGCCAATAGCAATTCCCAACAACACCGCAATGAACGCTGTGATGGCAAACCACATCAGGGTTTTCGCTGCGATCCGAGCGGCGTTTTCTACCTGGCCGAGTCGATTGACGCTCACGATCAGCGCGGTCAGCACCAGTGGTGCGACGGTCGCCATCAGCATGGTGATGAAGATTGACCCGACCGTGACCAACGTGGTGGTAAGCCAGGCATTTCCGTCGCCTCGCGCGACGAATCCCAAGGCAACGCCAATGCCCAACCCAATGAATGTCTGTGCCCAGAACGGGATTCGCATGATGGCTCGAAATATGCCAGGCCGGCGAGTACGAGCCTCGGGAATCGGCGGTGCGGATGGTGACATCAGGCTGCGTTCTTTCGAATACGCCCGGCAATCAGGACATCAAATCGGTGCCCATCTAACTGTCGAGTTTGGCAAGTGCTAAATCAAATGTGATGCTAACCACATCGCAGTTCCCCTAACAAGCCGCTATCTCCTTAGCAATTTCATAAGCCGCCCTTATGGCTGGAAGCAGGTTGGCGCGATCGAAGTCAAGCACTTAAGGCTGCTTGCTGCCGTCGCCGAGCACGGGACGTTGCCCGAGGCCGCACGCGCACTGGGGTACACCCAGCCAGCGCTGACGCAGCAGGTGCAGGCACTGGAGCAATCGTTGCGGACTCCAATGGTGGCGCGCAGCGGTTCTGGGTCGACCCTTACTGAGGCCCGCAATGTTCTGCTCCGGCACGGGCGGTGCGTTCTCGATCACCTGTCGCTTGCCGAAGCCGAAGTCGCGGCACTGGCCGGACTGCGGGTCGGTCAGAGCTCTCTGTGAGCGAGCTCATGCAGGTGCCGTTATTAACCCCGAGCAGGTGCACCTGGCGTTGCCCGCAGATCATCGACTGGTAGGTGACACGCCGGTGAATCTGGCCGACCTCGCTGACTCACGCTGGATCGCGGGCTGCCCACGCTGCCGTGGACATCTGCTCGATCTCTGTGGTGATGCAGGTTACACACCCAACATCGTTTTCGAGACCGACGACTGCATCGCAATCCAGGCATTAGCGGCACGGGGACTCGGTGCAGCGCTGATCACGGACCTGATGCTCAGCGTGGTGCGCGTCCCTGGGCTTCATTTGCAGCGTTGCACTCCTGCGTCGACCCGCATTACTTCGGTGGCTTCAACCCGAAGCCTCTCGCACGTCCCTGCCGTACGGGAGATGGTCAACGCCCTACAACGGTGCACGGAGCGAATGACACATTGACTCGATGTTCGCGTCGAGGATCGCGTTTCTCCGACTGCGGTCGCTACTGCGCGGCCGGCTTATCCCCCGCCGCAGCCTCGCTACCGGCAGGCTTGTCGTCCGCAGATTTGCTTGCGACCGGCTTCGGCTTCGCGTCGATGCCTGCTTCCCTGCGCTGGGCCGCAGTGATCGGTGCGGGCGCGCCGGTGAGCGGGTCGTAGCCGCCACCGGACTTGGGGAATGCGATAACCTCGCGGATCGAGTCGGCTCCCGATAGCAGCATGACGATCCGGTCCCAGCCGAACGCGATGCCTCCGTGCGGCGGCGGCCCGAACGAGAACGCGTCGAGGAGGAATCCGAACTTCTCCTGCGTGTCAGCTTCGGATAGGCCCATGACCTTGAATGCGCGTTGCTGCACCTCGCGGCTGTGAATTCGGATGGATCCGCCGCCGATTTCGTTGCCGTTACACACGATGTCGTGCGCGTAGGCCAGCGCCGAACCGGGATCAGTATCGAAGGTGTCGACATATTCAGGCTTAGGCGAGGTGAAGGCGTGGTGCACGGCGGTCCATGCGCCGGAACCGACCGCGACGTCGTCAGTTTCGTCTACCGGCTCGAAGAGCGGCGCGTCGACGACCCACAGGAACGACCATGCGCTTTCGTCGATGAGCCCGCCGCGGTGGCCAATCTCCAACCGAGCAGCGCCCAGCAGCTCCTGCGATGCCTTCCGCTTCCCGGCGGCGAAGAAGATGGCGTCGCCAGGCTGTGCGCCGGTCGCAGCGACGAGACCGTCGCGCTCAGTCTCCGAGATGTTTTTCGCGACGGGACCCGCCAAGGTGCCGTCGTCGGCAACCGTCACATACGCGAGGCCCTTGGCTCCGCGCTGCTTCGCCCACTCTTGCCACGCATCGAAACCACGCCTAGGAGTAGCGGCGCCACCCGTCTGCACCACGGCGCCCACGTACGGAGCCTGGAAGACCCGGAACGGAGTGTCGACAAAGTACTCCGTCATCTCCGTCAACTGCAGGTAGAAACGCAGATCGGGCTTATCCGAGCCGTACTTGTTCATCGCATCGTGGTACGTCATCCGAGCGATGGGTCGGGGAATCTCGTAGTCGACGAGCTTCCACAACGCCGAGATAATATCCTCACCCACGGCAATCACGTCGTCCTGCGTGACGAACGACATCTCCACGTCCAGCTGGGTGAACTCCGGCTGCCGGTCCGCGCGGAAATCCTCATCGCGGTAGCAGCGGGCGATCTGGTAGTAGCGCTCCATACCTGCGACCATCAGCAGCTGCTTGAACAGCTGCGGGGACTGCGGCAATGCGTACCAGGCGCCGGGCTTGAGCCGTGCCGGAACCAGGAAGTCGCGCGCGCCTTCCGGAGTGGACCGGGTGAGCGTCGGCGTTTCGATCTCCACGAAATCGTGCTCGTCCAAAACGACGCGAGCAGCCTTGTTCACCTTCGACCGAAGTCGGAGCGCGGCCGCCGGGCCCTTGCGACGCAAGTCCAGGTAGCGGTACTTCAGACGGGCCTCTTCACCCGGCTGTTCGTCGGACTCGATCTGGAACGGCAGCGGCGCCGCCTCGGAGAAAATAGTGAACTCGGTGACGGTGACCTCGATGGCGCCGGTCGGCAGGTCTGGATTTTCGTTGCCGTCCGGGCGGGATTCGACGGTCCCAACGACCTGCAAGCAGAACTCGCTACGCAGCTTGTGCGCCCGTTCGGCCATTTCGCCCTCGCGGAAAACGATCTGAACCACGCCAGATGCTTCGCGCAGGTCGATAAAAATCACCCCGCCGTGATCGCGACGACGCGCGACCCACCCGGTGAGTGTGACGGTGTCGCCAGCATTGCTGGCGCGCAGGGATCCGGCGTTGTGATCGCGAAGCACAGTGTTCCTTCGTTTTTGCAGTGATTGCTTGTGCAGTGATTGCTTGTGCAGTGATTGCTTGCGCAGTGATTGCTTGCGCAGTGATGTAGTGGCTAATGATGTAGTGGCTAGTGATGTAGTGGCTGCAGGTGCGCCTTGTAATATTACGTGGTAGACCAATTCCGAGGTTCCTGCGGTCGGAGCGACGCGCTCGGAACCACATTTCACCCATTCGCGCACGACGAGACGACACGCGCGACGTGCACATTGTGCCTGTTTCCGGTAGGCTGAATCAGTTATTGCGGGCCAGCGTCCTTGCTTCTTATATTCGATACTGTTTCTCTTCGATTCGCCAGCCCACCGAAACTGCTGACCGCCGGCGGCACTTCCATGTCCGGCGTCCCAACGATGGGTTTTCTGTGTCTTCACCTGCTTCCACCCTGACCACCGGCGTGTCCTCCGGCGCCTCCACGCTCGAAAACAGCACCAAATATGACGATTCCCGCGCCGGTTCCGGCGCCAGCGACAACGGCTCCACCGCGCCCATCGGCTTCGCCGCCTTTGGATTGCCCACAGCGATTCTCCGCGCGATCCGCGACCTGGGATACGAAACCCCGACCGCCATCCAGCAAGAAGCGATCCCTGCTCTCTTGCTGGGCTGCGACGTCACCGGAGTTGCGCAGACCGGAACCGGGAAGACAGCTGCGTACGGCTTGCCGCTTCTGACTCTGATTGATCCGACCTCGCCAGGCGTGCAAGCGCTCGTGCTGGTACCGACTCGCGAGCTCGCGATTCAGGTAACGGACGCGCTCGCCGGGTTCGCGGCCAAGATTCCGGCCGTCGGCATCGTCGCGATCTACGGCGGCGCACCGATCAGCAAGCAAATCAACGCGCTCAAGCGCGGCGCGCAGGTCGTAGTCGGAACGCCAGGGCGAGTCATCGACCTGATCGAACGCAAGTCGCTGCGCCTGGAACACGTTACCTTCGCCGTTCTCGACGAGGCAGACGAAATGCTGCGGATGGGTTTCGCCGAAGATGTCGACCGCATCCTGACCGAGGTACCGGCGCAACGCCAAACAGCATTGTTCTCCGCAACGATGCCCAAGGAAATCCGGCGCGTAGCTGCCCGGCACCTCCGCCAGCCCGTCGACGTCAGCGTCGCAGCATCGGCAACCCCGGTGACGAACATCGATCAGAAGTACATCGTGCTGCCCTACCGCGATAAGACTCTTGCGTTGCAGCGCATGATCGCAGTGAGCGACGCCGAAGCGGCAGTGGTATTCGTCCGCACCCGAAACGCATGCGACGAGCTGGGCTCAGCGCTGATCACCGCTGGCGTCAAGGCGGCGTTCATCAGTGGCGACGTGTCGCAGAACGAGCGCGAGCGCACCATCGATCGACTACGCGGCGGTCAGATTGATGTCCTCGTCGCCACCGACGTGGCAGCCCGTGGCATGGATGTGGAGCGCATCGGGCTCGTCGTGAACTACGACGTCCCCGCCGATGCGGAGATTTACATTCACCGGATTGGGCGCACCGGCCGCGCAGGCAGATCAGGTAGCGCCATTACATTCTTCACTCCTAAAGAGACTTCACGCCTGCGGGTCATTGAAAAGACGATCGGCCGCAAGCTAGAGGAAATCACCGTGCCGAGCGCCGCGCAGGTGCTCGATCGACAAGCCGAAGCAGCGCTGGCCAAGGCTATGGCCCGTCATGCCATCGGCACGTTGACGAACTATGCGAACGCCGTGGCCGTCGCAGCCGATATTGCTGGCCTTACGCAGGGCGAGCTCGCAGCAGCCTTGCTCGCCACGCTTGTCGGCGACGACGGAACCCCCGCAGTCGAAATCAAATCCACTTACAGCAGCCGGAACGACCGTGACCGCGACAGAGGCCGGTCCGACTCGCGCGGCCGGGATCGAAACGACGGTCCCCGGGAGCGTCACGGCAGCTATGAGCGGAGCCGTCCGGTAGACCGTAATCGCGATTCAGCTCCGCACCGCGGACGCGACGACCGTTTCGAGCGTCCACGCCGCGATTCGCAGCAGGGTGGTTTCAAGCAGGGCAGCCAGCAGGGTGGTTTCAAGCAGGGTGGCCAGCAGGGTGGTTTCAAGCAGGGTGGCCAGCACCGTGACCAGCCGTGGGCGAGCCCCTCTCGTGACGATGGCCGTACGTGGGATAGCCCCCGACACGACCAGGGCGACAATGCCTCTCGTGGCGGCTACAACAACAGCAACAGCAACACCGGCTACAGCGCCAGCAACAGCGAGTCGGGCAGGAGCAAGCCACGCTGGGACTCCGCGCGTCGCGCGGAGCGCGGCACATCTTACGAACCCCGTTCGGATTCACGTAATGAGCTACGCAACGATTCGCGTGGCTCGGGCACCTGGGCTGGCAACGATGGGGCGAACCGAGGCGCTGTGCGTGCGGATCGTCAAGGTCCCAGCCGGAACCGCGCGACCGGACAGCGTCGAGGACAGCGGTCTGTCGCGTAGTTCGCAGCGACTCGGTTAAACGGACCATTGTCGTCGGCGCCCTATGCGCCGACGACAATGATGATCGGCATGGCCCGTGCCTTTCGCCGTCCCTGAAATTCGGAAGTCCTGTGACATCGAGATTTGCATGACATCGACGAAACACCCGCCCGCCAGCACCCCCGAACCGCAGCCGCAGCGGGAGTCCATTTTTGCGTCTCTATCGAACCGGAATTTTCGCTGGTTCGTTTTTGGTCAGGCGGCTTCGACGTCGGGGCTGTGGACACAGCGGGTGGCACAGGACTGGTTAGTCCTGGAACTCACGAATAACGCATTTTTCGTCGGCCTGGCCACCGCCATGCAATTCGCGCCCACCCTCGTGTTCGGTATGTCGGCAGGCCTCGTCGCCGATCGTTTCGACAAGCGTCACGTCTTGCTCATGACCGTATCGACGCTCGGGCTATGTGCACTGGCGCTGGGTCTGCTGGTAGTCACACACTCGGTTCAGTTGTGGCAGGTACTCCTCATCGCATTCCTGACCGGCACCGCGGCCTGTTTCGACAATCCGACGCGCGCCGCCTTCGTGCACGAGATAGTGGGGCCAGGTCGACTTCGAAACGCGGTAAGCCTCAACTCTGCGGTGTTTCAGCTAGGTGCCTTGGCCGGACCCGCCGTCTCCGCTGGCCTCATCACCGCAGTCGGTACCGGATGGGCCTTCATCGCCACCAGCGCCTGGTACGTCATCGTGCTCGGCGCATTCCTCTTCATTCGATCCGCCGAGCTCATCGCTGGGCCGAGGCTGGAACGCGCCAAGGGACAACTGCGCGGGGCCATATCCGAGATCGCCCATCGCCCGATTCTGCTCTGGCCGATCGCGTTGGCCGGAACCTGCGCGTTCTTCACCACCAACTTCGCCGTGGTATTGACCGCATTCGCGAAGGATTTCAAGCTCACCGCCAGCGGCTACGGTTTCCTGACGATCGCGATGGCGGTGGGATCGCTGATCGGTGCGCTGCTGTCAGCCCGATGGCCTGCTTCGCGCCTGCGGCACATCGTGGCGCTCGCGGGCGGCCTTGCCGCAGGTCAGCTCCTTGCGGCATTCATGCCGTCCATGGTGACGGTCGCGCTAGCGTTCGTCGTGATCGGCGCCGTCGGCATGCCGTTCCTGATCACCACGAACACGTCCATTCAGCTCGCGTCGAGCGATGCGATGCGTGGGCGCGTCATGGGCGTGTACATGTTGGTCACACTGGGCACTGCCGCCATCGGGGGACCCATCGTGGGACTACTCGCGGAATGGAGCGGCGCGCCGGCTCCGCTCATCGTCGGCGCCATCGTCATTAGTACGGCCGCGCTGTACACCAGCCGGAAGCTCGTGCACGTGGGCAATATCGAGGTGCGCAGCGAACTGCGCGTCGAACTCGCCCATCTCCGCGCGTGGCTATCTACCACCACCAACCTGTCCGGCAGGCGCTAACAGATCTAGCGCCGTCTGCCGGTCAGGCCCGCGTCACGACCGGATGTAGATCTTCAGCTGGCGGGGCCCACGTCGCTGCGTCGGCTGGGACCTGCTCCCCCGAACGAATGTCCTTCACCTCGTCAGTTGGCGTCACTGTGGGCAGCGCAGCTGGCTGCGTGGCCGAACCGGTTTCGGCGAGGGGGGCGTCATACTCGGTCTGCTCGGCGGGAGGGGCAGACGGGAACCAGACGAACGGGATCCCGCGCCGGTCAGCGTATCGGATCTGCTTGCCGAACTTCGCGGCCTTGGGCGCCACCTCGCACGCAATGCCACGGTGGCGCAGGCGAGTCGCGATGGTGGTCGACCGGGCGCGCTCGACGGCACTGTCGTCGACCAGCGCGACGAGAACACACGCGGGCGTGGAGCGCGACGAACGCACCATCCCCGCCCCGAGCAGCAAACCCAATAGCCGGGACACGCCAATCGAAATACCGACGCCCGGATAGCTGGTCTTGCCGTCGGAGGCGAGCGAATCGTACCGGCCACCGGAGCAGAACGAACCCCACTTCTCGTAGCCGACCAGCGTTGTCTCGTAAACAGTTCCGGTGTAGTAATCCAGGCCGCGGGCGATTTTGAGGTCGGCCACAATCTTCCCTGGCGCAGCTGCTGCAACCGCGTCCACCACCGCAGCGAGCGCATCGAGGCCCTCGTCAAGGATCGGGTGTGAGACGCCCAGCGCGCGGACCTTCGCGACGAAAGACACGTCCGTCGTCCGGATTTGGGCGAGCGCCAAACATGCCGCGGCCTGGTCCGCCGTGGCGCCCGCCTTCTGCATCAGCTCTGCCACGGCGTCAGGACCGATCTTGTCCAACTTATCGACGATGCGCAGCGTACCGACGATGTCGTCAAGCCCCAGGCCGCGAAAGAAGCCCTCCGGGATCTTCCGATTGTTGACGCCTATCACGAAATCCGGCATGGGCAGTTGCGCGAACAGGTCTGCGATGACCAGCGGAATCTCCGCTTCGAAATGCGGCGCGAGCTCCCCCGCGTCGATCACGTCGATATCGGCCTGAGTGAATTCGCGGTACCGGCCCTCCTGCGGCCGCTCGCCGCGCCACACCTTTTGCATTTGGTAGCGGCGGAACGGAAAGTGGAGTTGCCCGGCGTTCTCGAGTACGTATCGTGCGAACGGAACCGTCTGGTCAAAGTGCAGGCCGAGTTTCGGCTCGCGGCTGGTGGCCTCAGCGCCGACATCTGCCAGCCGGGAAATCGCGTAGATCTCCTTGTCGGTGTCCGCGCCTTGGGCTGACAGCCGCTCGATCGGCTCCACGGAGCGAGTTTCGATCGATGCAAACCCGTGCAACTCGAACACGCTCCGAATCGTGTCGAGGAAATGCTGTTCCACGATCCGATCGGCGGGAAGGTATTCGGGAAATCCGCTCAATGGCGCCACTTTGCTCACGTCGACCATTGTCTCAGGTGCACTCGTGTCTCAGGTGCACTCGGCCCAGACGGGGCCGCCTGGGTGTGCCGCCGTGGCACAGTGACGGGTATGACGCAGTTCGGCGGCGAACCGGAGATCTGGTTCGAAGGGCATTCGGAACCGGCGCCAACCGGCGACGGTTCTGGCGGCAGCGGCGACGGTTCTGGCGGCAGCGGCGACTCCAACGGCGGAGACGGCAACAGCCCTCGCGGTCCTGGTTGGCCCCGATGGACCGTGGTCGCGATTGGAATTCTCGTGCTGGTGGCGATCATCGTGACGCTGCGTTTCTTGGACGAACCGGCCGACAGCGCTCCGGCGCCGAAGCCGGAACCTCCGGTCAACAGCAGTAGCTCGTCGGCGGAGGCTACGTCGGGAGCAGCCACGCACACCTCAGCGCCTACCACCACTGTGGCCTATCTTCCGGAGGCAACCGACTCGGTCGCCGATTCAGGCAGTGTTTCAGCAACGGACCTGCCGTCGCCATCGACGTCGACTACCGCTCCGGCAGATTTACCTGGATCTCCGTTCGAACTCACCGGCCTCATTTCGGACGAGAACCTGAGCTCAGGAGTCGCAATCATCCGCTACGACTCCAACACTGGGATGCTCGCGCGCACAGAATTGCCCCCGCTGATGAGCAGTGGCCAGCTATCGTTCGTGGCTACTGACGGTGCCACCATCGTGCGGCCCTGGGATGGCGTCCCCGGCTATGTGGCCCATGACGGAAAGCCCGCAAAGATCGCCGAAGGGCTGCTCGGTCAGGGCGGGCCGGTGTACTCGGCAGCCACACCAGGTTTGGTCTGGGTGACGTCATTTAACGAAGGGAGCTTCCAGCTGGACCTGGTGGATTCCAGCGGACGCACAGCAGGGGCCGCCATCAAGCCACCCGCGTCGCTGGGCGTCCAGAGCGGATGGGGCCTTGCCCAAGATGGGGCCGGTGGGGTACTGGCCGTGGCAATCGGCGGCACCTACGATCTGCGACCGGGCGCAACACAGCTGGTGACACATGGAGTCGTGCTCGCGGCCGGACCCACCGGGTATCTCGTCTACGAATGCGACGACGCCGGACGGTGCACGTCTTGGGTCGTGGATCGCTCCACCGACCACCGTTCCCGGTTGCCCGCGTACCAGCCGACTGAGGCCCCTGCCTTCGTCGCGGTACAGGGCGTGATCTCGCCCAATGGCCGTTACGCCGCAATATTCGACAACAACTCGGGCGGAACTCCCATCAACATCGTTGACCTTCGCACTGGTAAATCCGAGCCGATCAACGCGCCTATCGACGGGCAGACCATCAGCGACGCCGCCTCACTCTTCGCGTTCACCGCGGACAGCAGCTACTTACTTATTGCAGCAGCAGACGGCGTCCATGTCGTGAACCCGGCCACCGGGAGCGTGCTTCAAACGTTGCCTGTTCCGCCACTCGCCGCAATCGCAATCCGACCTGCGCCATGACGGGTTGCCGAAAAGTGACTTCCAGATACAGCTAGCGGACCGGCGACCTGCGGGAACAGTCGCCCATGCGAAAACTGGCAGTCGATTTCCGGCTCCCGAGTCAGCGCAGTTCAGCCAGGAACGGGTTGGTGCGCCGCTCATCACCGATAGTGGACCCAGGTCCGTGCCCAGGAAGCACGACGGTGTCATCCGGGAGACTGAGCAACGTCGTCCCGATGGATTCCAGGATGTATGACGTGGATCCACCCGGTAGGTCGGTTCGACCGATGCTGCCCGCGAATAGGGTATCGCCGGTAAAGAGCAGGTCCGGTCCGTCATACCCAGGATTTTTGAGGATCTCGCTACTACCCGCGATGCGGTAGGTCAGCGAGCCGGGAGTGTGGCCGGGCACGGCGAGCACGTCGATAGTCACTCCCCCGATGGTCAGGATTTCGCCGCCCGCCAGCGGGGTGAGCCGCGCAGGGCGCAGATTGTCGAGGCTTTCCCCCGGCGCCAGGAACTGCGGGATCATCGCCCTGAATTGTTCCGACAGCGCAGACAGCGGATCGGACAACATCCCGACATCACCACCGCCGATGTACACGTCGGCTCCGTACTCGGCGCTCGCTGCTGCCGCGCTGGCCACATGGTCGAAATGCCCATGCGTGAGCAGAATGGCCGCAGGACGCAACCCCCGCTGAGCGAGAACAGCACGCAACGATCCAAGCACTTGTTGCCCCGTATCGATCACCACGCACTCGTCACCTGAATCGGGCGCGACTACATAGCAATTGGCGGCTAACGGACCGGCTGGGAATCCTGTGATGAACACCCGGCTACCCTATCGGGGCGGCCCACATGAGGTTCACACCCAATGTGTAGCCCGCGCGGCACATGGCGCCGTACGCTTCAGCCTCGACAGCTTCATGAAGAAACGTGGTGGCGTGCGACGGTGCCGCAGAAACGGCAGCACCGGACGGCGCATTCGAAGGAGCAGCACTGTGGCCAATAACCGGCAACGGCGTGACGCAGCCAAGCGCAAATTGCAGCGCCAGAACGAGAAGCGCGCTCGGCAATCCGGTGCGATGCGTCAGCGGGTGGCCATTGTCGGTGTCGTGGCAGCGGTACTAGTGGTTGCTGGCGCGGTCTATCTGTTCTCCGGTGCCGGTGGTCCAGCCAAAACCAAGGCGGCCGATTCCGCTGCATCCGGGACCGGAACTGCCAGCGCCACGGGCACTGCTGCGGGCACCGCGGCAGCCGCGCCGGCGGACAGCACTGCCGCAACCGCGGCGTGCAAGTATCCGGCAAGCGCGAGCCCAGCCTCGAAAGCCGTGAAGTCGCCGACCGACCTCACACCGCCCACAACCGGTACCGTCGACGCCACGCTGGCGCTCAATAGCGGTGACGTGACGCTCCAACTCGATCGCGCAGCAGCACCCTGCACCGTGAACTCGTTCGTGTCACTGGCCGATCAGCACTATTTCGACGGAACTACCTGCCATCGACTTACCTCATCTGCGTCACTCAAGGTGCTGCAGTGCGGAGATCCGTCGGGCACCGGTAGCGGCGGCCCAGGCTACTCTTTTAATGACGAGCTCTCCGGCAAAGAAGCGTACGGCGCTGGCACACTCGCCATGGCTAACGCCGGTCCAAACACCAACGGCAGCCAATTCTTCATCGTCTACGGAGACTCGCAATTGCCGCCGTCGTACACCGTGTTCGGGAAGATCACGGCTGGCTTGAACGTCGTGCAGGCGATCGCCGACAAGGGCACCACGAACGGCAGCCAAGACGGCGCGCCGAAGGACCCGGTCACGATCGGAAAGGCCACCATCGGCAGTTAGTGAGGGCGTGGCGGCCGTCAGCCGGTGGTGATGCGGTAGACGTCATAGACGCCTTCGACGCCGCGAACGGCCCGGAGCACGTGGCCGAGGAATTTGGGATCGGCCATTTCGAACGAGAAGCGGGTAATGGCCATCCCATCCTTCGACATGGACAAGTTGGCGGACAATAGGTTGACCTTCTCGTCGGCCAGCGTCTTGGTGATGTCGGACAGCAGCCGGTGTCGATCCAGCGCCTCCACCTGGATAGACACCAGATAGACCGACGACGCGTTCGGATCCCAGGAAACATCGACCAGTCGAGTCGGCTCCGCTCGCAACGATTCGGCATTGGTGCAGTCGGTGCGGTGAATGGAGATGGCGCCACCCTTGGTGACGAACCCCAGGATCGCGTCACCGGGAACCGGCGTACAGCATCGCGCGAGCTTGATAGTGACGTCTGTGACGCCCTCGACGAGTACACCGGCATCGCCGGATGACCGCGGCCGCCGCTGCCCCATCGCGCCGGTCGGCTCGACCATTTCGTCGGACACTGAATCGCCGCCACCAATAATGGTGGCAACCTTCGATACCACCGTCTTGGCATTGACATGGCTCTCGCCTACTGCCGTATACAGCGCAGAGATGTCCTTGTAGCCGAGATCGTGAGCGACTGCGGTCAGCGCGTCGTGGGTGATCAGTCTCTGGACAGTCAACCCCTCCCGGCGCACCGCCTTCGCAATGGCGTCCTTGCCTGTCTCGAGGGCTTCCTCGCGCCGCTCCTTGGCGAAATAATGCCGGATCTTGTTCTTCGCCCGCGAAGACGCGACGAACTTCAGCCAATCCTGGCTAGGCCCCGCGTCCGGCGCCTTGGAGGTAAAGATCTCGACAATCTGCCCGTTGGTCAGCTTGCGTTCCAGCGCGACCAGGCGCCCATCCACCTTTGCGCCGATACACCGATTACCAACCTCGGTGTGGATAGAGAATGCGAAATCGACCGGGGTCGACCCAGCAGGCAACGTATGGATCTCGCCTTTCGGCGTGAACACGAAGATGTCGTTGGAGCGCATCTCGTAGCGCAAGTTATCCAGGAACTCACCCGGGTCACCGGCTTCACGCTGCCAGTCAAGCAGGTGGCGCATCCAGGCCATTTCGTCCACGGATGCCAGGGATCCCGTATGCGTTCCGCGGGTCTCCTTATATCGCCAATGCGCCGCAATGCCGTATTCAGCGGTGTGGTGCATCTCGTGCGTTCGGATCTGCACCTCGAGCGGTTTGCCTTCCGGCCCAATCACCGTGGTGTGCAGCGACTGGTACACGCCATAGCGAGGCTGAGCGATGTAGTCCTTGAAGCGACCCGGCATCGGCGCCCACATGGCGTGTACTACGCCCATTGCGGCGTAACACTCCCGAACCGTCGACACGAGGATGCGAACCGCTACCAGATCGTGGATCTCGTCAAACTCGCGACCGCGGACCTTCATCTTCTGGTAGATCGAGTAGTAATGCTTGCCGCGGCCAACGACGTCTGCGGGCAGCTTGGCCCCATCCAGTTCAGCCTGGATCTGCGCGGTGACCGCAGTCAGGTACGTCTCCCGAGATGGCGCACGGTCGGCAACGAGCCGTGCAATCTCGTTATAGCGCTTCGCATGCAGGATCGCGAATGACAAGTCCTCGAGTTCCCACTTGATGGTCGCCATGCCGAGTCGATGTGCCAGCGGTGCCAGCACCTCGAGCGTTTCACGAGCCTTGCGCTGTTGCTTCTCCGGCGGGAGGAAGCGCATCGTCCGCATGTTGTGCAGGCGATCAGCAAGTTTGATGACAAGTACCCGCGGATCGCTGGCCATGGCGATGATCATCTTGCGGATCGTTTCGGCTTCGGCGGCCTCGCCGTACTTAACCTTGTCGAGTTTGGTGACTCCGTCGACTAGGCGTGCTACCTCAGCACCGAACTCCTGGGTCACGTCCTCAAGGCTGTAGTCGGTGTCCTCAACCGTGTCATGCAATAGCCCGGCTACGAGCGTCGTCGCGTCCATGCCAAGATCCGCGAGGATGGTCGCAACCGCTAGCGGGTGGGTGATGTATGGGTCGCCAGACTTGCGGTACTGGCCTCGATGCGCGAGCTCTGCGACCTCGTAGGCGCGCATCAGTACCTTGGTATCGGCCTTCGGATGCACCTCGCGATGCGCCGCTAGCAGTGGCTCAAGAACCAGTCGTGCAGAAGACGTGGTGTGGCGCTGTCCAGTGATGCGCCGCGCCCACCGGGCGCGGACTCGGCGAGTGGTGGATGCCATTGACTGTGCGGTTCCATTGCTGGCCGCACTCTTCGCGTCCTCAGCCTCCGGCTCTTCGTCGCGGAGGCCGAGTGGCACCACCGTAGGCACCACCTCTGCCAACGGCGCTGTCTCGGCACCAGGCGGCACCACCTCTGCCAACGGCCCCTTGGCGGCACCAGGCGGCACTACATGGCCTAAGCGCCTAGGGTCACCGTGACTCGGCTGCGCCGGTGCGCCGGCATCAGCGGTTGAATGAATATCCGTCATCGACGCACCTCCCTCGCTCGCGTCTTAGCGAAGACTCGAGCATATCGCCGTCGAGCCCCTTCAACCCCGACGGCGATCACGGTCGTGCAAGCCGGTCAACGGCCTCGTTTACCCGATGGCCGCACCGCTGCGCTGTTCCGCGACGATTTGCCGCTGGCCCGGACTGGCTTGATGCCGGGCAGCGGGCCGGAGCCCTGCTTCAGCAGTGGCGAGGCTGCGCCCGCCTGCGCACCTGGATACGCGGCTTGATGATGAGGCTTGGCGACCACGGCTCCGGTCGCGTCAGTCACTGCGACGCGCCCAATCGGGTCTCCATCGGCGTCGACGATCAGACCCTCGGCGCGTCGCTTCGCTTCGACACGCCGGGTGTGGTTCTTGATGACTGCCTCACGCATCTTGAGGTCCACAGCCATGGGCACTGCCAGGAAGACCGACGAGTAAGCACCAATGATCATTCCACACAGCATGACGAGAGATAGGTCCTTAAGCGTCCCAGAGCCCAGGATGGCTACGCCTGCCGTGAGCAGACCCGCAACCGGTAAAAGCGCAATCAGCGATGTGTTGATCGAACGCATCAACGTCTGATTGATTGCAAGATTGGCGGCCTCGGGGAAGGTGCGCCTCAGAAGTGAGGTGAGCCCCTTAGCGTTCTCTTCAACCTTGTCGTACACGACGACGGTGTCGTAGAGCGAGAAGCCGAGGATGGTGAGTAACCCGATCACCGTCGCCGGAGCGACTTCGAAGCCAACAAGGGCGTAGATCCCGGCAGTCACGATGAGGTCGTGTAACACCGACAGAACCGCGCCTGTAGCAACGCGGTGTTCATAGCGAATCGTGATGAACAGGGCGACCGCAATAAGGAACACCACCACGGAGATCAGCGCCTGGGTAGATATCTCGCTACCCCAGGTGCCGGACACTGCGGCGTCGGAAACCGCGCCAGCAAGCGGGATCTTCGACGAAATCGCTTGCTTTGCCGCCGTCACCTGGTTCGCATCCAGCGTCGACAGGCTGACCTGAGTATTGGGGCCGACTTCGACGACACTCTCGGTTTCCACCCCGATGGCGTCATGGATGATCTCGGAAACCTGGCTATGCGAAACAGATGTATCCGTGTGGAACGTCAGTTGTGTTCCACCGACAAAGTCGATCGACAGGTTAAACCCGCGCACAATCATGAACAGGAGCGCGAGCACGATCAACACCGACGAGAAGTAGTAGTACTTGCGTCGGTGTCCGATGATGTTGAACGCACCGGTACCAGTCGACAGCCTCGAAAACGTGCTGTGGTGGCGAGTTTCGGCCTTCATCTGCAGCGCCGTGATGGGCGCGGATTCGGTTTCTACGTCAACGTCGGTAGAGCTCGGATTCTTCGAACTATCCGTCATGACCCTAGGCCTCCTTCACCTGGAGCCGTGCGGAGGCCGCACGCTGCTCCTGACCGGCGAGGGCAACATTCCCCAGACCGGACCAAATCGGATGCGAAAACAAGTTCGCCTTCGACATCAACGCCACCAGCGGATGCGTCACCAGGAACACGACGAGCAAGTCGAGCACCGTGGACAGGCCGAGCGTGAAGGCAAAGCCCTTCACATCGCCGACGGCCAGTATGTACAAGATTGCCGCGGACAGGAACGACACCGCGTCGGCAGACAAGATCGTCTTCCTCGCCCGAGTCCAGCCACGAGGCACAGACGAACGGAATGTTCGTCCCTCGCGGACTTCATCCTTTATTCGTTCGAAGTAGACGACGAACGAGTCCGCCGTAATACCGATCGCGATGATCAAGCCGGCGATACCAGCCATATCCAGCGACAGGTCGATCCAGCGACCCAACAAGACCATGACGGCGTACACGACCACTCCGGAAAGGAACAATGACAGGATCGTCACCAAGCCGAGCAGGCGATAGTACATCAGGCAGTAGAGGACAACGAGCGCAAGTCCGATACCACCGGCGATCAGTCCCGCCTTCAGGTACTGGATACCGAGCTCGGCTGAAACCTGCTCAGATTCCTGCCGGTCGAAAGCGAGTGGCAGCGCACCAAACTTGAGTGAATCCGCGAGCGCCTTAGCGCTTTGCTGAGTGAAGCTACCGGAGACCATGGTGCCCGGAGTCGTAATCGGCTCATTGATCACCGGAGCCGATAGAACCTGCCCATCCAGCGTGAACGCGGTTCGCGAGGCCGGCGGCGGATTCGACCCGCCCGTCCGATCGTAGTTCTGGGTCGTGTACGCCGCCCAGGTCTTGAATCCCGCCGACTTGAAGTCGACATTGATGACCCAGCCGTGGCCGCCCTGGGTATCAATTCCGCTGGTGGCGTCCTTGATCTCGGTACCCGGAATCAGCGTTTTGTCGAGAAGGTAGATGTAGGTGCCATCCTGGTCGCAGGACAATAGCGGTTTTTTCGGATCGTCGAGACCCTGGTAGTAGTTAATCTCTGCGCAGCTCGGGCCCGACCCCGGCTTCTGACTGTACGCAGCAACGCCGGCTTCCCACGCGGTAATCGCCGCGGTATCGCTGCCCTTGGGCTGTGTCAAGACGTCTGGGTTGCTGCCTGCCGGGAACGCTGACGCAGCAGGTGCCTCGGTCTGCGGCGCTGTGGCGCCGCCCGTCGTGGCAGCACCTTTAGCAGTGCTGGTAGCAGTGGCGGCGCCATCTGAGGCAGTCGGAGTGGCAGCCGCACTTGTCGGTAGAACTGCCGCAGACGACGTGCCAGCGTCAGTAGCGCCGGTCGAGGGCACTGCGCGAGGGGCAAGAGCTCCTTGGGCTTCGCGAAAACCCTGGCTGGATTCAGCCGCAGAACTCGTGGGCTGCGGTTCGACGGTTGCGGTGACCCCGCCCGGAGCAGTTGCTGATGCCACGGCAGTTCCCGTGGAAATCGCGCCGGTGGTGGCACCCGCAGTGGCCCCGGTCGTCGCCGTTCCTGACGTCGGCCCGGCCTTCACGAGTGCGGGGTTAGGCCATTGCGCAACGACGGCACGAATATTCATTTGCGCGCTACGAGTCAAACCTTCGAGGTTATTTTGGCCAGGCGCTGTGATGACGAGTTGGTTCGAGCCGTCGATTTGAATCTGGGCACCCGAAACGCCGGAACCGTTGACGCGGCGCTCCATAATGGTGCGCGCGAGCTTCATCGAATCCCGCGATGGGGTCGATCCGTCGGTCGTTTTCGCCAACAGCGTCACGCGAGTGCCGCCCTGGAGATCGATGCCGAGTTTTGGCGCGGTCGAACCGGCGGTAAAGAACACCAGTCCGTACAGAACAACAACGATCATCGCGAACGTGATAATCAATCGCCACGGGTGGAACTGGCCAGAAGGACTTGCCACAAGCTGCCTTATCTCTTTGCGGTGCCGCCTACGGAGCAGCCCGATGCGCGGCAAATGGTGGCTCGGTGATACTCACCCGAGCCATAGCGCCCCACGAACGTGTCAGTGGGGGCGACGGGAAATGCTATCCGACGTCCGTCTGGCGGGATTCGTCACCGTCAACGCTGTAGTCCGCAATCTCGTTCGCTGCGTACTCATCCGTTACGAATTCATCGGGGTCCGCCACAGGCACAATGACCTGGCGAACAGAAGCACGCACCCACGTCGTGTACACGCCAGGCGCAATCTCGAGTTCGATTGTGTCGTCCGCGACAGCGGTGACGGTGGCATGCAGACCGGAGGTCGTCATAATCCGGGCTCCCGGAACGACAGCATCCTGTGTCTTCTGCGTCTCAGCAGCTTGACGCTTCTGCTTACGCATGCCGAAAACCATCATCAGTCCGAGAGCTCCGAACATCAGAACGGGCAGTAGAAGGCCGCTCATCATTCTCCTTGGTATATCGAACGCCGTGGACATGATGCCCACGCGCGAGACGCCAGGCGGCGCACGCCCTCGCGCTGAAAAGCGCGCGGCGCAACGTCCCACATACGGCGGTCCGTTATCACAGTACCGGAACAGGTCCATGATCACCGAACCTCAGCGCGCCGACACCAGAATTACGTCGGATTTAGGCGCCGTCGAACAACGTCTCGTCTCCGCGGCTGGTGTCGCCGAAGCCTCCTGCGTGGCGCGGTGGGGTGAGCCCAAGGTGTGCCCACGCCGCCGATGTCGCGACGCGCCCGCGCGGTGTCCGTGCCAGCATGCCAAGGCGGACTAGGAACGGCTCGCAGACCTCTTCGACCGTGGTGGATTCCTCTCCGACTGCGACCGCCAACGTGGTCAATCCCACCGGGCCCCCGTCGAAGGAACGGCATAGGGCCGTGAGCACAGCCCGGTCGAGTCGATCAAGTCCGAGGTCGTCGACGTCGTACACCGCCAATGCCGCCCGCGCTGACGTCGCTGTCACCGCGCCGTCCCCACGCACCTGCGCGTAGTCGCGGACTCGGCGCAAAAGCCTATTGCCGATACGCGGCGTCCCCCGAGCTCGCCGCGCGATTTCCGCCGCCCCGTCAGCGGTGACATCAATACCCAAAATCGCAGCGCTGCGGGTAACAATGCGTGCCAGTTCCGGCGGCTCGTAGAACTCGAGATGCGCGGTGAAGCCGAATCGATCACGCAATGGACCCGTAAGCCGGCCAGCGCGAGTCGTGGCACCCACCAACGTAAATGGCGCGATCTCCAGCGGAATCGAAGTCGCGCCCGGTCCCTTGCCGACTATCACGTCGATTCGGAAATCCTCCATCGCCAGGTACAGCAGTTCTTCTGCCGGGCGGGCTATGCGATGTATTTCGTCGATGAACAGCACGTCGCCCTCGACGAGGTTCGACAGGATCGCTGCCAAGTCCCCGGCCCGCTCCAGCGCGGGTCCTGAGGTCAATCGCAGGGGCGCGCCTAACTCGGCGGCGATGATCATGGCGAGGCTCGTCTTACCCAATCCGGGCGGTCCCGCCAAAAGGACATGATCCGGTACTTGACCGCGCAGTTTCGCTCCCGCTAGGACGAGGTCGAGCTGCTCGCGCACACGTTCCTGGCCGACGAACTCGGACAAGTCCTTGGGCCGCAGCGATGCCTCTATATCGCCATCGACGCTCGCTAGTGACGTGTCGACGAGTCCCTCGACGGGGCCAAAATCAGGGCCAAAATCAGGGCCGAAGTCCGAGCCGAAGCCATCACGGACGAACGCGTCATCACCGTCGCCAGGGAACCCGCTCGACGTAGCCTCGGTCGACGCTGCGTCGGTCTCGCCATTGGCGTCATACTCCGTCATCGACGCTGGCCCAACAGCGCGAGCGCGCGTCGCAGGAGCACACCGACATCACCGTCTGCCACGGCACTGTCGGACACGTCAGCCGTCACGGCGGCTACTGCGTCGCTGGCCTGCCGAGACGTGAACCCAAGGCCGGCCAACGCATCGATGAGCCGATCACCTACTGGTGGCAAAGCCGGAACTCCCGACGCAGAGGACCGTCCGGCGAGCGCACCCGCCTTGTCTCGGAGCTCCAACACAAGCCGTTCAGCGCTCTTCTTACCGATACCCGGAGTGCGGGCGAGAGCGGCGGTGTCACCGCTGGCGAGCGCTCGCCGTAATTCGTCCGGCTCAAGTACGGACAGCAGGGCAAGGGCGATTCTCGGGCCGACCCCGGAGACGGACTGCACCAGTTCGAACAATTCCTTGGCTTCGACGCTCGCGAAGCCGAAAAGAGTCAGCGAGTCTTCCCGGACGACCAGGGTCGTCGCGAGGCTTGCCTCGTCACCGCGGCGCAGTGTCGCGAGGGTAGCTGGAGTCGCCCGGACCGACAGGCCCACTCCGCCGACCTCGATGACCACATGGTCCAGTGCTACGGCAGCGACGGTCCCGCGAACGGAGGCGATCATGTGCGCCCCACCTTGCGTCGAGCGCCACCGCCAGCCGCTATTCCAGCCCCCGCGCCGGCCGCGAGCGCGGCCAGACGCGTCTGCAGCGGTGTACGCCACAAGTGGCATACCGCGAGAGCCAGCGCATCGGCGGCGTCAGCAGGTTTCGGGGCTGCATCCAACCGCAGCAGCCGAGTAATCATCGTCGTGACCTGAGCCTTGTCGGCGCGGCCACTACCGGACACCGCTGCCTTCACCTCGCTGGGCGTGTGCCAGGCCACCGGGATGCCACGGCGGGCGGCCGCGAGCGCCACCACGCCGGTCACCTGCGCGGTTCCGATCACGGTACGCACGTTGACCTGGCTAAACACCTGTTCGATTGCCACGACGTCCGGCGAATGGAGTTCGATGAGTTCCTCGACCCTGCTAGCAACCGTGAGCAGGCGCAAGGACAATTCCTGGCCAGCTGGGGTACGCACTACGGTGACGTCGACCATCGTGGGGGCTAGGCCTGGGCCGCCATCCACCACGCCAATACCGCAACGTGTGAGGCCCGGGTCTACGCCAAGAACGCGCAAAACGTCGCCTCCTCATCAGTGCCGACTCATCCGTGCCGCGTCAGCGCCGAGGGGGCTGCAGTCGCGTCGGCGTTCGACGGTGCTGAATGCTCGACAGTGCTGAATGCTCGGTGCCAGGTTCACAGCACCTATTCACCCAGCACCGTATTCACCACGGTGACCGAACATGTGTACGTGTTACGACTTTACCCATGTCATCACCGACTGCGGGACAGCGACACGCTTGCCAATCGAGTAACTACTCGTCCTCGTCAAGTTGGGCTGCGACATCGTCCGGGATGTCCGCATTCGTCATGACGTTTTGAGTGTCGTCGAGTTCCTCGATCGCGTCGATTAGCTTGATCAGCCTGCGCGCACCATCCAGGTCAAGTGGAACGGCAACGTTCGCCACAAACATCGGCTCGGCGGAGTCATAATCAATTTTCGCGTCAACAAGTGCGGTGCGAACCGCAAGGAAATCGGTAGCCTCACTGACGACCTCGAACACGTCGCCGTGATCGTTGACCTCTTCGGCACCCGCATCCAACACGGCGAGTAGTAGGTCGTCTTCGGTAAGGTCCGCCTTCGGCAGCACAAACACGCCCTTGCGAGTGAAGTTGTACGCCACGGATCCTGGATCGGCCATCGTGCCGCCGTTACGGGTGACGGCGAGTCGCACGTCGGTCGCCGCGCGGTTACGGTTGTCTGTCAGACACTCGATCATGATGGCGACGCCGCCGTGTCCGTACGCCTCGTACATGATTGTTTCGTAGTCGACGCCACCGGCTTCCGCGCCCGATCCACGTTTGACTGCGCGATCGATATTGTCGGCTGGAAGAGAGGCCTTCTTCGCCCGCAGGACCGCATCGAAAAGCGTCGGGTTGCCATCCATGTCACCACCGCCGCTGCGAGCCGCGACTTCGATGTTCTTAATCAGTTTGGCGAACAGCTTCCCACGCTTGGCGTCAATTGCCGCCTTTTTGTGCTTCGTGGTCGCCCATTTGGAGTGGCCGCTCATTCTAAGATCACGTCACCTTATCGGGTCGTCTTTACGGGTCTACGGACCGTCGGTGCCCGCTAAGGGAACACGCTGCCCGGCATTTGATCTTACGTCGCCTAGCTATCGGTCTGCCCGCTCGAGGCCTATCCGTCGCTGGCCATCGCCAAGAAAAGTCGGTGAATCCGGTCGTCCGCTGTGATCTCCGGATGAAAAGAGGTCACCAAAACCCGGCCCTGACGAACGGCAACCGGCTGTCCCCCATCCACGCTCGCCAGCACTTCGACGCCCGGCCCAACAGACTCGACCCACGGCGCTCGAATGAATACCGCCCGGAGCGGCTCGTCGTCGATGCCGGCGGCCGCGAATCCCTTGACGTCCAAGTCGGTTTCGAACGAATCGACTTGCCGCCCGAATGCGTTGCGTCGCACCGTAATATCGATCGCCCCGAGCGGCACCTGGTCACTGCGGCCGTCCAAGATTGTCGTCGCCAGCGTGATCATCCCCGCACAGGATCCGTACGCGGGAAGCCCTGAGCTCAATCGCTCGGCCAGCGGGTCCCGCAATTCGAAAACGTCAAGAAGGCGACAGATAGTCGTCGACTCACCACCGGGTATGACGATGCCCTGAATCATCGCGATTTCCGACGGACGACGCACGGTAATGGCGCGCACCCCCAAATTGGAGAGCGCACGCACATGCTCGCGCACATCACCCTGTAGCGCGAGCACGCCGACGGTCAGCGACGAAGACGAAGAAGCAGACACAGTCGCAGGTACCGCGATCGTCACCAGCCGCGTTCGGCCAGCCGGTGCGGGACCGGGATGTCGGCGACGTTGATACCGACCATGGCTTCGCCCAAATTGCGAGAAACCTTGGCGATCATGTCTGGATCGTCGAAGAACGTGGTGGCCTTGACGATGGCCTCCGCCCGCGCACTGGGGTTACCGGACTTGAAAATCCCCGAGCCCACGAACACGCCCTGCGCGCCAAGCTGCATCATCATGGCAGCGTCTGCGGGAGTGGCGATCCCGCCCGCGGTAAACATCACCACGGGGAGTTTCCCGTCCGCAGCGACCTCAGCGACGAGGTCGTACGGTGCCTGAAGTTCCTTCGCAGCGTGGTACAGCTCCTCCTTGGAGAGCGAGCTCAGGCGCCGAATTTCGCCAAGAATCGATCGCATGTGGGTAGTCGCGTTGGACACGTCTCCGGTGCCCGCCTCACCCTTGGAGCGAATCATGGCTGCGCCTTCAGAAATCCGTCGCAGGGCCTCGCCCAGGTTGGTCGCGCCGCACACAAAAGGCACGGTGAACTGCCACTTGTCGATGTGGTGCGTGTAATCCGCGGGGGTCAAGACTTCGGACTCGTCAATGTAGTCAACACCGAGCGACTGCAGTACTTGCGCCTCGACGAAGTGGCCGATGCGAGCCTTAGCCATCACCGGGATCGAGACCGCATTGATGATGCCCTCCACCATGTCCGGATCGCTCATGCGGGCAACGCCGCCTTGAGCTCGGATGTCGGCAGGGACACGCTCGAGCGCCATCACGGCGACCGCGCCAGCGTCCTCGGCGATCTTTGCTTGCTCGGGAGTGACGACGTCCATAATGACGCCGCCCTTGAGCATTTCGGCCATGCCCCGTTTAACACGGGCGGTTCCGGTGGCGGCGGTTACCTCAGAATTCTGGGCTGCGGACTGCGCAGTGGACACGACATGCTCCTGACACGCGAATGGTCTTTTGCTTAATGGTAACGCCCCAGGGTATCGCCTCAGCGGCCCGCTAACAGTGGGGTGTTATCGACGGCCTGGAACCGGCGGGGTGTTGCCGACGGTATAAGCATCGACCGAGGATGACGTCATACGTATTTCTGGAACTTAGTGTTTAACCCTTATTGATGACGGCGTTCTTCGGCGCGAGCAAGACCCATGTCTTGCCGGGCTTAAAGAGCACCGGCTTACCGTCGGAGCCGAGGTACTGCGTGGGATCGGCGGGCTTGGCACGGGTCCACGTGCCGGTGATTGCGCGTCCATCGCGGTACAGGGTAAAGCTGCCCGATCCGATGGTCTTCGTGAGATATGAAGGATTACCTGCCGGGTCAATCGTGCCATCAAGCACGCTGTCGTCAACGCGCTGGACCACCACATTGTCCACAAATACAGGTTTGTTGCCGACAGCGTCCACATAGGGCTTGTCCCAGAAATAGGCGCGGTACCGCCCATCGCTGTACCGGAAGGACGTCTGGCCGTTGCGCATCGTCACACTGATCTCATTGAGTAACGGTGCGGTGCGCAGCCGCAGATCGTGCAGGTCGAAGTCAAAGCCCATAGGCTGGGCTTTGGCTTTCCCGGTGTATTTCGCTGCGACTTCTTGCAGGTTTGCGTGCAGGTTGTAGGGGGCTCGTTTGACCTTGGACCGCCAGAAGCCCGCGTCGCCCTCCGTCGTCGCAATGAGCACGGAATCGCGTAGTCGCCGCAGCTGCGCGGTCGCTCCACCGGAGTACACCAAAATGGGCGCACCGAAACTCGGCAGCAGCTCGACGTCCGTCGATCGCACGCTGCGTACCGCGCCGACCTCCTTCGGCAGCACCGTATGGAAGATCGCGATAAGTCGGACGAGCCCGCCCTCGACCTGTTCGGTGTAGATGATGTCGGCGTCAGATACACCGTACTGGGGCATGCCGGCGTCCGTGTTTTCGATCTTGACGGCGATCACCGGGTTGGCGGATACCTTTTCGCCAGTCAGCGGATCATGCGGCCCCGAATCTGATTCGGTGGCAGACGTGCTCGCCGTGGTACTCGGCGCCGTGGTACTTGGCGTCGTGGTAAGTGGTGGCACCTCCAACGTTGTCGTACTGGACGTCGTAGACGCACTTGAGGTCGTCGACCTCGCAGCCGCATCCGGCACCGGATTGCCGCCGCTACACGCGGCGGTAATCACAACGCAAACTGTTGCAACGACCGCGAGAGCGGCGCGTGGCAGGCGCATTCATATCCCTTTCGATAGTCTCCACAGCCAGTGCGACCCGCACAAAAGTACGGTCTGTTATCTGGTGACGGGGTCTCCGGTGTCCACGGTGGCAGGCATGTCGAATGGATCCGGCAGCTGCGCGTGACCAGCCAAACGGAAGAAGCGGGTAAACCAGGAAGCCCGCAGGGCCCTGGTATCGCGGACCGCATCATTGTAGAACTGCGCAGCGAGTGCGACGCGCTCCTCGGCGTCGGCGAGTTCCGCAGACAGGTCTCCGCGCTCTGCTTCCCCAATGCGGCGCAGGATCGCACTCAACTCCGATTCCAACTCCTGACGAGCCGTGCGATCTGCCGCATCGGCTGCGCTCGCAGCGGTCCGCAACGCTGCCGCCGCGAACGGAGCAAGGTGCCCCGTGGCCGCTAGCGCACGCGCTGCCACGATGCGGCGTGCCAACGATTCTTCGCACCCATACCAAGCCGCTTCAGTACGTTTGTGGAGACGGTCGAGGCGGCGAGCCGTTAACCACAACCGGAACGCAGCGAGCAGCAGGAGGGGCACCGCAATACTCGCGGCGATGGCGGTAAGCATGGGTCCCCCGACCTACTGCGCTTCGCCGACGGAACGCGGATCAGCAGCGATGACCGTCTCGTATACCTTGACCACTGTACGGGCCACGACCTGCCAGTCGTACTCGGCAACCACCGTCCGAGCACGCGCCACTAACGTCGCGCGTCGGAGCGGATCGTCGAGTAATGCGGCAATACCGTCCGCAAGAGAGAACGGGTCTCCGACCGAAACCAGCAGACCAGCAGAACCGTCGCCGAGTACGTGCCGGAATGACGCAAGGTCGCTGGCCACGACGGCCACCGAAGCACTCATCGCTTCTGTCAGGATGATGCCAAAACTCTCTCCACCGAGATTCGGCGCGCAATACACGTCAATCGACTTGAGCAGCCGAGCCTTGTCGGCCTCGGACACTCGCCCGAGCATGGCGATGTGCGAGGCGAGTTCTGGCCCCGCATCCTTGACAAGCTGCGCTTGGTCGCCCAGCCCGGCAACGACGAGCCGCAGGTCCGGCCGATCCAGCACCAGGTATCGCAGTGCCTCGATCAGGACATCCATGCCTTTTCGGGGTTCGTCGAACCGACCGATGAATCCGATCGTGCCACCCGTGCGCGGGTATCCCGGTAAAGGCTCGGCGGACGCGAAGAAGTCCACATTGACGCCGTTGGGGATGACGACGGCGTCACCGTCAAGATGTTCCACCTGAACCCGCCTAGCCAGCTCAGAGACCGCGATCCGACCAGTGATCTTTTCCAGGAACGGTTGCAGTATCCCCTGAAAAGCGGCAAGCATCCTGGAGCGAGCATTGGCGGTGTGGAAGGTAGCGACAATGGGACCGTCAGCCACCATGAGCGCCAGCATCGACAGACTTGGCGCGACGGGTTCATGGACGTGCAGCACGTCGAAGTTCCCGGCGCGGATCCAGCGACGCACCTTGGCATAAGACATGGGGCCGAATGACAGTCGCGCCACCGAGCCGTTGTAACGGATCGGAATACTGCGCCCGGCAGGGACCACAAAGTCGGGGAAGTCTCCGTCGTCGTCACCCGGAGCGAGCACCGAAACTTCATGCCCCTGACGAATCAGTTCCTTCGCCAACTCCGCGACATGCGCCTGCACGCCACCAGGCTGGTCGAAAGAGTACGGGCACACGAGTCCGATCTTCATCGTGATGTCGCCTCCCCTTCGCTTCCTACCTCGCCATGCCCCGATTGGTCGCCAACGCTGCCGCGCGATTGCCGATCTTCCTCCCAGAACGGTTGCAGCATGTGCCAATCCGCGGGAAACATCGCGATGTGCTCTTCGAAGAAGTTGGCGAGCATTTGGGTGCCATTCCGCACCCGGTCGACAAGCCGATCGCCACTGAACTCCAACGGTGCACCGATGGTTTGGATCCACCCGTCGTCGGCGTACGCGAGGTGCGCGGGGAGAAGTGCCGCGCCGGTGCGCGCCGCGAGCATCGCTGGGCCCGCTGGCATCGTCGTGCGCTCACCAAAGAACGTCACAGGGACACCATTGCCGGCGATATCTCGATCAGCGACCAAACACACCATCCGCCCCTCGCGTAGGCGCTGCCGCAACACACCGGCCGTATTCGCCGAGCCCCGCGCGTCGCTTTCGAGCGGCAGTATTTCAAAGCCGAGTCCTTCGCGATACGACATGAATCGCCGGTAGAGGCTCTCGGGGCGAAGCCGCTCCGCCACGGCGGTGATCCCGCCTGTAAGTGAACCCAAGGACAGGCCTGCTACATCCCAGTTTCCGGAATGGGGCAACGCCACGATGATTCCCCGGCCAGCGTCGCGGGCAGACACTATATTGCCGGTCCCGACCGTACTCGCGAGTCCCTGCTGTGTCACCGACAGAAGATCCATGCGATGTAGCCGGAACGTCTCCCACCAGTAGCGACCATACGACCGCATCCCGGCCTGCGTCACCGCGTGCAACGCCGATGGTGTGGCACCCGAACCGAGCACCCTCCGCAAATTCCGTGCCAACTGGACGACGGATGGTCCGCGTCGATCCACGAGTGTGTCGGCCACGCGGTTGAGGGCTGCCAAGCCAGCTCGATTCGAAACCAGTGGCGCGGTCGCCCATGCCGCCCGATATCCGAGGGCAGCTAGTGACTCCCCTATCCGGACGGACCTGGCAGTCACTCCGCGCCGCCTTGCGACCCACCTTCGGTGGCATCGCCACCAAGCGTGCGGGCTTGGCCGGTGACAGCAGGTGCGTCGGCCCCGTAAGAGTCAGGCACATAGGAGTCAGGCATGTGGGCGTCAGGCCCATCGGAGTCAGGCATGTGGGCGAAGAATGTCCGAGTGTCAACGCCAGACGCATGGGACTGCACGGCGGCCATCCGCACCTGAACGAGACGCTGCACCACGGTGAAGGCACTCGCGGCCGCCAACAGCCACAGCAAGATATCCAGCGCGTAAGGCACGCCCAGCCCGGCGAGCCCGGCTCCGACGAGACCCAGCACGTTGCGTTCGGCACGCTCCGCGATGGCGCCTCGGATATGCAGCGATACCGAATCAGCGCGCGCCTTGATATACGACACCACCTGACCGGCCCCCAAGGCGATCAGCGCAGCAACTCCAAGCGGGGTCGATTGGACGTGCACGAATGCGTAGTACGCGAGCGAACCGAAAAGCGCGGCATCGGCCACACGATCGCACGACGCGTCCAGCACCACACCGAATGCCGTACCGAACCCACGTACGCGGGCCATCGCACCGTCGAAGAGATCGAACATCACGAACACTGTCACCACTACCGTGCCCAGAAACAAGTTCCGGCCAGGCGCAATAAGTGCCACAGCCCCGGCCACCACACCGACAGTGCCGATTACGGTCACTGCGTCAGGGGTCAATCCGGCGCGCAACAGTCCGCGGCCGATCGGCTCGGTCACCTTCGAGACCGAAGCTCTGGCCAAGGAATTGAGCATGAAAGTCAAGTTCCGTTCTACGTTGCGGAGTGTTGCTGTGTCGTTCGTATTTCCCTGATCTGGCTGCGCGTGTTTCAGCGCTCGCTACAATCCCGCACGGGCTACCAGGCGTCAGCCAGGAGGTTGCGGGTATCCGCAAGTATCTGCGGCAGTACCTTTGTTCCGCCAATGATCGGCATAAAATTCGCATCGCCGTTCCACCGCGGAACTACGTGTTGATGGAGGTGCGCGGCAATTCCGGCTCCGCCGGCAGCCCCCTGATTAATACCAATATTGAACCCATGCGGCGCTGACACCGCGCGGATCGTGCTCATGGCGTGCCGGGTGAACGCCGCCAATTCCGCGACCTCGTCGCCGTCGGCGTCCGTGTAGTCCGCCACATGCCGATACGGCACCACCAGTAGGTGCCCGGCGTTGTAGGGGTACAGGTTGAGGACGGCGAAAACATGTTCGCCGCGCGCCACTACAAGCCCTGCTTCGTCCGCGAGCGTCGGGATGCGACAGAACGGGCACGGCGGCGTCTCGCCGCGATCAGCGTCATACCCGGTTGTGGTGTCATCACGGGAGACGTATGCCATTCGATGCGGTGTCCACAATCGTTGCAAGCCATCGGGTTCCATAGACGGCCGTTCAATTCACCGTGAAGTTGTCGGCCGATGGCGACACATTAGATCGACTCGCCGCCCAGGCCGTGATGGCCGCAACGGCAGCGTCTACCGGAACGCCGTTCAACTGTGTCCCATCTCGGAATCGGAACGACACCGCCCCCGACTCCACGTCTTTCGCGCCCGCAAGCAATTGGAATGGCACCTTCTGTGTGGTCGCAGTACGGATCTTCTTTTGCATACGGTCGTCGGAGTGATCGACCTCGACCCGAATGCCAGCAGCCTTCAGTGTCTTCGCTACGGCATCGAGGTGATCGGCGAACGCGTCCGCGACCGGAATCCCCACCACCTGAACCGGCGCCAACCACACCGGGAATGCACCGGCATAGTGCTCCGTGAGCACCCCCATAAAGCGCTCGATCGAGCCGAACTTGGCCGAATGAATCATCACCGGGCGTTGGCGCGAGCCGTCCGCGGCGACATATTCGAGCTCGAAACCCTCAGGCTGATTGAAGTCGTACTGAATGGTGGACATTTGCCACGTGCGACCGATCGCGTCGCGAGCCTGCACCGAGATCTTCGGACCGTAGAACGCCGCGCCACCCGGATCCGGAACCAGCTCCAGCCCGGTCTCGAGCGCCACCTTCTCCAGCGCCGAGGTCGCCGCCGCCCACTGCTCCGCAGAACCCTTGAACTTCGCCAGGTTGTTCTCGTCCCGGGTGGAGAGCTCCAGGTAATAGTCGTTCAGGCCAAAATCCTGCAGCAGTGACAGCACGAATTTCAGCAGATGGCGCACCTCGTCGCCGGCTTGTTCCGCGGTGACGTACGAGTGCGAGTCGTCCTGAGTAAGCCCGCGAACGCGGGTCAGCCCATGTACTACACCGGACTTCTCGTATCGGTAGACGGTGCCAAACTCGAAGTAGCGGATCGGTAGGTCACGATACGAGCGCTGTCGCGACTTGTAGATCAGGTTCTGCATCGGACAGTTCATGGCCTTCAAGTAGTAGGCCTGGCCCTGTTTGCGAACGGTCCCGTCGGCGTCCCGCTCCTCGTCGACCAGCATCGGCGGGAACATGGTGTCCGCGTAGTAGGGCAGATGCCCGGACATCTCAAAAAGGTGCTGCTTGGTGATGTGCGGGGTGCTGACGTAGTCGAAGCCCTCTTCGATGTGACGTGCGCGGACGTAGTCCTCCATCTCACGTTTGATCACGCCACCCTTGGGGTGGAACACCACCAGCCCAGAACCGATCTCGTCCGGGAAGGAGAACAGGTCGAGCTCGGCGCCGAGCCTGCGATGGTCGCGCCGTTCCGCCTCCGCGATCATCTCGAGGTGGTGATCGAGCGCCTCGGACGACTCCCACGCGGTGCCATAAATCCGCTGCAGCATCGGGTTCTTTTCGCTGCCCCGCCAGTACGCAGCAGCCGAGCGCATCAGCTTGAACGCCGGAATATATTTCGTGGTCGGAATATGCGGGCCGCGACAGAGGTCGCCCCACACGGTCTCGCCGGTGTGCGCGTGCACGTTGTCGTAGATGGTGAGCTGGCCGCCGGACGGGTCTACCTCCATTACCTCGGAGGTGTCGATCTCGTCGGTGGCCTCGTGCGATTTGAATCCAATGAGTTCCAGCTTGTAGGGCTGATCGGCGAGTTCTGAGCGTGCCGCATCCGGTTCGATCTCGCGGCGAACGAATCGTTGGCCCGCCTTGACGATCTTCTTCATCCGCTTTTCGAGTTCGGCAAGATCGTCCGGCGTGAACGGTCGATCCACGTCGAAGTCGTAATAGAAACCGTCGCGAATCGGCGGCCCAATGCCCAACTTCGCCTCAGGAAAGACTTCCTGAACGGCCTGAGCAAGCACATGCGCCGCGGAATGCCTTATCACCGAACGCCCATCATCAGTGTCGGCGGCGACAGCTTCGACGTCGGTATCGGCGTCTGGAATCCATGCCAGATCCCGCAGTCGCCCACCCAATTCACGTATGACGACGATCGCACCGGGGCCACTTCTGGGCAGCCCTGCCTCGCCGATCGCGGCGGCGGCGCTCGTACCGGCTGGCACATGCACCGATATGCCAGATGATGCGGACGCGGTGGATGCGGATTGAGCTGAGGCGACTGGTGCAGACACGAGTGAACTCCCGAAAATCGACGCTAAGTAGGTGCAGGTGCAAGAGGTGCCCTTCGATGGTATCCGCCGACGCATCTGTATCCCGAATGGAATCAGCGACGCGGACTCTGTCGACTGGCTTGGCGATGCTCCGCTGCCAGATCGATTCATACCTTCCGCTCGATATCGACCAGCAGCGGCCTGATCGGGCTAACCTCAAAGATCAGGAGCAAAGGAGACACTCGTGACAATTTACGAATACCCCACACAATCCCTGGCTGGTGAGCCGTTCGATATGGCTTCCCTGGCCGGCTCAGCGGTACTGATCGTCAATGTGGCGTCGAAATGCGGATTCACTCCGCAGTACGCCGGACTGGAGGAGTTGCACGCCAATTATCACGACCGCGGTTTTTCGGTGGTGGGTGTGCCGTGCAATCAGTTCGGTGGGCAAGAGCCTGGGCCAGCTACCCAGATCGCGGAGTTTTGTTCGGCGACGTACGGCGTGACGTTCCCTATGCTCGCCAAAACTGACGTGAACGGCGACGGCCAACACCCGCTTTACGCACAGTTGAACGACTATCCAGACGGCGACGGCATTGCCGGGGATGTGAAGTGGAACTTCGAGAAGTTCCTCATCTCCCCGGCTGGCGAGGTAGTCGGTCGATTCCGCTCGGCAACCACTCCGGAAGATCCGGCGCTCATTGCGGCGATTGAGGCCCAGTTGCCGCGCTAGTCCAGATCACCGGTGACCAGTCAAAGTCACTAGCCCACATCACGAAAGGAACTCACCGTGGCAGACAGCTTGTACCACCCCACGACCCGCGAGATTGCCCAGCGTCGCAAAGAATTAGCGCCGCACACGCACGACGCGTTCGAGGCATTCTCCAAGGCAGTCTTCGCGGACGGCGCACTTGACGAGAAGACGAAGCAACTCATTGCGGTTGCGGTCGCTCACACCACGCAATGCCCGTACTGCATTCAAGGTCACACCAAGCTCGCGCACCGCAAAGGCGCCACGGACGAGCAGATCATGGAGGCGGTCTGGGTAGCCGCCGAGATGCGCGCGGGCGGCGCCTACGCTCACTCCACGATTGCGCTGGAGGCGCTAGAGGCGGTGCAGAGCCACAGCTGATCAGCACCTCTACGGATTGTCGAAAGTGGCGTCGGATTTCCTTGTCCGACGCCACTTTTGCGTGCTGTCTAACTGTCATGCCGAAATCGCATTCAAAACGTATTTCTCAACCTTTACGTTGCCTAATTCAGTTCGACGGAACCCGAAACTTGGCGCGCACAAACAGGTTTCGACGATTAGCATGATGCAACGCACACCATTTCGCCGTGACTAATCAACGACGCTTTTGCACGAGTGGACTCTCGCGGGTGTACGCCGTCCGAGTGGGTCTCAGAAAGTTTGAGGTAGCGCAATGTCGACAAGCTTTGGTACCAGGCCGAACACCACGAGCGCCGAGCTCGCCCCGCTTCTTCCGGGCGGTGCCCCCATTGAATCGCTGCTGCGCAAGGCACAATTCTTCACACCCGGCACTCCCACCGAGGATCACCGCGAGCTACACCGCAAGGGCGGCCGCCAAGCCGAGACGTTCTACAAGGACCGCTGGAGTCACGACAAAGAGGTCCGCTCCACGCACGGCGTGAACTGCACAGGCTCCTGCTCATGGAAGGTGTACGTCAAGGACGGCATCATCACCTGGGAGACCCAACAGACCGACTATCCATCGGTCGGTCCGGACAGCCCCGAATACGAGCCGCGCGGCTGCCCTCGAGGCGCCTCATTCTCGTGGTACACCTACTCACCGGCGCGCGTGCGCTACCCGTATGTCCGCGGTCCACTGCTGAAGGTGTGGCGCGAAGCGAAGAAGCAACATGGCGACCCCGTCACCGCGTGGAACTCCATCGTCACGAACCCGGAACTCACCGCCGAGTACAAGAAGTACCGCGGCAAGGGCGGTTTCGTCCGGTCCACCTGGGCAGAAATCAGCGAACTGATCGCCGCCGCCCACGTCCAAACTATCAAGGAATACGGGCCCGACCGCGTCGTCGGTTTCTCCCCCATCCCGGCCATGTCGATGGTGTCGTACGCCTCCGGCACCCGCTTTCTGTCGCTGATCGGCGGCACGATCCTGTCGTTCTACGACTGGTACGCCGACATGCCGATTGCCTCCCCGCAAGTCTTCGGAGATCAGACCGATGTTCCCGAATCGGCAGACTGGTGGAACTCGTCATACATGATGTTGTGGGGCACGAACCTGCCGGTCACCCGTACTCCCGATGCGCACTTCATGGTCGAGGCCCGATACAAGGGTCAGAAGGTTGTCGTGGTCAGCCCAGATTACGGCGATCACACGAAGTTCGCCGACGACTGGTTACCCTGCGCCCCCGGGCAAGATGGCGCGCTCGCCATGGCCATGGGTCACGTGATTCTGTCGGAATTTTACCGCGACCGAAACGTCGAATACTTCACCGAGTACGTGAAGAAGTACACCGATCTGCCGTTCCTGGTGACGCTCCGCGAACGCGACGGTGCGTATGTGCCCGACCGATTCCTCACCGCGGCCGATCTGGGCCGCGAGCAGGAGGCAGCCGAGCACCAGACGGTGCTTTTGGATTCTGCGACTGGCGAGCTGGCGTTTCCTAACGGCACACTGGCCTCGCGTTTCTCGGAATCCGGGAAGGGCAAATGGAATCTTGATCTTGAGGGTCTCGATCCGGCACTCACGATGCTGGGCCGCGGCGGCGAAGCAGTAGAGGTCGACTTGCCCCGTTTCGACGTGGGGAAGACCGAGGGCGGCTCGGCGATCCGCCGCGGCGTGCCCACCATGCGCATCGGTGATCGCCTCGTCACCACCGCATTCGACCTCCTCATGGCGCAATACGCCGTGAAGCGTGGCGATCTGCCGGGCGAGTGGCCCACCGGGTATGACGATCCCCAGCCCTACACTCCCGCCTGGCAGGAACCGATCACCTCCGTGCCGGCGGCCGCCGTGACTCGGATCGCCCGGGAATTCGCGCGCAACGCGGAACTCACCAAGGGGCGCTCCATGATCGCCATGGGCGCTGGCACCAACCACTGGTTCCATTCCGACGAGATCTATCGCACCTTCTTCACGCTGCTTCTGCTGTGCGGAACTGAGGGCGTGAACGGTGGCGGCTGGGCCCATTACGTCGGCCAGGAAAAGGTCCGGCCACTGACCGGCTTCCAGCAGGTCGCATTCGCATTCGACTGGCAGCGACCAACCCGGCACATGACGGGCACGTCATTCTTCTACCTGCATTCGGACCAATGGCGTTACGAATCCTTCGACGCCAACGAACTCGCCTCGCCGCTTGGCACCGGCCGATTCAAAGGGAAAGCGTTCGCAGACACCCTGGCCGAGGCGTCGCGGATGGGTTGGACGCCGTCGTTCCCGACGTTCGACCGGAATCCGTTGGATCTCGCAGACGAAGCCGCGGCAGCGGGCAAACCGGTCGGCGAATACGTTATCGATCAGCTGAAGTCCGGCGCGCTGGGCTGGGCAGGCGAGGATCCAGACGCACCGGAAAACTTCCCCCGCATCATGACGATCTGGCGGGCGAACCTGCTCGGCTCATCCGGCAAAGGCATGGAGTACTTCATGCGGCACTTGCTAGGCAGTGACGACGCCATACGCGCCGAGGAGTCGCCAGAGAACCTGCGACCAAAAGATGTCCGCTGGCGTGACGAAGGCCCCCGCGGCAAGCTCGACTTGATCACCACGGTCGACTTCCGCATGACGTCAACCTGCACGTATTCGGACATCGTACTGCCGGCGGCAACCTGGTACGAGAAGCACGACATCTCAACCACGGACATGCATCCGTTCGTGCACTCCTTCAACCCAGCGATCGCGCCCCCGTGGGAGACCCGCACTGACTGGGACGTGTTCAACACGATCGCGCGCGACTTCTCCCGGCTCGCCGTGGGGCACCTGGACACGAGAACCGACGTCATCGCGACACCGATCATGCACGACTCTCCCGGCGAGCTGGCTCAGCCGGGCGGCCGGGCGCTGGACTGGACCCGTGGCGAGTGCGAGGCGATCCCCGGCAAGACCATGCCTGGTTTCGTGGCGGTAGAGCGGGATTACACCGCTGTGGCCGAAAAGATGAAAGCCCTCGGGCCGCTCATTGAAAAGCTCGGCACCCCGCAGAAAGGCATCAGCTGGAAGCCGGTGGGCGCCGTCGACACGCTGGGCCGGGTCAACGGGCTCGTCCGGGGCGGAGTGGGCGATGGTCGCCCCAAGCTGGAGCGCGACGTACATATGTGCGAGGCGATCCTGGCGCTTTCCGGCACCACTAATGCGCAGGTCG
>JBDTAR010000119.1:0-15203 GCA_039924545.1 Nakamurella sp. | reverse complement strand
GATCGCGAACTTGATGCCGGCCTCGATGCAGTGCTGCGCCAGGTCGGCGGCGAAATACCCGGCGTCCGAACGGCATTGGATCTTGCCAACCCCGGGCGGCAGCCCGGCCACCGCCCGATCCAGTAGGGCGGATGCGACCGGCCGGGGGTCTTCATTGGCGGCCATCTAGTCCGCCGCGACACTCACGCTGGCCTCGGCCCAAAACCCGATGTGGCAGTGGTAGGCGCGTTGGCCCTGGTAGTTGTAGACGGCGCCTTGCTTCTTGCTGCCGTAAACCTCTACGTCGGTGGTGTCCCCATCGATCGTGGCCGCCGTCAGTAACTGCTGACGTCGCGCCGGGCTTACAAGGACAAGCATCCGAGTGTTGACCACCCCAATACCGGCCTCGATACCGGCGAAATGTGTTGGCAGGAAACGCTTCGCGACCTGCGTCGTCGTCGCCGCCGGAGTGGCAACCGGCTCCAACAGTTGCCCCGCAGTGTCGGCGCGGCGCCGAGCCATACCGACCAGAAAATCCTGGCCAGTCAACTGCGCGGAGGCCATCGAGATCAGCAGCCCGCCCGCGCCGACACCCCGGCGGCGTTTCTTGATCGGTCCGACCATCCCGTCCAGGGCGGAGCCGATACCCAACACCCGGTCCGCCTCGGCCGCGCCGATCCGTACCCGGGAAGGCATTCCACGTCGGCGTTTCGACTTCCCTGACAACACAGCAACCGATACCATCGCTTCAGTGCCCTTCGCAGCTAGGCCATGGATGTCTTGACAACACCATTATCCCAGCTCGGAGGGCACAACTACATCACCGACACGACCCCCGACACACCCAACTAACGAATCCGGGTCTGAGCTACCGTCGTGCCCACTATTGCGGGGCCGTTGAAGACCGTACTTGAAGTTCAACGTCGAGTACGGTGCTTTTGGGTGCAGATAGCGCTTTGCCATTAATGAGGAGCCCCGCTGCGGTTTCGCCGATTCTGGTCATCGGGACCGCCACCGTGGTCAGCGATGGGGCGAGAAGTCGTGCAACTGGAATGTCATCGAACCCGACCACCGATACGTCCTGTGGAACCCGTATTCCACGCTCGGTGAGTCTCCCTAGAATGCCGAGAGCGAGTTGGTCATTGAAGGCCATGATGGCTGTGACGCCTGCGGCGATGCCCGCGTCCGCGGCGGCCACGCCGCCAGCCTTGCTGATGCGGTACGAGCCGAGGTCGATGAGGTGGGTGCTGGTGGGGAAGTCGAATGTGCCAAGGGCGGTCCGACGATCGGTATTGGACCACGATGTCTTAGGGCCCCCGGCATAGCCAATGGCCTGGTGCCCTAACGCAGTGAGATGGCTGAGGGACTGTTCGATACCGCTTCGATTGTCGCCTACGACACTAGAAACGGCCGGAACTTCACGATTGATGAGGACCACGGAGTGATGCTCTGCGAGTTGTTGAATCTCTCCTTCACCTATGCGCGGGGAAGCGAGAATGAGTCGGTCGACGACGGAGAGGAGTTGGGCGATGGCGAATCGTTCGTTGTCGGCGTTGTCATCGGTGTCGACGATTATTGCATGTAGTCCTGCTGCCCGGGCTCGATACTGGATGCCCTTGGCTACCGACGCGTAAAAGGGGTTTTGAAGGTCGGGAATGATGAGGCCAATGGCTTGGCCACGCCCGGTCACTAGCTGTCGCGCGGCCTGATTTGGTTGGTAGCCCAGCGTCTTTGCTACGCGGCGAACGCGTTGTCGGGTTTCTGCAGCTACGCTGCCCACATCTGCTAGTGCACGCGATACGGTTGCGATGGATACGCCAGCGACCTCTGCCACCTCCCTTAGTGTCACGGTCATCGATTCTCCTCCGTGCGCCTGCCTGCCCAGCCATTCGCACCCATACCGCATGACGCGGCACATGGCGCTGCCACCGTTGACCTCACCATGGAGTAGCAGTGAATGTAAACGTTTACGGCATATGTTGTTATCAACGTGATGTGATGCTAATCTTCAGTTTAGCTTCGTGAACGCAAACGTTTACAGTCTTTGCATTGAAAGATTTCCTAAGGGGATGACTAGATGGTAAACGCCCTTTTGGATCAGATCGGTGTGCGTCGGCTCGTTCCCGTTGTCGTTCTTGACGATCCTGCGCACGCAGGGCCTCTTGCCGAGGCTCTCGTTGCAGGGGGCCTGCCGGTAGCCGAGGTGACATTCCGCACCCGCGCCGCCGTTGCTGCCATCACGGCCATGTCGGCACGTGGTGACATGCTCGTTGGCGCCGGTACGGTGCTGACTCCGGAGCAGGTTGACGCAGCCGTTGATGCGGGAGCGTCATACATCGTTTCGCCAGGTCTTGACGCGGACGTGGTTCGCCGTTGCCGCGAACGAGGAGTACTGCCCTTACCGGGCGTGGTCACGGCCACTGAGATTCAGGCCGCTATCGCCTTGGGCCTGGAAGCTGTCAAGTTCTTTCCAGCAGCAGTGTCCGGCGGCGCCCCTGCGATCAAGGCGCTTTCTGCTCCTTTCACCGGGCTGAAGTTTGTGCCCACTGGTGGGATCGGCCCGAACAACCTCGCCGAGTACATCGCTCTGCCCTCGGTATTGGCTGTAGGCGGGAGTTGGATGGTGCCTAGGGCAGCGATTGCAGCAGGCGATTTTGCGCGCATCGCAACTCTCACTGCCGAAGCCGTCCTCATGGCCGCAGCCTAAAAGTCAGGAACAACCCATGAGCCTATCCATCCGCCCTTCGGCCGAGTGCCGGTACGACATTATCTCGCTTGGCGAAGTCATGTTGCGTCTAGATCCCGGCGAAGGACGCATCCATACGGCGCGTACCTTCCGCGCATGGGAGGGCGGCGGAGAATACAACGTTGCACGCGGATTGCGGCGCGCATTCGGGCTCCGGGCCGGTGTCGTTACCGCACTCGCCGACAATCCAGTGGGTCGACTCGTGGAGAATTTCATTCTCACCGGCGGAGTAGACACCTCTCTCATTCGATGGTTCCCCTTCGACGGGATCGGCCGCGAAACCCGTAACGGACTGAACTTCACCGAGCGTGGATTTGGACTCCGCGGGGCGGTCGGGGTATCAGATCGCGGGCATACGGCGGCGAGCCAGCTAAAGCCCGGTGACATCGATTGGGACCAACTTTTCGGGGACTTGGGAGTCCGCTGGTTGCACACTGGAGGAATTTTTGCTGCGCTGAGTGAAACCACCGCGGAGGTAGTGGTGGAAGCTGTCACATCGGCGAAGCGGCACGGCGTGATCACCTCGTACGACCTGAACTATCGGCCGAGTCTGTGGAAGTCGATTGGTGGCCGTGACAAAGCACAACAGGTAAACCGGCGCATTGCCCCGTTCATCGACGTGATGATCGGCAACGAAGAGGACTTCACCGCTTCCCTAGGGTTCGACGTTGACGGGGTCGACGCAAACCTATCCGAGATAGATGTCGCCAGCTTCAAAGTGATGATTGCTACCGCTTCAGCAGCGTTTCCGAACTTTCAGATCATCGCCAACACACTGCGCACGGTACATACTGCCTCGGACAATGACTGGGGGGCGATTGCTTGGGGCAAAGACAGCGGCTTCGTTCAGGCAACTCACCGCAGCCACCTCGAAATACTTGATCGCGTAGGCGGTGGCGACTCATTCGCATCCGGACTCATCTACGGACTACTCTCCGGGGAATCGTTGGCCACTGCCGTCGAGTACGGAGCAGCTCATGGCGCACTTGCGATGACCACGCCAGGAGATACCTCAATGGCCACCAAAGCCGAGGTTCTCACACTAGCGTCCGGCGGCAGCGCCAGAGTCGTGCGCTGAACGAAAACCACTCGAACGGGACTTCGCTAGTAGTTAGGGCTTTGACTCTCGGCACGACGCCTCTGCCCTGATGCCGATCCGGGTGCGGATTAGCCCTGTTTGACGAGATCCGCGCCCTTCTCGGCGATCATCATCGTCGGCGCCATTGTGTTTCCACTGGTCAGATGTGGCATCACGGAAGAATCGATGACGCGGAGCCTTTCGATGCCGCGAACCCGCAAAGTCAGATCCACCACGGATTCTTCGTCTGCACCCATGCGGCAGGTGGACACCGGGTGGTAGTCGCAGGAGGCGTATTGGCGGACATAAGCCAGCAGTTCGGCGTCAGTTTGTGCTGCTGGGCCGGGAAGACGCTCGTGGTGGATATAGGACGCGATCGGGTTCAGCGCCAGAATCTCGCGAATGGTGCGGATCTGGTGTACCGCCATCTCCCGGTCCTTCGCGGTGGTCAGATACTGCGGATCGATCAGCGGCTCATCGGCCGGGTTTGCCGACCTGAGTCGCACGGAGCCCTCCGATTCCGGCCGCAGGAACGTCGAATTAATCGTGAAACCGTGCCCCGGCAACCGCGTCTGGCCGCCGCGTACTACCGTGGCCGGAGCGATGTGGATCTGCATGTCGGGCCGATCGGTCCCCGAGGATTTGAAGAAGCCGCCGCCTTCCACGATCACCGAGGCTGCCGGGCCTGAGCGGGTGAGTATCCACCGCATGCCCGGCGCGAGCAGAGCCGGGAACCGGTCTAGGCCGTCATACCCAATGGGATCTTTGAGAGCGAGGTGCACATTGCTGTTCAGGTGATCCATCAGGTGCTTGCCGACATTCGGCGAATCATGCACCACGGGGATGCCCAGGGCGGAGAGTTCGTCGGCGTCCCCGATACCTGACAGCATCAGCAGCCGCGGGCTGTTTATGGCGCCGGATGCCACGATGACCTCGCGGTTCGGCCGAATGACGCTGTGGCGACCGCGTTGTATCACCTCGACACCGACGGCGGCGCCGTGCTTGACCACGATCTTCACGACGCGCATGCCGGTTTTCACCGACACATTGCGCCGCTTGAGCGCCGGATGCAGGAATGACGCGCCTTGCGATTTACGCATACCGCCGCGGGTAATGACTTGGTACAGGCCGGTGCCAAACATCGATGCGCCGTTGAAGTCCGTGTTGTATGGCAGACCCCATTCGTGGATTGACCGGACAAACGACTTCGACAAAATATGCGGGTTTGTCTGATCTGAGATGGGTTGCGGACCATCCGCGCCGTGGTAGTCGTCAACGAGTCGGTCGTTGTCTTCCGATTTGCGGAAGTAGTGCAGGACGTCGTCGTACGACCACCCCGCGCAGCCTGCGGCCGCCCATCCGTCGTAGTCCTCGCGCTGGCCACGGATGTAGATCATCGCATTGATCGACGACGATCCCCCGAACGTCTTGCCCTGTGGATACCAGATCTCGCGGTTGTCCAGGCCCGGCTGCGGGGTGGTGCGGAATCGCCAATTCACGGATTTTCCAAACAGAAATCCGCAGCCAGCCGGCACATGGATCATCGGGTTGAGATCGCGGGTGCCAGCCTCAACTATCAGCACGCGGACGCTGGGGTCTTCCGAGAGCCGGTTCGCCAGGACGCTTCCCGCGGTTCCCGCGCCAATAATGACGTAGTCGTATGTCATCGACGTTCCCTTTAGTTCGCATCGTTGGTGGCTGTACTGCTGACACTGTTGGCGGTAACACTGCCAGTGCTGCCAGTGCTGCTAGTGCGGTCGCTGAGGTCTAATGCCTCCAAAAAGTAATGATCGCCCCACATCACTGATTCGTCCACGCCGAGGCCGTTTCGGCGATGGTAGATCGCGTGTTTCACGATGCCTTCCCAACCCGCAGTGTCGACCGCAAGAAATCGAGTGGACCGCAATGTGTGCAGAATCAGGTTCGCGTAGTCGCGGTACCGTACAGCGTCTGTCGCGGCGCCGTGTGTGTCGAGCGCGTTCGCCAGATGCAGCATGCCGGCAGCCGCAATAGCACTTGCAGACGATTCGAACGGAGGCTCGGGGTTGGCGTCTGTCCAGTCATTTGGTGGTACGCCGACGGTGGTGGTCTGCGAGATGTAGAAGTCGGCGCAGCGTTGCGCGGTGGTCAACATGTCGAGTTGTCCCGTGTGGCGGAAGACGGTGCTGAAGCCGTAGATCGCCCACGCCTGGCCACGCGCCCACGACGAGTCCGAGCGGGCACCCTGATGGGTGGCAGCGCGTAGGAACTCGCCTGTGGTGGTATCGAACCAACCCTCGTGCAACGTGCTACCGTCGCCTCGCACCAAGTATCTGCGGGTGGTTTCGGAGTGTCGCAGCGCAACTTCTTTCAGTTTTGGATCGTTGGAGTATTCGGCGGCACGCAAAATGATGCCGACGTTCATCATCACGTCTATGAAGGTGGATCCGGCATCTACCCAGGTCCGTAGATAGCCGCCCGGGTATTGCATGCGGCCAGCCATGGTTCGGCCACCGGTAGTCAGGACGTCCCGGGCATGCTCGTCGTGCTCGTAGTCGTACCAACGGCCGAAGCTCGGTTCTAGCAAGAAGCCGATATCGTGCGTGCCGGTGTCGTTCTTTCGCGGTTCCAACGCCAGCGTGTAGGCCTTGGCTTGCTGCAACCACCACGCTTCACCAGTTCGGCGGGACAGTATCCACAGCATTCCGGCGAGGAATCCCCCGTTCCAGTTCGGTGCCCACCGATCGTTGTCCAGAACCCAGTGGCCGTTGGTTGTGTAGGTCGGCGTGCGGCCGGCGTGGGTAGTAATGAGGTGGCGAAGCTGGGTTGCTGCGAACTGAAATGCGTCTTCGACGGATAGCTCGCGGATAGTGGCGTGCTCATCGTGCGTCGCCGTCATGACCGGGCGACCTTTCGGTTTAAGAACGCCGTTACGGCATCGTGTTGTTCCGGCGTCTGGCACAACTCCGCTACCGCGCCCGCTTCCACTTCCAGCCCATACTCGATACCCCCGCGTAGTCCAGAGCGGATCGTCGCCTTTGCCGCGGCGACGGCAGCGTGGCTGTGTGCCGCCACCGCGAGTGCCATTTCAGTGGCGGATATGACGGGGTCCTCGGCGACGGCGTTCACCAGCCCGATCGCTAAAGCCCGGTTGGCGTCGATGGGCGCACCGGTGAGGATCATTTCGCTGGCAATACCCCGCCCGACAAGTCGCGGAAGGCGCTGGGTGCCGCCCCAACCCGGGATGTTAGCAAGAGTGATTTCAGGCTGCCCGAGCCGTGCGTGAGGAGCCGCAATGCGCATATCGCAGGCCATAGCCAATTCCAGGCCGCCGCCATAGGCAACCCCGTTGATAGCGGCGATCACAGCGACCGGCAGCTTCGCAATGCGATCAAAGACCCGTTGCCCGCGCAGCATCTGCTCGCGTGACTCAGATTGGGTGAGGCCCACCAGGTTGCTGATATCCGCGCCAGCCGAAAATGCCTTATCGCCGGCTCCGGTGATGACGAGCGCGCGGGTGCTGCCCGCGGCTGCCGCCCGTTCCACGGCGTCAGCCATCGTGTCTAGCGCGTCGACGACCTCGTTGGATAACGCGTTTGCCTTAGCTGGCCGGTTAATGGTCGCGACTGTTATGGGGCCTTCGACCTTGACTGTGACGACGCACGCAGCCTCCTGGATACTTTCGCTCATTGCTATTCCTCGCCCCGTCGTGTTGGTAATTCCAGGTGCATGGATTCGGCGTTGAAGCATCTCAGATCCATTGTCGCAACGGATTCCGCGATCTTCGGGCGAAAGTCCATGTACGCCAACACGTCACGCTCTACGTCGAGCCCAGGTGCCACTTCCGTCAGCTGCAGTCCGTCCAGAGTGAGTTGAAATACGGCCCGTTCGGTGACGTACGTCGCGGGCTTTCCGTCGGCCAGTGCCTGCGCAGCGGAGAAGCTGATCTGCTCCACCTTGGCCACCAGTTTGTGTTTGCCTTCAGTCGGTACCGTCAAGGGCTTTGTCGGATCACCGGTGGCCTCCACACCCACCGCGTAGCCGCGCCCGGCCACTAGTGTGCCGACGAACACGACCCGCTTTGCTCCCTGGGAAATGTTGATAAAACCGCCGACACCGGGGATTCGACCGCCGAACTGCCCGACATTCACATTCCCGGCCGCGTCCAGTTGCGCGAAGGAGAGCACTGCAATGTCGAGCCCGCCACCGTCATAAAAGTCGAATTGTGCCCCCGCATCCAGGGATGCATCTGGGTTGATACACATTCCGAAATCGCTGCCACCAGCGGGAGTTCCACCCACGTGTCCCTGCTCCACGGTGAAGGTGACGGCCTCCGACAGACCCTCCTCGGTGAGCACCGCGGCCACACCGTCGGGCATGCCGAAGCCGAGGTTGATGATGTCGCCGGCCTGCAGCTGCAACGCGGCGCGGCGCGCGATAACCTTGCGTTCGGTCAGCGGCATGGAGGCGGCCGCCCCGACAGGCGCCCGTCCGCGCCCCGTCAGATAGATACTGTCGTGTGTGGCGACGGAAAGCCGCTGCTCCGGATCAGCGACCACCGCGTCGACCAGGATGCCGGGGATACGCACCCGGCGTGGATCGAGCCCGTGAGCATCAACCACGTCACGGACCTGGGCTATCACAATGCCGCCACTGTTGCGCGCAGCCTGCGCGGCGGCGAGGGTCTCCGCGAATAGGCCTTCCTCGTCCATGGAGATGTTTCCGCGAGTGTCAGCGTAGGTGCCGCGCACGATGGAAACGTCTATCGGGAACGACGGCGTGAAAATGTATATCTTACCGTCGAGCTCGAGTAACCGGTTGACGTCCGCTACAGCAGACTTGTTGAGTCTGCCGCCGCCATTTCGAGGGTCGACGGACGTGCCAAGGCCGACCGTCGAGATCACGCCAGGGCGATGGCTGGCGATCTCGCGGAGCAGATGCGATAGCGTGCCCTGCGGTAGGCAGTACGCTGCGAACTGTTCCTCGCCTGCCATGCGCTGCATCGCCTGCGTCCATCCCCAATGACCGCCGATCACGCGGGCGACCATACCGGGGTGTGCGAAGCGGTCGATGCCACTACCGTTCCCGTCGCCCATCCCGGAGATGTGCACGATGGTCAGTGCGTTCGGGTGCCCGGTCGCGAGGAATCGCTGTTCCAGCGCGGTGAGTACTGCGCCGGGCTCGTTTACCCCACCGCCTGAGCCGTCCACTAGAACGGTGACACCGTCCGGTATCCGGGCAACCGCGTCCGCTGCGTCAATCGTCTTAAGAGACAGAACGGTGGGCCGAATGACCGTTGATGCGGGGCTCATCGGCGGACCGCCCGCGGAGCCGTGATCGCGAACGTTCCGGCGCGACGGCCGGTACGAATGTTGACCGACTTGAGCGTCGTGTACTCGTCGAACCCGGCCTGGCCCATCTCCCGGCCGTAACCGGAAGCCTTGTACCCGCCGAACGGCATGTTCGGCGGCGCGTCGATCGCGGTGTTGACATACACGGTGCCGGATTTCAGCGCCTTCGACACATTCAGCACTCGATCGATGTTTTTCGACCACATACTGTTGGACAGGCCATATTGCACCGCGTTCGCCTTGGCGATCGCGTCCGCAGCGTCGGTAAATGTAGTGACTGTCAGCACCGGTCCGAAGATTTCCTCGTTGAACACCGTCATGTCCGTGGTGACCGAATCTAGGATGGTGGGCTGCACATACAGCCCGGAAGCCAGATCCCCGGCGTTAGCTCGGCTGCCGCCCACGGCAACGCGGGCGCCTTCCTTGGCCCCGGTGTCCAGATAGCCGAGTACCTTCGCGAGGTGGCCATCGTGGATCATTGGACCGACATCCGTGGTGTCATCGAGCGGCTGGCCGACCTTGATTCGTGCCGACGCATCGGCGAGTCGCGCGACAAATTCGGCGGCGATGGAGTCCTGCACCAAAAGCCGGGATTGCGAAACGCAGCATTCGCCACAATTGAAATAGGCACCAAATAACACACCGTCAGCGGCATCGTCGAGATCCGCGTCGGCAAACACCAACGAGGCAGCCTTACCGCCCAACTCCAGGTGTACCTTGGTGAGCGACTGCTTCGAAGCCTCCACCACACGGCGACCGGTCGCGGTCGAGCCGGTGAACGAGATCAAGTCGATGCCCGCGTGCTCGGCGAGAGCGCCGCCTGCCTCGCCGTCTCCAGTGACCAGGTTGAAAACGCCTTCCGGTAGACCGGCCTCGACGTAGAACTCGGTGATTCGCACTGCGCTGCCGGTGGTCAGCTCAGATGGCTTGGCGACCACGGCGCAACCGGCCCCCAGCGCGAACGGAAGCTTCTGGCACAGAATCAGCGCCGGGAAGTTCCACGGGACGATGAGTCCGGCAACGCCTATCGGCTCGCGTAGCACTAAGCCGGTAAAGTCCGGCCCGGAGTTGGTGAAAGTATCGCCGCGCATCTCAACAGCCAATGCGGCGGCGTAGCGGGTGAGCATGGCTGCGCCGCCGATGTCACCGCGAGCGAGCTTCAGCGGTTTGCCCCCCTCTTCCGCGTCCAGCATGGCAAGTTCTTCGGCGTGTGCGTCGATCAAGTCGGCGACGCGGCTTAGGACTGCTGCGCGTTCAAAACCCGTCATACGTGGCCACGGTCCTTCGTCGAAGGCGCGACGGGCTGCTTTGACGGCAGCGTCGACCACATTTGAGTCCGCGGCGTTCACTTCGGCGACCTTGACCCCGTTGCTTGGCGCGTAGCGGCTGATCGCTCGAGACGCCGTGCGCGGTTGGCCGGCGATCAGCGAGGTGTACTGGCGCGGCTGCTTTGTGGTTGTAGAAGTGGTCGTCATGTTCTAGCTCCTTTTCCTGGGCGTGTGACTCCGGAACGTTGGTTAGGCCCGTCCATGGACGGCCCTTGTCTTCCGTGTGACCGCATCCACGACGACGGCGATCAGGAGCACGCCGCCGGTGATCATGAATCGCACCGAGGCGGACAGGTTGATGAGCGTCAAACCGCTGGCGATCGACTGGATCACGATGATGCCAAGAAGCGCCGAATACGCACTACCGCGCCCGCCGAACAGACTGGTTCCGCCGATCACGGCGGCGGCGATTGCGTCGAGATTCACGTCTGCGGTTCCGGAACTGGTGGTTGCTGCGGCGAGCCTACCGGCGTCGAGCAGCCCGCCGACGGCGGCGAGCACCGTGCAGATCACGATGACGGACACGAAGATCCGCTTCACGTTGATGCCTGCACGTCGTGCAGCCTCGACCGAGCCGCCGACTGCGAATACCGCTCGGCCCCAGCTGGTGCGGGTGAGCGCGAAGTGTGCAATGAACACCAGTACCACGAAAAAGGCGAACGGTGCGCTAATGCCGCGGTCCCGATTGAGGTACCAGCAAGCTACCTCCAGTGCGACCAGAAGTATGAGTGCGACCGTGATGTCGGCGGTCAAGGCGTGCGTCGGCAGTCGGTGGGCCAAGCGGCGCACCCGCCGGGCCAGTCGGGACGCCAGGAAAGCGGCCGCGATCAGCGCCATGATGAAGTATGACGCAATCTTCGGAATGTACATCTGCTGCATGAACCGCACGATCCAGGTATCGAACGGGATATTGATCGAACCGTGGGTGCTCAGCACCCACAGTTGGAAACCGAGCAGGGTGAGCAGCCCGGCCAGCGTGATGACGAATGTGTGCACGTCGAATCTGACGAAGATCCAGCCGTAGATCAGCCCGGTTGCCAGGCCGACCACGATGGCGGCGCCCATGGACAACCAGCTCGGCCACCCGAGTTGCGTCATGCCGACGGCGAGCACGGCCGCGGCGACGCCGCTGATCGAGCCGACAGACAGATCGATCTGGGCGACGAGTAGCACGAATACAATGCCGAGTGCGATTACGCCGATCGACGCGGAGTCGGTAGCGAGATTCACGAGGTTGCGGCTGGACAGAAACACGCCGTTGAGCACGGTGAACACTGCCCAGATCGCGACGACTCCGACGATCACGGGCAGAGCGCCGAGATCTCCGCCCCGGATGCGGCCACCGAGGCGTTCGAGAAGCGGGCTTCGGTCCGTATCCAGTGCCGCCGCGTCGGCTGTCGGATCGCCGGGCTGATGAGACCCACCGGCGGCCGAGTGGGTATCGAGTTGGCTCATCGCTGTACCTCGTTGTCGTGGGCGGCGCGGCGGTGTGCACGCCGCGTAACGGCACTGTCGGTAGCACCTGTAATGGCCGCCACCATCTGTTCACCGGTTGTACTAACCACATCGAAAACGCCGTTATTGTGACCGAGCCGAAGGACGATTGCTCGGTCGGCGACCTCTTTAACGTTCGCCATGTTATGGGTAATCACGAGTACGCCGAGATTGCGGTCTCGCAGTCGTTCGATGAGGTTGAGGACCTCTGCGGTTTGGGCGACGCCCAGTGCCGCGGTTGGTTCGTCGAGGATCACAATGGATGGTTCGCCGATCAGCGATCTGGCGATAGCCACCGTTTGCCGCTGACCGCCAGACAGGCCAGCGACGGGCGTCCGCACTGACGGGATCTTCGCCGCCAGCTCGCTGATGAGTTGCAGTGCCTCCTGCTCCATCTCCTCTTCGCTCAACGCGAAGCGCTTCGTCTCACGGCCAAGGAAAAGATTCGCGACGACGTCGAGGTTGTCGCACAGCGCAAGGTCCTGATAGACGGTGGCGATGCCCAACTTTTGCGCGTCGGCGGGGCTGGAGATCGTCACTTCGCGGCCGCGATATGTAACGGTTCCGCTGTCGGCCGTATGTACGCCAGAGAGGATTTTCACCAGCGTTGATTTCCCGGCGCCATTGTCGCCGAGTAGTGCGACGACCTCCCCAGCCTTGATGTCTAGGTCGACGCCGCCTAGTGCATGGACAGCACCGAACGACTTGGAGATTTGGCGCAGAGACAGCAGGACCTCACCCTGCACGGCACGACTATCGGCGAGAGTGGTCGTCATACCTGGTCCTTCCTCGTGTAGTGACGTGCGGGGGTAAAAATTGAGCTGAGCGTGGCTAGCCCGGGTACGACTCGGGCTAGCCACGCTCGCTTTGTTCGCTACTGCAGGCCAGCCTTGGTGCACGCGTCCTTGTAAGCCGCGGTGCAAATGTCCGCAACTGTCCAGAAGCCGTCCTTGACTACGGTGTCCTTGATGTTTTCAAGGGTCACGGCGGTGGGCTCGTTGAGCAGTGCCGGGTGGCCATCGACCTTGCCGTTGCTCGGTGGGGTCTGCCCGAGCGCCAACTCGACCGCGGCGACCGCGGCGGATTCGGCTTCCTTCTGGAACGAGTTGTACGTTGTCATGTACTGCTTGCCGATCAGGATGTTCTGGATTCCGACGAGTGATGCGTCCAGGCCGGTGAGCGGCGGCATTGGTAGCCCGGCCGCGGCGAATGCGGCGATGGCGGAGGCGCCGTTGTTGTCATTCGCCGAGTACACGCCGATGATTTTCTTGCCGAATCGGGTGATCTGACCGTCCACCCAAGTGCGGGCTGCGGCTGGATCCCAGGTGTCGGTTTCGGAGAGGATCTCGAAGCCGCTCGGCGTGATCTGGCTGAGCGCGCCCTTCTTGATATTTCCGGCGTTGTTATCAGTCTCTGCGCCGTTGATCATGATGATCCCGCCGTCCGCGGGTTTGACGCCGTCCGCCGCGAGCTTGTCGATGAGAGCCTTTCCTTGCAGTTGACCGACCTGTTCATAGTTGTTCGACACAACGTAGGCGAGGTCTGGGCTGTGAATAAGGCGGTCGTATGCGATCACCGGGACTTTCTCGGCCTTCGCCGCTGCCACCAGGCTGGCGGCAGCAACGCCGTCCCACGGATCGACGACGATCGCTTGCGCGCCCTGGGTGAGCTGTGATTGTGCCTGTTGCTGTTGCGTGGCCTGATCCGAGTTTGCGTTTGCGTACAGCAACTCGCAGTTCGGGCACAAGATTTTCAGCGCGGCGGTGAAGTACGGCCGGTCCTTGGTCTCGTACCTTGCCGTCTCTGTTTCCGGCAGTAAGAGCCCGATCTTGAGCGCTTTGTCGGTCAACTGTTTGTTCGGGAACGCCGGGACGGCGTTTCCCGTCTGGCCGCTGTCGGCTGCCGCAGAGCCACTTTCACTGGCTGAGCTGGATGCCGACTCGCCGGCTGAGCTGGTGTCTGCTGTGGCAGTCGGCTCGCTGGTGGCCGGTTGCGCCGCGCTTTGAGATGCCGAGGGACTGTCGGCGGCGCTGGTGGTGCCTGAATTGGATGACCCGCATGCGGCCAGCGCCATAGCGCCGATTACGCCGCACACTACTGCGGGGAAGAGCCGCTTGTACATGTGCCACCTCGTCTATCTGGGACGTCGGTGCCATTCGAGACCGGCGTAGGTAATTGAATTGGCTCGAGGTTAAGACGGATTATTGGCTCTGACCAATAACAATTGGCACAGCCAAACAATAGGTGCATGATGTGATGAACCCGTTATCTCGGAACGATGACGGTCGTGCGAAGGAGGTGTGCCGCATCGTGACTCATGTCCCGACCCACGAGATCGACAAGCTGACTGGCGAGACCAAGTCCGAACCGCAGTCCGGCAAGCCGCAGGCTGCACCTCGCAGTCGACGCGTCCAATCCGTCGACCATGCCGTGGACATATTGCAGGCGCTGGCCGAATCACCTCAAGGTTTGGGGCTGAGTGATATCGCGACGCAGGTCAGGCTGTCCAAGGCCACCGTGCACCACCTCCTAGCGACGATGGGATCTCGCCGACTGGTAGCGCGTGTCCCCGGTGGTGCGCAGTACCGGCTCAACTGGGGGCTGTACGAACTCGGCGCTGCTGTGGTGCGCGGCATCGACGTGACACGCATTGCTCGAAACTTTCTCGACCAGCTCGCAACGCAAACCGGCGAGTCGGCGCTGCTGGGGATTCTCGATGGCGATTCCGTGCTGTACCTCGACCGTGGCGATCCGCACGGGACATTTCGCATGGTGGCCAATGCCGGTCGCCGAAGTCCTTTGTACTCCACCGCCTCTGGCAAAGTACTACTGGCGAACTCGACGGACCGGACGCTTTTCGATCGGCTGGTCGACGTGGGCCTGGCCAAGCTCACACCCAGTACGATTGTCGATCCCCGCGAGTTACGGCAGACGCTCGCGGACGTACGGCAGCGCGGCTTTGCCACGTGCTGGCAGGAGCGTGAGGTGGGGTTGTCGTCATTGGCAGTGCCCATTCGTGACTACACCGGCGCCGTAGTGGCGTCACTCGCGCTCGCGGGCCCCGCATCCCGCCTCAACCAGCGGACATTGAAACAGCATTTGCGGCCACTACAGCAAACGGGTAACGAAATTGGCGTGCGGCTGGGGCACGGGGACGAGTCCCAGGTCGACGGCTGGAGCCACGAAGACTAGCGACTTGTGACTAGCGGGGTTGCTAAATATGACGTCAGGGGCGTCGGCGCCTCTGC
>JBDTAR010000118.1:0-19823 GCA_039924545.1 Nakamurella sp. | reverse complement strand
GTGGAGCGGGTGATATCGCGTTCGGAAAGCGTCATATTGCTGCACCCATCGTTCGTTTCGACTCCGTTCCCCGACGCCCTGCGACTTCGTCACGACGGGCGCCGCCCACTTCGTCTACCCTCACTGTTCCTCCCCGAGGATCTGCGGCACGCGGAAACGGCCGGAGTCGGCGGCGGGCGCCATGGCGAGCGCCTCTTCGCTGGTCAACCCGGGCCGAACGACATCCTCTCGGTAGACGTTGACGAGTGGAACGGCGTGGCTGGTGGGCGGAATATCCTCGCCAGCAACAGCGGTCACCTTTGCGACCGACTGCAAGATAACGTCGAGCTGCCCGGCATAGCGGTCGAGCTCCTCGTCGGTGACCTGCAACCTGGCGAGATACGCCAAATGCGCTACTTCGTCCCTGGTCAACGTGGGGCTACTACCGCCGCCCTCGGGTGCCTTCGACACGTTTCTCCTCCGCTTCGACCTACGTATGACGGCGGGCTGGGCGCCGGCACGGCGTCGCACGTTCGCCGCGCGTCGCACCCATCCATCCTAAGGGCTCGTATGTAGCAATTCTCCGGCACCGCGCGTCCCACCGTGAGGTGGTGTGACCCCCGGTTTGGCAGAGAAATGACTATCAGCCGATCATGTTGTCCTCGAAGCACCAGCGCCAGGTCTCGCCCGGTTCAAATGATCGCAGCACGCTGTGGCCGGACTCGTGATAGTGCGCGGTGGCATGGCGCCCCTGTGAAGAGTCGCAGCAACCGACGTGCCCGCACGCCAGGCACAGCCTCAGGTGCACCCAAGGGGTACCGTCGCGCAGGCACTCCGCGCAGCCGTTGGGAGTTTGCGGCGCGGTCACACGTGGCGCGGCGCGCAGATGTGCACAGGCGCCCGCATCGTGCTGATCGTCAAGTTGTTCGGCGAGACGCGACATCGCTTCACCCCTTTCGTCCAACATTGACTCCTCGAGATCTACGATCGATAACGCGCGTCGGAGCACTTCTTCGTCGTAGTGTCCCTGGTGTCGGCTGTCGATGATCCAGTTACGTTCCGCCGCCAACATGGCCGTACGCAGTCGGCGATACACGGCGGACGGCGGCTCCAACTCGGAGCGGGGTCGGCCGAGTCGCTCCCAGGTGAGGTTGACCCGGAGGGCTGCGCGATCGCGCAACTGTTGTATGACGTCGGCCGGGTCATCTGGACCTGCTTCCTCGGCGAGCCTGGAGAGCCCGGCTTTAACGGCGGCACCGGTGAGCCCGGCGAGCTGTAAGGCGTCCTCCACTGGATCCGGGCCGTGCAGCGATAGTCGCCGCACGAGCCGTGGAAGGGTGAGACCTTGGATCAGGAGCGTCCCCACCACCACGGTGAACGCGGCTAGCGCGAGAACCGCGCGGTTGGGTGTACTGGCGGGAATCACGAACACCGCAGCTAGCGTCACCACGCCACGCATTCCCGCCCAGGAGATGACCGCCGCGTCACTCCAGGGCCACCGCTTTCGACGCGCCACATGGGTTGCGGCTGTGCTTGCGAATACGTACACCACGCGCGAAGCGATCGTCACCAGCAATGTCACCACACACAGCGGAATCACGACGCGCCATGCCAACGCGCCGCGATCTACTGTCACGAGCATGTCCCTTAACTGCAGACCGATCAGCAGGAATACGCCGTTCTCCAGCAGAAACTGCACGGTGTTCCAGTTGATCGATTCGGTGATGCGGGAGGAGGCGCTTTGCAGCGAAATGGAACGGTGACCGAGCCACAGGCCGGTCACGACGACCGCAAGCACTCCTGAAACCCCGATTTCTTGAGCTGGTAGAAACGCGACATAGGGCGCAGCAAAGGACAGCGCAGTATCCAGCACCGGTGTCGTCAAATGCTTCCGCACCGTGGCGAGAATTATTGCGGCGGCGATTCCGACAGCGACTCCGCCCGCTGCCGCCAGCAGGAAGTCCCACAGCACCTGTCCGGGCGTCACACTTACCGACATCGCCGTAATGGCGGTGCTCAGGGCTACGAGAGCGGTCGCATCATTGAGCAGACTTTCGCCTTCCAATATCGCCACGATCCGTCGTGGCATACCAATGCGCCGTGCGACGGCGGTCGCGGCCACCGCATCGGGCGGCGCGACGACGGCGCCGAACGCGCAAGCCGCCGCGAACGCCACACCCGGCAGCATCCACCACACCGCAAGGCCCACGGCGAAGGTGGAGAACACGACGGCGCCTATGGCCAGCAGTACGATGGCGCGACGGTGTCTCGCGAATTGGACGAGCGGAGTGCGAATCGCCATTGCGTACAGCAGCGGTGGCAATAGTCCCCCGAGGACCAACTCGGGCGTGATGTGAATGTCGAAGGCGTTGGGTACGAAGGAGAGTGCGACACCGACTGCCACCAATACGAGTGGCTCGGAGTATCGCCCACGCCGCGCGCCTGCGGCGACGGCCACGATGATCGCCACCATCAAGAGGATCTGCAGTGTCGTATTCACCGCGTAATTGTGCCGCCGTTTTGAATTCGGCGCTGCAGGTATGACGCGTCCCGCGGCCCTGCCGAAGGCGCAGTCGATACGAAGCAGCCGTTAAGGCGCAGCCTCGCCGATAGTCGCGGCCGCCCGTGCGGCCTCGGCGCCATCGTTCAGTAGCACTCGAAAGCCCGCTTCGTCGAGGATGGGCCGGCTGAGCGCCCGTGCCTTGTCGGCCTTGGAGCCGGGGTCTGCGCCCACCACGACAAAGTCGGTTTTCTTGGAGACGGACCCTGCCGCTTTCGCTCCGCGATCCAGAAGCGCGGCTTTCGCTTCGTCACGAGTGAAGGTCTCCAGCGATCCCGTCACGACGACGGTGAGGCCCACCAGGGTCTGCGGGGTTTGCTCTGATGCAGCTGGGAGCTCATCTTCCATGGTCACCCCGGCTTCAGCCCATTGCTGCACGATTTCGCGATGCCAGTCGATGGTGAACCAGTCGATGATCGCCTCGGCGATGATGGCGCCCACACCGTCGACCGCGGAAAGCCTCTCGACGGAGGCAGCCCGGATCTCATCCATCGACCGGAAGTGCGCGGCAAGCGCCCGGGCCGCCGTCGGCCCCACGTGCCTAATCGACAGCGCGACGATCACCCGCCACAGCGGCTGAGTCCTTTTCTCGGCAAGATTCTGCAGCATGGTGTGCCCGCCGGCCGACAAGGATCCGTCCTTATTTCGAAAGAACGGGACAGTGAGTAATTGCTCTTCGCCGAGGTCGAACAAGCCTGCCTCACCATCGAGGACATGCGCCTCCAATAGTGCGGTGGCCGCCTCGTAGCCGAGTGCGTCGATATCGAAGGCGCCGCGACCGGCGAGGTAAAACAGCCGCTCACGGAGTTGCGCCGGGCATGATTTCGCGTTGGGGCACCGAATGTCGACATCACCGTCCTTGGCGTGCGCCAACTCCGTACCGCATTCAGGGCAGTGTGTGGGCATTTCGAATTCGCGGAGCGTGCGCCCGTCCTCGCGCAGATCCGCGACCGGGCCGAGGATTTCCGGGATCACGTCGCCGGCCTTGCGGATCACGACGGTGTCACCGATCAGGACACCGCGTCGTTTGACGTCCTCTGCATTGTGCAGGGTGGCGCGAGCGACGGTCGAGCCGGCAATCGTGACGGGTTCAAGCACTGCGTAAGGCGTTACCCGGCCAGTGCGTCCAACACCGACCTCTATACCGAGGAGCACCGTGGTGGCCTCCTGCGGCGGGTATTTGTAAGCGACCGCCCAGCGCGGAACGCGAGAAGTGTGGCCGAGCCGAGCCTGGGTCGCGAGATTATCGACTTTGACAACGAGGCCATCAATCTCGTGCTCTACTTCGCCGCGATGTTCGCCCCAAAACCGCATCCGATCGAGGACCTCGTCTGCGGTATGCACCACGACGTTGTGGCTGGAGACGGGTAGTCCCCAGGCTTGCAGCCGCTCGTACATGTGCGACTGCCGGTCAATGTCGAAGCCGACCCGTCGTCCGATGCCATGGCAGAACATGGACAGGCCCCGCGACGCCGTTACTGCCGGATCCTTCTGCCGGAGAGATCCTGCGGCGGCGTTGCGCGGGTTCGCGAAGGGCTTTTCGTCGGCCGCGACCAGTCGCCCGTTGAGCCCAGCGAACGATTCCAGCAGGAAGAACACTTCGCCGCGAATTTCCACGAACTCGGGCACATCGTGACCTCCATCGGCACGGAGCCGCTGCGGTATCGAGGAGATGGCCCGCACATTGGCCGTCACATCCTCGCCGATGTGCCCATCGCCCCTAGTCGCCGCCCATGCGAGCACGCCGTTCTTGTAGATAAGGTCGACGGCGAGCCCATCGATTTTGACCTCAGTGAGCCATTCGACGGGCCCTTCGGAGAACGCAGCAATAGCTGCCGAGGTGCGCTGCAGCCAGGCGGAAAGATCTTCGGGCGAAAAGACGTCGTCCAGGCTGAGCATCCGCTCTGGATGTTCCACCGGGGTGAAAGTCGCGCCGGGCGCCGGACCGACGATCTGGGAAGGCGAATCGGCCGTGACCAACGCCGGATACTGCGCCTCGATCGCGAGGAGCTCGCTAAACAGGATGTCGAATTCGCCGTCGGATATGGTCGGTGAGTCCAGCTGGTAGTAACGGTCGCGGGCCTCGGTGATGAGCGCAGAAAGCTCCGCGTGCCGGGCCGCTGCGGCATCGTCTGCAATGCCGTTGACGGCAGGCTCATTCGTCCTACCAGCAGTATTCTCAGCCGGCTTCTCGGGCGATGAATCACGCGGTTCAGTCACGGTTCCAGCCTAGCGAGAGAATCCGACACAGCAGCCAATGCCCGCCGCGACGTGAAGATTCGTTCTTCGCCGGTCAACGGGTCAGTGAACTCGAGCGTGTGCGCCAGCAGCTGCAGCGGAGTCGTGAAATCGTCCGGGCATTGTTCCTCAAGTACCGGATAGAGCGGGTCTCCCATAATCGGTATGCCCAGGCCCGCCATGTGTGTGCGCAGTTGGTGGGTGCGCCCAGTGCTCGGTGTCAACCGGTACACGCCTAGTTCGGCGCCTATGCCGGCACCGAGTTCACTGCCGAGTTCACAGTGGAGCTCCACTCGGGTGATCGCGTTGATCTCGCCGTCCTCCTCACGCACCTGCAGGCTGCCCCGTTCCTTGACGATGCGAGAGCGCACTTCAGTGGGTAGCTCGAGGTCTCGGCGAATGGGCGCCACCGCGAAGTAGACCTTGCGGGTTTCGCGGCGCGCAAACAATTCCTGATAGGCCGCCCGGACCTCGCGGCGCACGGTCAGCAGGAGCACACCAGCAGTGAGCCGGTCCAGCCGGTGCGCTGCCGAGAGCTCCGGCAGATCCAGCTGGCGGCGCAGTTGCACGATCACGGTTTGCGTCACGTGGGAGCCGCGGGGCGTCGTAGCCATGAAGTGTGGCTTGTCGACGACCACAATGTTCTCGTCGCGGTAGAGCACCGTCAGCTCGCCGGGGACAGTGGTCTCCGGCAGTGCATCGCGATAGAGGAAAACCCAGCCGCCGGGCACATACGCCGTGTCACGAGTGACGACCGTGCCATCAGTGAGCACCACCCCGCCTGCGTCTAGCCGTTGTGCGACTTCTGCGGCGGCGTGCGTCTTGTCGGTGAGGAATTCGGCAACGGTTCGCCATGGTGCCTCACGCACCATATGTAGCCGCACGGCGGGAATGCCGTCCCTGTCCGGCAGGGGACTATCCGGGCGGGTGCGCCGGCTCCGCCTCCCGTTGCTCCCGCGACGTGCGCGTCCAGACCCCCGCACTCCGCGTTCGGCAGAACTGTCAGCCATGCGATCCTTCCAGAGTCTGCGAACAACTCACGGTATTCGCGACGTCTATATCGTCCAGCGTCGCACAGCCAGGCTCCGAACAATGCCGCCGGTAGTGCGACGCGAGCCGACTTTGCCGGATTCCAACCATGCAATCGTCCGTCGCGAAAAGCTGCGCCAGAGTCGCGGTCCCGTAGAACATGCGAGGCAGTCGAGGCAGCAGTGCACGGCTGGTAGCCGATTCTCAACCTGGAATGGTCTGGCGGCGGCGGTCCAGAAATTGCACGCCTACCGCCAGCTAACCGCCATTAGCGCGGTCAGCGTCCGGCTTCGGAGCCAGCAGGACTACCGATGTGACCGTCGCCATCCTCGGCGCCATCGACACTGCTGGAACTATCCGCGCCGCCGACGGGTACGTCATCGTCGGCACTCTCAACACTGCCGACAGGGCCACCCGTACGTCGCCGAGTCACCTTGCGCAGCATCACAACTGCGGTAGGAAGCAGCCCACGCCGCAGAAACAACAGCACCCCGATCAGCACTACCGCATACACGGCATAGGAGAACACCACCGAGGCGTAGGCAGGCATGCCCGGCATGGTTCCTAGACCGTTGAGCCACTGCACCAGCAGTGTGATCACCGCCGCGCCGACCAGCGGCCCCCAGACAGTGCCGAGTCCGCCGACCACCGCCATCACCACGAATTCCAGTGACAGCAGCACTGGAAACGAGCCAGGCGCGATGTACCCGAGGAAAAACGCGTAGATGGCACCTGCCAGTCCGGCGAACGCCGCGGACAGCGCGAAGACTGTCAGCCGGTAACGGGTAACGGGCACGCCCGCCGATTCCGCGGCAGTCTCGCTGGTCGCTAATGCCCGCAGGCCCCGCCCGGGGCGAGATGCGATTATGTTGTGCGTAACCAGCATGACGAGCGCAACTCCGATCCACACCACGTACGCGTACGCGCGTGGATCCGACAACTCCTTTCCCGCCAGACTCAGCAACGGAATGCCGTTGAGCCCGAGTTCGCCGCCGAAAAAATCCACCTGCGCAACGATTGAAAGCAGGATCAACTGCATGGCGAGCGTGGCAAACGCCAGATAGTGCCCGCGCAACCGCAGGATCGGAATACCGACGACACCGGCGACGACTCCGGCGACTATCGGCGCACATATCAGACCGAGCAGACTGGGCAGCCCGTGAATAGTCATCAGTGCAGCGGTGTAGCCGCCAATCGCATAGAAGGCTGCCTGCCCGAGAGACACCTGCCCCGCATAGCCCATCAACAGCGATACTCCGACGGTCACCATGGTGGCCGTGCCAAGCAAAACATAGACAGTGAGTTGTGCGGCAGAAAGCCCGAGCGGTAACACGAGGGTCCCCACCCCAACGATTACGCCCAGCACAATGCCCGCCGACCGCAGCCGATCACTTGAGCGCGCCCGAGTGTGCCTTGTCCCACCAGCGGTGGCACCGCCGAAGGCGTTCAATGGACCTCCTCCACGACGCTCAGCCGCTTGCGAGCCTGCCAAATCATGATTGCCAGCATCAGCCCTAACGCCACCTCGGTCTGATATGACGCGTTGTAATACCCAGCAACTAACGCCTCGGTCACCCCGAGCACCAGCCCGCCCACCAACGCAGCGGACGGTTTGTTCAAGCCGCCGAAGATCGCTGCAGCGAAACCGTTGACTGCTAATGCGACATCGGCATCGAATGTCACCGGTTGCAGCGGGGTGATCAGCACACCGGCCAGTCCGCCAAGCACTCCGCCCACGGTAAAAGCGATGAGGCCCATCCGGATCGGGTTAATCCCGGCAAGCCGTGCGGCATACGGATTCGACGCACAGGCGGTCAGCGCTTTACCGACATAACTGCGGGAAAAGAATAAGCTAAGCGCGATGAAGATGGCGATGGTCGCGCCGATTACGACGAAGTACTGAGTCTGGATGTGGGCGCCAGCAATATCGACCGAACCCCTAGCCATTTGGTACGAAACCGGCTGATCCCCCCAGACAACTATCTCCACCGCATAGGCCCCGATAGCGATGCCCAGGGTAATCACCAGTGAGGACAGCGTCGGGGTGCCTGGTTTGCCGATGGCGATGACCCCGGCGGCAAGGCCGCAAGCCCCGGCCAGCACAACGGCGATCACTTCGGCCAGTCCATGTGGCAGACCGTGGCCCAGCATGGACCCAGCCATCATCCCGGCGACAACTGCGAAGGTGCCCTGTGCGAAGTTGACTACTCGGGTTACCCGGTGGATCGCCACGAAACCGGAACCGACCAGCGCAAACGTGCAACCGATCGCCAAGCCGGAGATCAAATAAGTCAGGAATGCACTCACGCCGATCCGCCGCCTGCCATGCCCACCGGGCTACCAGCGTCCGTTGCACCCGCCGCGATGACCGTCACGGCCTCACCAGAAACACCGAGGTAAGCCCGGGCGACCTCGGGACTCCGGGCGAGTTCCACACAGGTTCCGGCGGACGTAATCCGCCCGGCCTCCAGGACGTAGGCGCGCTCGCACAGATCGAAAGCCAGCCGGGCATTCTGTTCGATTAACAAAACGGCCATGCCTCGTTCGGCGTTCAACATTCGCAAGTGTTCTACCAGGTCGGATACTATTATCGGCGCTAAACCGAGGGACAGCTCATCGATCGCCAGAATGTCCGGGTCCGCCATCAGCGCCCGACCCACCGCCACCATCTGCTGCTGTCCGCCGGACAGTGTCCCGGCCAATTGCCCAGCCATTCGTTCCAAGTCGGGAAGTACCGCATAAACGCGGCGTGGGTCGCGCGCACCAGACCTGCGACGGGATCGCCAGGCCCCTAATTGCAGGTTATCGGCCACACTCATGTCTGCAAACAGCTGTCGTCCCTCCGGCACCTGTGCCAAAGTGCCCTCCAATTGGACTGAACCGCTCACTGGGCTCAACACTCCAGAAAGCGTATTGACCAGCGTCGATTTGCCAGCGCCGTTCGGCCCGACCAGCGCGACCATCTCACCCGCGTTGACCGTCAGGCTTACGCCGTCCAGCGCCGTTGCATTGCCGTAACGCACCACTAGGTCCTCAACCCGCAGCATGGTCTGCCTCTCGCCCCAGGTATGCGTCGATGACGGCTGGGTCCGCAGTAACGTCCGCCGGCGTGCCGTCGGCGATCACTGCGCCGAGGTTGAGTACGGTGATCCGGTCAGCCAGCCGTACGACGAAACCGACGTCGTGCTCGATGAGCAGAATTGTCAGTCCGTCGGAGTGCAGATCCGCAATCACATCCGCCAGCGCAGCACGTTCACCGGCACGCAGACCCGACGCAGGCTCGTCCAGCAACAGCAGCCGCGGCTCGGCGGCCAATGCTCGTGCCACCTGCAGGCGACGTTGCAGTCCCAACGGCAGCTCTTCAGCGGGGTGGTCAGCCCATTTCGCCATGTCGACCCGCTCCAGCGCTGCCAGCGCGTCGGCCCGGATGGTCCGTTCCTCCCTGCGATGCCGAGGCAACCGCAAGGCTGCTGCCACAAATCCGTGGTTGGTGCGGGAATGGGCACCAACCATGACATTCTCCAGCGTCGTCATACCTTTGAAGATGCGGGCGCCCTGAAACACGATCGCCACACCCAGACGCGCCCTACGGTGTGGCGCTGACCGGTGCAGGTCTACGCCGTCGTAGACCACTGAACCGCTATCTGGTGCCAGGTGGCCGCTGATCACGTTGAACAAGGTCGACTTGCCTGCACCGTTCGGCCCGATGATCGCTCGCAACTGACCGTCCGGCACCGTCATCGACACGTCGCAAACCGCGAACACACCACCGAACGAGCGCGAGACGTTCGAGATGTCCAGCACCGTCAAGCACCCCTTTCCCCGCACGCCCTAGGCGCCGCGCGGACACTTCGTTGACGGTGGTCTAACGACTACCGCGCTCAGGCCGCCGACTACTTCAAGGTCTTGGCGAGCTCCTGTTTCGACCAATCCGTCGCAGACAGGCTGCCGTCGGACTTCACTACTGCGATGGCGACATCGTCGACCGTCAGCCCAGAGTGGTCGGTGGGGCTCAGGTGGTAGGTACCCTCCGGGGCCAGCAGCGTCAGGGTGTCCAGCGCCTGCTGGACCTTCACCGGGTCGGCGCTGTCTGCCTTCTTTATCGCCGCAGCAATCAGTTCGACCGCGTCATAACCGTCGAACGCGAACTGCGGCGGGTATGTGCCGTTGGCCTTCTGGAATGCAGTCGCCATCGCCATCACTGTGTCCTTGAGTTTGGACGCCGGTAGATCCGGACCGACGGAGGCGACCGAGCAGGCCAAGATGACACCGACGGCCGCACTGCCCGCAGGCTTGGTGTAAAGCGTGCTCGCTTCCGCGGGACTGAAGATCAGCGGGATTTTCGGCCCCGATGTCGCCATCTGCTTGGTGATGATTACAGCGGGCGCGCCGGTTACCCACACCATCAGGCCCTGCGCACCGCTGCTGCTGACGTGGGTGAGTACCGAGGCGAAGTCCGTCATCGATGTTTCGAAAGTTTCTTTGTCAACGAACGAGATTCCGTACTTGTCCGCGAGCGCCTCCATCTTCTTCCAGCCGGTGACGGCGTATGCCTGCTGGGTGTTGTAGGCCACGGCCATCTTCGTCATGCCCTTTGCCTTGAAATAGCGCAACAACTGTTCGGCGATCACCCCGGCGGTCGGTGTCGTCATGTAGCCGAACGACCGTACCGGGTCAATCTGCTCGTCGGCGGCTGCAGTGGAAATGTAGGAGATCTTCTTCCGCTCAGCGATCGGGATCACCGCGAGACTGGCGTTGGAGTTTGACGATCCGATAACCGCCGCGACGCCCGTGCTGGCCAAGTCATTGAACGCGATCACCGCCTGATCGGGCGAGGATTGGTCGTCCTTGACGCTGATCTTCAGCGGGCGGCCCAGCACCCCACCGGCGTCATTGATCTGTTGCACCGCCAGGTCGGCACCTAGCTTGTTGTTCGTGCCCAGTGGCGTGTAGTTGCCAGTCAGCGAGGCAATCTGGCCGAGTTCGATGGGCCCTCCGCTGGCCGCAACTGCGCCAGAACTTCCCGTCGCACCGGTGTTCCCGGCGGCGGCCTGGCTACTGGCGCTGGACGAGTTACCAGCAACCGCAGACGCTCCAGACGCTCCGCCGGAACTGCCACACGAAGCAATAACCATCGTGAACGCCGCCACGAGCGCAGTGCCCGCCACGAGGGCGCCGGAAGACCGGTGCCTGCGATTCCCGAAACGGTTGCGCGCGGTAACTTTCGAACTGTGCATCAATACCTCCAGCCGAGCCATCACTGCGTTCTTACGCAGAGTTCTCCTGCCGTCCCTATGGCGTCGACTTGATGCAAGTCACAGCGGCGACTATTGGAGGGACGCTACTCCGGCGGTGATAACTGCTCAACAGCGCCGTTTGTAGTACTTTCCGCGTTCTCTCCGGACCTGTCCACTTCTTCGTGCGCGCAGCAGGATCTCCGCTGCTCACCTGCATTGTGTCGATACCTAATCGGACACGATCATGCCGGTGGCGCGCCGGCGATCGACCCGTACAGCTCATCGGTGAAGACGAAGCGCGTGGTGCCGGGATTGTCGTACACCACGACGGGAACCGACACGTTTGTTGTCACATCCTCAAAAAGCCCGTACACGTCGTCCGCCGTGAGCGCCTGGTAAGAGACGGGCGCGAGCAACAGAGCGCGAACACCAGCGCTTTGCGCGTCGTCAGCGAAGTGCCGGACCTGCGTGGTGCGTAGCGCCCCGATGCGACGGCCAGCGCATCCGGGAATCCAGCAGTGCCGTTCGCCAGGAACGCAGTATCGCCAGCCCAACTAAGTCCGCGGTCGCCGCTCACGGGTGTCGCGGTGGCGTAGGCCCAGCTGTACAGATCGGCAGCGGTCGTGTAGCGGGACCTGCCCGCAATGCGCTTCGTTACCGTCACACCGAGCGCCGCCAGGGACGAAACCAGCGCGGCAGAAACCCGATCCGTGCCGCCGAGCACTACTACCTGCGAAATTCCCAGCGTGCTGATCGCCGACGCCACCTCGGGGGAGATGGCGGAGCCGTTGGTGAGCAGCATCGGGATACTGCGGCGTAGCTGAGCGCGCCGGCCGCGAGCGCATCGGCATTCTCGGTGCCGGATGCAAGGACCGCAGTCTTCAAGTACGGGTCACCCACTGCGAGCGATTGCAACGTGATCGCAGATGCCGCGGCCTCGGTGGCCGTCGCGGCGGATGTCGCGTAGCGCGAATTACCCGCAACCTCCTTTACTGTGACCGTCTTACCGACCGTCACCGCCGCCTGGATCAGGTTTTTCAACTGCGGGATTGGCCAGCGCTGGTGCGAACGAGAACGTCGATCCGGAGCCGTTGTTGGCCGCGAACCCACCGGTATTGAGCGTGATCTTTACTGGGATTCCTGGTTGGACGTCTATGACGTGCAGGCCACTAATCGCCACGGACTCCTGCGTCGTAGCGCTGGGGCTTGCCACGGTCCACGTCACGTTGCTTGACGATGTGACGGGGCCTGTAATGGAAATCCCGGACATCCCAGCGGCGGTCACCGACGCGGGATTCGTAATGTCGAACGCGGCAGTACCACCGGTGATCGTTAGCGAGTCTGAGCCCGCTGCCAAACCAGATTTGACCAATTCACCGAGTGTTATCACGGGAAGCGCTTGCGAGGCTGACCCGGGGGTCACCGTCATGGCCGGGGCCGTGAGCGTCAATGGGGCGACATACCCGATGGTCGTGGTGTTGTGCGTGCCGGACGGCGTGGTGACCGTCATGGCGAGCGGGCCGGTAAAGGAGGTCGGCACCGTGACTGATATCCCGCTGACGGACAGCAGATATCCGGTATTTGCCGGATTGTTGCCAGGGTCCGCCGCGGTGAGCGGGATAGTCGCGGTACTCCCCGGTGCGGTGACCGATCCGATCGCGCCGGATGGGAGATTGGTTACGTCCGTGGACGCGACCGGCGGGGCGGTGAACGACACTCCGGCGGGCAATGTCAACGTGACCACGTCACTAGCAGCCCACAAACCGGTCGCCCCGGTGTCGGACGCGAGGCTGATCTGAATGTTCGAGGCCGGTAGCGCTGGGTCCTGGCCGACGAGGCGGGCGAAGCCGGTGGCGTGGGTGGCGCCGTACGTGGCGAAACCGCCGGTACCGGTCGGATTGCCAGTGGCATCGACATAGGCCGCATCGGCGAGCGGAGTGGCCCGGATGATGTTGTCGTGCGTTCCGGACCATGCCGCAGACGCGGACGGCGCGACAATCACTGCCGTCGCGGCCGCCATACCTACCGTGGCGACGATACTGACTACCCGTCGAAGAGCAGATCGATGCTGGATTTTCATGGAGTCCTCCTTGCGTTTCCCGTGCCACCACGCCGGGCCGGGATATCACCCGGGGCGCTGCGGCTCTGACGTATAGGTAATGCGCGGGACGGGGCAAAAGGTTTACATCGCCAAAAAGTATTTCGCGAGTAGCGTCCGACTGTGCAGCAATCCCGGCGGCTCGCAGTGTCGATGGTGTGCGGGGGCATCGCCACCTTCGCCGATTTATACGCTATCCAAGCTGTGCTCCCGGCACTGTCGGACCAGATGCATATCAACGAATCTGTTGCGTCCCTGGCAATCTCGGTCGCGACCGGCGCGCTGGCTCTGACGGTGCTGCCGTGGGCCGCCGTAGCAGACCGAATCGGCCGCGCTCGCGCCATGAAGATTGCAACGATCATTGCAGCCATCACCGGACTCCTTGCTCCCTTCGCACCGACAATCGCCATATTGCTGATCCTGCGGGCCCTGTCAGGCGCCGCGTTAGCCGCGGTTCCTGCTCTTGCCATGGCGCACCTCGTCGAACACGCAGTCCCGGGCCGATCAGTCGCGATGGGCGGGCTTTATATCGCCGGGACTTCGGTCGGCGGGTTAATCGGCCGGATCCTCACCGGAACCGTCGCGGGCATTGTCGGCGGCGCGAACGGCTGGCGCTGGGGGCTCGCCGCGACAGCGATCGCGGTGGTGGTGCTGGCCGTCATCTTCGCCGTGTCACTACCCAAAGATTCACTGCCAAACGAGGCGTCGCCGAGAAAAGCGCCGCCGCGGCTGACCCGAGGACAGCGTCATACCAGCAATCACACCCACACCGACGCTGGCGGCGCTCCGCCAAGGCAGCAGCGGCGAATCCACCAGGCGATGCGCGGATCAGCAGTGTGGTCGCTGTACTTGCAGGGATTTCTGCTGATGGGCGGCTTCGTGACGATGTACAACTTGCTTGCGTTCCGCCTACTCGCACCGCCCTATCTGGTGCCTGCGTCGCTGGTGTCGCTGCTCTTCGTCATTTATCTGGTGGGCACGGCGAGCTCGTCGTTAGTGGGCCGACTTGTCGGTCGTTTCGGACGTAGACGCATCGTGATGGCGGGCGGCGGCGGTGTGGCTGCGGGAGCGCTGCTGACGCTGGCGCACCCGCTCGCACTCATCATCGCGGGCCTTATCGTCGTCACGTTCAGTTTCTTTTTGGCTCATGCCGTTGCGGCCGCCTGGGTGGGCGTGCTGGTTCCATCCGCGCGGTCGCAAGCCACCGCGCTGTACTCGCTGACCTACTACTTGGGCTCGAGCGTGGTCGGATACGTCGGCGCGCTGGTTTTCATGCACTCTGGCTGGTCGGGGGCTGCGGGAATGGTGGCGATGGCCGCGGTGATCGCGGTAGCCATCGCGGCGAAGGCTGCGCCGCGGGAACCGTTCAAACGGGTATGACGATGTCCTCGGCTAAGCCCACCCGCAGATAGTGAGAGCCTGGCTCGCGTGCCGGGCACGTCGTCATTCACTACTCGCCTCCAATCACATCGGCGTTTCGGCGAAATGGATGCTGGCCCGATATACGCTGTCCCAGCCCGGCTACGAATGGAAATGGATGAGCGAGCGGTATCCGATTGAGCAGGACGCGAAGGACGACGACAGTCTCGCCGCGGCGCACCCTGCCATCACTGAGCTTCCCGTTGCGGCCTCCGGCGACGCATGGGGCGACGGCGTCGGCGGCGAATCACTTCAGCGTGATTCAATTCCGACGGGAGCACCAGCGGCTCCCACGGCGCCCGTACGTGAATGGCAGGCGGGTCCGACCGTCATGCGAATCCAACGACGTACTGTCCGCATGCTGGTCGCTGCGCAGATCGTCGGTGGTGTGGGCATTGGGGCCAGCGCGTCCCTGAGCGCTCTGCTGGCCGAAGCAATCGCGGGATCTGAGTCCATGGCGGGTTTGGCGCGGACCTGCACCACCTTAGGTGCGGCCGCGGTCGCGTTGCCGCTCGCACTGCTGGCGAGAAAGAAGGGGCGCAACTCGGCACTGGGCCTTGGGTGGACGATCGCGTCCATCGGCGGAATTACCTTGGTCGTCGCCGCGACCATCATGAGCCTGCCGTTGCTGATTCTGGGCATGCTGATGTTCGGATGCGGCAGCGCCGTCAACCTGCAGTCTCGCTACGCCGCCATCGATCTCGCACGCCCCACTAGCAGGGGCAAAACGCTGTCACTGGTCGTGTGGTCGACCACGGTCGGCTCTGTCGTCGGCCCGAACCTGGCTACCCCCGGCGCGGACGTGGCTGGCTGGTTCGGCCTGCCGCCGCTGTCTGGCGGTTTCCTCATCTCTAGTGTCGTGCTGGTGTTCGGCGCACTAGCGATGTTCGTGTTCATGCGGCCAGACCCGTTGCTGACCGCTCAACAGTATTCGGGCTCGCTCGACGGTGCCGGGACCGTCAAGCAGCGCAACCTCCGGGTCACCATGCACGCGATCGGTGCGTCACCGGTCACCCGGTTCGCGTTCGTCACCATCGCCCTGGGACACACCGTCATGGCCGCGGTGATGACGATGACCCCGGTCCACATGATGAATCACGGATCCACCCTGACACTGGTCGGCATGGTCATCAGCGTGCATGTCCTGGGCATGTACGCGTTCTCGCCGGTAGTCGGCATCCTCAGCGACCGGGTTGGACCGTTACCGACCATTTTGATAGGCCAAGGAATCTTCGTACTGGCCGCCATTTTCGGCGTCATTGCCGGGCCGTCGACGGTCTTGGTATCGATCGGCTTGTTCCTGGTCGGGCTCGGCTGGTCGTTCTCTCTCGTCGCCGGATCGACACTCCTAGCAGAGTCGGTTCCAGAGTCCATCCGGCCGACGGTGCAGGGCACATCCGACATGGTCATGAATTTGATGGCCGCATTCGCCGCAGGCGCCTCCGGGTTCGTTCAAGAAATGTCCGGCTTTGCTGGGTTGAACATTGCTGCTGCGCTGCTCACCATTCCGGTGTTCGTCCTGTTCCTGGGTGCGGCGTCCGCGCAGAAAAGCAAGGCGCCTGCCAGCCCCCGGTGACCGATCGCGATGTGATCACGCCGGGCCCTGATGACTGAGTCGTTCCTAGTATTCGGCAGTATCGATCTCTCCCCGGGCATATCGCTGGTCAAGGGTCTCCCGCGCCGAAATCCATCCAGGAGGTGGCCCAGACTCCCGATGTTGCACACCGCCAAATCGCCGAAGGAAGAACACGGCAATCACACTGACAACGCCAACGGCCACTACCACAAAGGCCAACTCGACCAAGGGCATCAGAGCATGCCAGCCTGAAAGACCGCCCATCCGGCCTCCTTCTAAGCCTTATGGGTTCATGACCTGAATGATGCTGGCACCACTCACTGCGCCGGAGCTGGCAGCAGAAATCGACGTGGATGCGTTGTCGTACCCGGCCGCAGCCGTTAACGGGAGCCGGATCCGGGAGATCGGCGCCCCGCCATCCCAGGTGGTGGTATGGATTGCGGGCGCGGTGAGTTCTACTTCAGTCGCGTCAGCGGGACTGTTACCCGACGAGGACTTCAGCGTCGCCACGTCGGCGTAGGGACCGTCCAATGTGGCGGAAAGCGTGACCGGCTGGCTAGGTTCCGTCTGTCCGGACTCGGGCACCGAAGTGACGGACGTAAATTTCGCACCCAAACTACAGCGGCTGAGCCGCGCGGATCGAGTTGGTGTTCACTGAGTCGATGGAGATTCGGCCATGTCAACCCGACGAGCTTGACGGATTGTGTACACGCTGGCCGACACAAGGCCGCGTGCACGAAGCCCACGTTGCGAAGCAATCCGCAGGCGTCGCAACGTATCTGATCGCGTGGCGAGGCATCGAACCACTCGGGTCCGGCGTGATCCAATGGAACGGCTACATCGGGTCAAACGGCCAGAAGGCATTCCCGGCTGCGGTGGAATTCAACCTTCTGCACGTCCGTGAAAATTTCCGCGGAGAAGGCGTCGGCGGCGAGTTGGTCAGAGCAGCTGAAGAGCTGGCTCGCAATGCGGGCATCCGGCACATGTGTATCGCTGTCGCGGATACCAATCCTGGCGCTGAGCGGCTGTATATCCGGCTCGGGTACCGCCCCACCGGTGTCTTCGACGTCAGCAAGTACGAATGGGTGGACGACGACGGTCGGGCCCATCGTGCGTCCGATCGTGACCAGCTCTTGGTAAAGGTGCTCGAATCTTCGGGGACTACCGACGGTGACCTCCGAACGCCGGAGTCCGAGTAAGGATCGTGATAGGTCGCGCTACCCCAATGCGCGATCTGCGATGACTCGGGCGGCGTCGCGGGCCAGGGTCAAGGCTTGCCGCGCCCAGGCGTCATCCGCACCAGCCAGTCCGCTTGTCGGCGTGACGACGACCTGATGAAGCGTCCGATCGGGCAGTCCGAGACGGTGCCACAGGTCCAGAAGCGGCTGCGCGACATCATGAAAATCGAACAGCAGCGACCCGGCTTGCCGAGAATCGCGCTGTCCGGAATTGTGCTGTCCAAAGTCGCGATCCCGCGCACGCGCGTCGCGCGCATCGGAAGTCTCAGCCCGCGAACGCGCGTCGCCCTCACCGGCCGGGGCGCCAATAGTGACATCCTCCGAAGGCGGCTTCGGCTCGCGCGTCGGCACCAGTCCCGCGAGCAGCACGGTTCCGGCTTCCACTGCCTCACCTATCTGATCGAGACGTGTCGCGGGAAGCGTCATACCTGCAGTTAAATCCAGCGAGATGGCGTCGAAACCTGCGCTGCGTAACATCGCCATCGGGATCTCGGGGTGGCAGCAGTGCACTATCGAGGGGCGCGCGTCGAACGAGCCGACGAGCGCTGCCAGCAGTTCCTCGGCCGCTGCCGTCGACACTGCGGGGATCTCGCCGAAACCAGACGCGGTAGACAGGCTCCCGCGCAGTACCGCGGGCAACTCAGGCTCGTCAATCTGTATGACGAATTTCGTTCCGGGCAACCGTTTGGCCAGGTCGGCTACCTGCTCGGCGATGCCTTCAGCAAGGGAAGCCGCGATATCCCGCACTGCCCCGGCGTCCGTAATAGCGCGGTTACCGGTCGGGGTCTCCACGTTCGCCGCAAGGGTCCACGGGCCCGCAAACTGCACCTTCACCCAGGCGGCCCCGGCGTAGTGCTGCTCGGCGGCGTCGAGATCCCAGTTCAGGTAATCGCTCGCTCGGCGGCTATCGAGTCCCGGCCGACGAGCGAGGCGCCAGCCGAAAGGCGTGACCTCGCCAGGCATTTCGACGCAGATCGCCAACGCCCGGCCCAGCATGTCGGCGCCCGGGCCTCGATCCGGCAATTCGACCAGATGCGGCAGGTCGGCGAGCTCACCAGCGATGAGCGCAGCAGCCTCCACCGGCTCGACGCCGGGCATGGAGCCGATGCCGGTGAAAAGGCCTGCGCGCCAAGGGACGTCATTCATCTTGCTGTTACTTTTCTCGCTACTGCTTTTCGCGCCAGCATTCATTCCGCTGTCACTCATCTCGACGGCGAGTAGTCGCGATTTTTCCGGCCGCGAGCACCACGGTGTTGGTGTCGTCATACACGGCGGCGGTCTGACCAGCGGCGACGCCGCGGATCGGCTCATCAAGTTCGATATGTAGCGCGCCGTCGTCGTCCATCTCGACCATGCCGGGAACAGGGCGACCGTGCGCGCGGACCTGGATCTTGCCGTGCACCGGTAAATCGAGGGGCCCGGATGGATACACGACCTGGTCGGCGACAATGCCGAAGACGTCCAGGTGTGACGCGCGGCCGACCTTCACGGTGCCGGTTTCAGGCTCGACGCCCAGCACATAACGCGCGTGCCCGTCGGAGGCTGCCTGCCGAATGTTCAGGCCCTTGCGCTGGCCGACCGTGTAACCAAAATAGCCGCCATGTGTCGCGACGGTTTCGCCAGTATCTTGGTCCACCACGTCGCCGGAGGCTTTACCGAGCTTCTCACTGAGATAGCCGCGGGTGTCGCCGTCCGGAATGAAGCACAGGTCGTACGAGTCCGGCTTATCGGCAACCGCGAATCCGCGCTTAGCCGCCTCGACACGAACCACGACTTTCGTCATTCCACCGAGCGGGAAGATCGAATGCTTAACCTGGTGCGGGGTGAGCACCGACAGTACATACGACTGATCCTTCGCCATATCCGCCGAGCGGGTCAGCTTCTCCCCGTCGACCTGGGCGTAGTGTCCGGTGGCGACCCCGTCGAAGCCAAGTGCCAGCGCCCGATCCATCAGCGCCGCAAACTTGATCTTCTGGTTACAGGTCAGGCACGGATTCGGGGTACGCCCGGCCTTGTATTCGGCGAGAAAGTCTTTGACGACGGTCTTTTGGAACTCTTCGGAGAAATCCCAAATGTAGAACGGGATGCCAATGACGTCACACACTCGGCGGGCATCGAACGCATCCTCGACGCTGCAGCAGCCGCGCGAACCGGTGCGCAGCGTTTTGGGCGAGCGCGAGAGCGCCATATGCACGCCGGTGACATCGTGCCCGGCCTCGACCGCGAGTGCCGCGGCCAGCGCTGAATCCACGCCGCCGCTCATCGCTGCGATGATCTTCACCCGCTGTTCTCCCTTCGGTATCCCGTCTCGTTCATGCTGCCGTATGTACCACACGTCGTTTTACGGCGCGCAGACGTTTGACGCTTTATGTATGACGCGTTTCGCCCGCTGCCGCGGGATCGGCCCAGGCTCCGGCACGGGTGCGGACCAGTTGTGCGGGTGCGGACG